>JBNMGQ010000025.1:0-21644 GCA_050872345.1 Eubacterium sp. | reverse complement strand
TTTGCTATCGATATGAAAGACGAAAAGCAAATTCGTCAAATGATTGATGATTTAAGAGTAATGAACGGTAATCTTAAAATTATGGTATCCGAGCCTGAAAGCGTAAGGAGCTTCCATTTCCAGTAAAATCAAAAATAGGGAACGCAGAATTTGTGCGTTCCCTTAACTCATTTTTTTATATGTTTTTTATTTATCAAAATATTGTGTAAGTATGGTTAATTTGGCTATATATAGGGGTTGTGGCAAATGAATTTAAAAAAAGCAATGGTAGTAATTTTGGCAGCAGGAATGATAACGGCTTCGTTTACGGCTTGCTCTCAAAACAACAAAGAAAATGTTAAAGAAGCAACGGCAACGACTGCTTCGCAGGTGCAAAACGGTAAAGACGGCGAGCCTCAAACGGAAATTGAGAGCGAGGTTGTTACAAATGCCAAGGGCGAAACGAAGGTAGTAACAAAGGTTGTTACAAAGAAAAATGACGCTGCCACGAAGGCTTCTCAAGCTAAATCAAGTAAAAAGACAAGCAAGGCGCAGGCTTCTGCAAACGCTTCAAAAACTACAACTAAAAAAGCGTCAGGCAAATCGACGCCTAAAAATTCTGCTAAATCCTCAAAAAAGTCAAATGCTAAGTCTGCAAATTTGTCAAACAATCAGATGGAAAAGGTGCAGGGTAAGTCGGATTCAAAAACGACTGCTAAAGTTGAAACCACAACAAAGGTGACAACAACCGAAGCAAAGGAAACAATTGTCACCCTTGAAAAAAACGGCAATGCAAAATGTACAAACAGTAAGGTAAGCATCGACTCATCCGGCTACGGCAAAATTACGATTGATTCACCGGGTGATTATACGATTAAGTCCGATACCGATGTTTGGCACGGTCAAATTGTAGTTAAGCTTAAAAATACGGAATCGGCAGACATTAGAATAGAAAATGTTAATATCGCAACGCAAAATGCAAACGCAATTCAAATTATCGATACAAGTATCGACGACGACAGAAGCTTTATCGAAGCCGATGTTTCCTCGGGTACTTCGGGCGCAGGCGATACGGACAATGCGCTTCAGGACGCTATGAAGGATGTTTCAAAAAAGGATAAGGCTCCTAATGTAAGCCTTTCGTTTCCGACAAATACATCTTCAAGTTTTTCAACAAGTGCAAATGTGATTTCCGGTGTGCTTTATAACGAATCAAAGCTTACAATCAAAGGTAGCGGCAAGGTTTCGTTTGAATCACAAAAAAATAATAACAACGCAATTGCATCAACAAAGAGTATTACTTTTAAAAATGTAGATGCAACGCTTACTACACCGTTAAGTTCGTCTCCGTCATCGGGTGGTGGCAGTAAAAGAGGTATTTTTTGCTACTCAAAGGTTAATGTTGAAAGCGGAAGTCTTACAATCCATTCAAACGGCGACGGAATAAGGTGCGAAGAATTTAATTCAACCGGTGGTACAACAACGATTAAATCATCGGCAAGTGACGGAATTGACAGCGACGACGCTATCATTATTACAGATGGTAATGTGACTGTTGAGGCGCTTCAAAAATCTTGCCTTAAGGTGCGCAGAGTAAATAATCAGAAAGACTTAAACGACGGCAAAAAGGGTATAAAAGCCGACGATTGCATTAAAAAGGAAGACCATACATTTAAAATCGACGGTGGTACGGTAACTGCAATGGGCAAAAATATTACCACGCTCAAGTCGGTAAGTTCAAAGCAAAAGACCTCGTCGCAAGCTTCAATTGTGTGCAAAAGTGTAAAGGCAGCAGGCAGTGAAGAAGCTAAAAAGGCAATCAGCTTTGCGATAAAGGGCAGTGGCGTCAGCGCCGAATCAAGTCAAAAATGCATTAAATTTTTATATTCTTCGCCGAGCATTGACACAAGTAAAGAATATACAGTATCCTCAAAAGGGTACGATAGTCAAAAAGTTTCGTTTACGGGCAAAGCCGGTATTGCGAAAATCACTGCAAGCGTTTAATGAACAGGAGATAAGTTATGAAAAAGAATTTTAAAAAGGTTTTGGCTCTTTTCCTTGCTGTTGTTATGATAATGACAACCTTGGTTGCAGTTCCAAGCATTGCTTCGGCTGCCGAAGATGCCGTTACACTTGAAGGTTCAGGCCTTGACATTTGGGCTGACCCACAAGGTGTTTTGAGCCAAAGCGCTATTACTAATTTTAACTCGGGTAACAAGCTTGCTTCTTTGGGTGGTATTAAGCCTTATAAGAGAAGTTCAAGCTCCGGTTCATCGTCGATTATCGGTGGTGGCAGTTCTGCTAACTATTACCTCTTTTTGCCGTCAAATGCAGATTTGTCTGCTTTAAAGTTTTGGTTTGAAGGTACTGCTTCAATTGATGATAAAGAGCTTACCTCCGGTGTGCCTACCGATGCTCTCGCAGAAATTAACGAGGGTGGAGTGGCAAAAAAATATAAATTTACTATCAATTCAACTTCGTATGATGTCACTGCGCTTAAAAGTGGCGAAGTAGGTACAATTTACATTGATACTCAGTCGGGTTCGCTTTCGGCAATTAACGGAAGTGAAGATAAAAGCGCATGGGAATCAGGCTCCATTATGGTAGTTAAACCTGACGGTACGGTTGATTATAACGGCATTATGGATAAAATGTCGGGCCGTGGCAACGGTACATGGTCAACCGATTTGAAAAAGCCTTATAACATTAAGCTTAACAAATCAACTTCGCTTTTGAATATGGCTGCTGCTAAAAAGTGGTGCCTTCTTGCAAACGCAATGGATAACTCACTTATCAAGGATGAGCTTACATACGATTTTGCAGATTATATCGGTATAAAGTATCAACCTCATTCAAAGCCGGTTGACCTTTTCGTTAACGGTCAATATCTCGGCGCATATAACCTTGCAGAAAAGGTTGAGATTAAATCAAACAGGCTTGATATTTCAGATGCTTATGAGAGCTTGGAAATAGCAAACGGTACTGTTGACTCAACAACAGGTGCAACGATTCCTGCCGATTTGAGCAATACTGCTGTTAATACTGCCAACGCTCCGACTATTTCAAAATATACCGGTCACACAGTCGGTGCTTACAGGTATTCAAACCTTAAAGACCCAAGCGACTACACGGGTGGTTACCTTTATGAGCTTGAAATAAGTAACCGTTGGGTAACGGAAAATGCAGGTTTTTGTGGTTATAACCGTCAAGGCTGGGTGCTTAAAAATTGCGATTACGCAAGCCAAAATATGGTTAAATACAGCTATGATTTGCTTTACGCTCTCGGCTCATCCGTTTATAACGGTGGCGTAGTTCCAAACAAGTCGACTACCACAAACTGTTCATCTCTTTCAAACCTTACACTTGCTTACGGTTCAAAGAGTGTTACAAACCCTGCACCTGCAACTCAGTATCAGGGCAAAAGGTGGAGCGACCTTCTTGACGCCGATTCGGCAGTAATTTACTACTGGACTCAGGAATTTTTCAAAAATATGGACTCATCTGCTTCTTCAACTTATTTTTATAAGGAATCGGACGCAGTCGACTCTAAGCTTTATGCAGGCCCTATGTGGGATATGGATAACTCACTCGGTGCCGACAGAAACGGCTCAAGATGGGGACAAAGTTGGACTTCGTCCGACGGTTGGTATACTAAGAATACAAGAATTTACCGTTGGAGATGTGACGACAGCTCAACAACTTATACAAAAGATACCGAGTCACCGTTAAGCTTTTACGGTGCGCTTGCCAATAATTGTACCGACTTTTGGCAGATGGCAGAAAAAAGCTGGTACACAACTATTACCCCTGCCGTTGATGTTCTTCTCGGTAAAAAAGTTGACAAAACAGGCAAGCTTCTTTCGATTGACCGATATGTTGACAAGGTAGCCAAGAGTGGCTATATGAACAATCTTCGTTATAATATCAATTCCGATAATTATGACGCTGATAACTACAAAACAATCTTTAACAACTGGGTGAGCGAAAGACAGACTTGGATTGACTCACAGATTGATAAAACTGATATTTCAGGCGCAAATGTCGGCGTTATCAACAACCAAATTTATACAGGCGAACAGCTTAATCCTGAACCGAGTGTTGAAATTTTCGTAACCGGTCAGGGCAGTAAAACACTTGAAAAAGGTGTTGACTACACATTAAGCTATGAAAATAATGTGAATGTCGGCACTGCTACCGTGACTATTACAGGCGCAGGTATCTATTCGGGCAGTGTAAGCAAAACATTTAAGATTATCCCTGCCGAAATTAATTCGACTTATACAGCTTCAATCAGCAACACTGCATATAAAAATACCGAACTTAAAGTTGATATTAAAAATAACCTTACAGGCAAGAGCATTGACTCTTCAATCACATATCAGTGGAACAAGGACGGTTCGCCTATTGACGGTGCAACTTCTTCAACATATGTTACAAGCGAAGGTGATGCAGGTTCGTTAATTACGGTTACAATAACAGGTGACGGAGTAAACGCAACAGGTTCGTTAACTTCAAATGCGTGCGAAGTTTTAGCCGGTGAAAAGCCTGAAACTATGACAAAGTCGATTGCCGCTTGGGATTATGACTTTACTGCAAACGAAGCAGGTTTAGTCGGTGATGCCGATAATTCTTTTCTTGCAACAGGTGGTCTTAACCAAAGCACTTCTAAGCTTTATGCAAGCGTAAATGCTAAGGACAGCGCTAAGATTAAATGGTCTGGCACTGCCGATTTGTATAAGAATGACAGCACATCCGTTGCTTCTGACCAGTCGCCGGTTATGGGTACATCAAAATCGGACGCACTTGCTTGGGGTGAATATCCTTATTTTGAAACTGTAATTTCAACAGCAGGATATGAAAATATTAAATTCAGCGCAAAGCTTGGCACAACTAAGAAAGGTCCGTGCAACTGGAAGCTTCAATACAGCCTTGACGGTGTAACTTATACCGATATTTCAAATTCGGATTATGCTATTACTGCCAACAAAACTATGGAGCAGGCATTTGACAATGTAACATTGCCTGACTCTTGCAATAACCAAAAGAGTGTTCATATCCGTATGGTTGTATCAAAGGATATTGCGTTCAACGGTGTTAATACAATTGTAGGTCAGGTAAGTGGTGACGCTTCTGTTAATAATATTAAGATTACAGGTAATTCACTGAGCATTATCACTTCTCTTTATGAGCCTACAGTAACAACAACCGACAACGGTATTGTTTATAACGACAACGCAATTACTATTGCAGACAATAACGGTGGCGCAGATATTTACTATACTGTAAATGACAGCGAGCCTACTCTTTACAGTGGTGAATTTTATGCATTTAATGCCAAAACTGCTAAGCTTGGCGACACTGCCGTTATCAAAACTTGGGCAAGCTTTAACGATATTAAGAGCGAAACCGTTACTAAAACAGTAACCTTCGGTGGTACAAATATTAACTCATTTACTTATGACACTTACAGCCAAAATGTTCTTTTGGGTGCAGTGGCATCAAGCAGTGGTGTTTACGGTCAAAGTGGTAAAATGACTGCTTGTGCAGATGATAGCAGTCAGTATGTTCCACTTTGGAATGATAAAAATAAATCGTTCACGGTTGCTCCTGACGACGGTGCTTTGTGGAGTGAAGATTCAGGCTTTACTTATAAGGTTGCTACAGCAGGTTTTGAAAATATCAACTTCAGCTGTAAGGCGTATACTACAAATCAAGGTCCTAACAGTATCACTCTTCAGTACAGCTTGAACGGTGAAACTTATTATAATGTTAAGAGTAATGTAGTGCTTCCTGCAAACGGTGTGCTTGAAAAAGTATTTGTAAATGCGACCCTTCCTGAAGCTTGCAGTAACCAAAAGGTTGTTTATATCCGTCTTGCCACTACGGAAAATCTTACTCATTCGGGCGATAAGCTTCATTCAAATGCATCAAAGGGTAACCTTTATGTTAACAATGTAATCATTGCCGGTGACGATAACGGCGATTACAAAATGCCATATACAAATAAGTCAACAGCTTACTTCGGCGCTAAGGGCGTAATTAATTATGTAAGCCCTGACAATGCACAGATGAAATATGCAGTAATGACTAATGACGGTACTGTTGTACTTTCTGGCGCTTATCCACAGTCAGGCATTAAACTTTCCGATGCTAAGGGCTTTGATAAGGGTAAGCAAGAGCCTTACAATGTAGCCGTTTGGGTTGAAGAGGACGAGGACACTTCACTCGTTAATTTTCAAACATATTATTATAAAGGCGACAGCATAGTTGAGTTTAACTATAATTCAACTACAAGACCTTTCAACAATTACGCTCAGCTCAATTCAACAGCAGCAGGTAATACAAGTGGCGCTACAGGTCTTATGATGATGCTTCCTAACGGTAAAGTGTCACTCAACGGTACAACCTTAAGCTATTCGGGTACATACGGCGTTAAGGCATCATATTCCGATACAAATAAGTTTACTTCTACCAAGAAGCTTAATGCACCGAGTGGTAACGGCTATTGGTTATTCTCTGTTTCAACAGCAGGTTATAGGAACCTTACCCTTTCACTTGAACAGCTCAGTTCAAACAAGGGTCCTCGTGACTGGGGACTTGCTTACAGTAAGGATTTGAGAACCTTTACTTACATTCCAAATTCAAATGTAAGAGCAATAAGCAACGACGCATCCGACAGCACGGTTGAAACATATTCAAACTTCGCTTTGCCTGAGGATTGCAACAATCAGGATACTATTTATATCCTTGTGTTTATCAACGGTGGTGAAACCGTTGACGGTACAGAACTTGATGACGCTACACTTAATAAGGGTAACACCGGTCTTAATAAGTTTGAAATTTGTGGTACACCACTTGATGTTGAGTACACAATTAATACAACCGTTCTTGAAAACAAGGATATGACAAGTGGTAAAGTTTCTTGGGGTGGCGTTGACATTTATGTTGACGGTATCAAGAAAACAACAAGTGATTCAAACGGTTCGGCTACCCTTGCACTTTCTCCAAACAACACTTATACTCTTACCTTTAAGGGTAACGGAGCTCTTGAAAGAAATGTAACAGTAACTACCGGTTCAACGGGTGATTCGCTTAATGTTCCACTTGTGGTATTTGACGCCGATAATAATGGTATTGTCAATGCTAAGGACTTTGCTGTTATTAAGAAATCGTCGAAGTATTCCAAGATAGACCACTATTTTGTAAACTTCATTAACGCAGAGTCAAAAACAATGCAATATAAATAGTTCATAAATTGACTTTGCATAGTCTATAAGTTAAAATAGAGTTGTATGGCTTGGGCTGTGCAACTCTATTTTTTTGATTTAGAAAGTCTAAAATGACAAGACTTTCGTAGGGGCGAACTGTGTTCGCCTATCAATCCCTCAGTCAGCAAAGCTGACAGCTCCCTTTACACAAAGGAGCCTTAATATCCAACCTTTACCAAATCTTTATTTTTTCTTTCACTCACTTTTGATTATTTGTTGTTTAATATAATCATCGGATGGGTAATAAATTTTAACGGAGAATATGATATGCAAAATGTACTTGTTTGTGACGATGACGAGGCTATCCTCGAATCGCTCAGAATCTATCTTGATAACGCAGGCTATAATGTGATTACAGCCGTTGACGGTCAGGACGCACTTGAAAAAATTCAAAAAAGCGAGGTTCACTGCGTTGTGCTTGACATTATGATGCCACGACTCGACGGACTCAAAGCAACGCTGAAGATTAGGGAAAAGTATAACTTTCCTATCATTCTTCTTTCGGCAAAGAGTGAAGATACGGACAAAATTACAGGTCTCGGTTTCGGTGCCGACGACTATGTGACAAAGCCGTTTAATCCACTTGAGCTTGTTGCAAGAGTTAAGTCGCAAATCAGGCGATATGTCAATCTCGGCAGTATGGTTCAAACTCCGTCACAGCTTGTAACAGGTGGCTTGGTGCTCGACACTGACGCTAAAACCCTTTGCGTTGACGGCGAAAATGTCAAGGTTACCCCTATTGAATATAAGATTATGGAATATCTTATGACGAATATGGGCAGGGTTCTTTCATCTTCTCAAATTTATGAGGCAGTGTGGAACGAGCCAAGCTTTACAAGTGAAAAAACAGTTACCGTGCATATCCGTAATATCCGTGAAAAAATTGAAATTAACCCAAAAGACCCGAAATATATAAAGGTGGTGTACGGTCTTGGATACAAATGTGAAAAAATTTAAGTATTCTTATTTAAGCAAGGTTTTATGCGTTTTGCTGGCGTTTGTTATGGGCGTATCGTCTATTATGCTCACTATCGGTATAGTGCTTACTCAAATCAGCGTTTACCAAAACGGCAAGACGGCAAATTATACCGATATGGAAGATGTCCGTTGGAATTTAAGCATGGGACTCAGAGAAGGTGTAAACGATGCTCATAAGGATAAAGCTAAGCTTAAAACAATACTTGAAGAACAGAAAAAATCGGTTTGCGACGATGTTGAAAAACAAATTATAAGCCAGATTGACAATTCTTATTATGACCTTGACGGTGACGACGAGACTGTGTCATACATAATAGAAGATACTGAATTTGACAGTGAGATTAATGTCAAAGGCATATATTACAATCGTGGAAGTTTTTATTATATTCTTCCCTCAAACATAACAATGAAAAATTATGAAAAGATTCTTAGAGGTGATATTGAAAGGCAGTATTACCAATTCGCTTCAGAGGCTCTTGATACCTATAACAATGATGACGAGCAGTCAGAATATTCGCAAGACGGTTTAATGTACCGTGTTGAAAAGAACGGCAAGGTCGTTTACAAAACTACCGATTTAACGCCTGACGAAATTATGGCTAAGGCTGACAGCTTTAAGATTGAAAATGGCGTGGCAAGTGCCGGTGGTTTAGGTATTTCAAAAGAAACGCTTGATTATATTATGGAATCATCGGGTTATGCCGATTTTAAAGCAAAAGATTACAAGCTTTACGCCTATATCGATACGGCAAACAATAATCCGAATGCACATAATACTTATGAGTATTATCGTCAGTTTTGCTCTGTGTCTGCCGATATAGACAATATGAAAACGATCGTTATTCCTGCTACCGTAGTTTTGCTTGTTGTGTCAATTATACTTGCGTTTTACTATTTCAAGCTTACCGGCAGGTATGAAGATGGCAGCCTTGCTAAGCTTTCGTTCGTTGACTATATTCCGTTTGAACTTCAACTTGGTATAGTCGGTGGCTCAGGTTTTGGACTCGGTGTGCTTTTCTTCACCTTGTGTGATGAGCTAAAAAGCTTTTCAATGCTTGCTTGGATACTTGTGGGTGTAATTGCAGTGGGCTGGTTACTTTTGTTTGAGCTTTGCTGTTCTGTTTCAAGGTACTCAAAGAGCGGCAAGAAGTTTTATAAGCACTTGCTCCTTTATTGGCTCGGATTTGTGATTTATCGCATTTTTAGATTTATTGTCAGACTTATTCATAGGTTTAATAAAAAGCTTTTCGGCTCATTCAAGCTTTATGCGTATAAGCCAAAGGTATTTGTACGAAATGTCATTTTGCTTTCTCTTGCATTTTTTGCAGGCAATATCGGCTTAATGATGATTATTGTATTTTTCTTTGCAACGGATAATCCTGCTTTCGGCTTTATCTTTATCGTCCTTGATATGGTCGCAAATACATTGGCTTTAAGAAAAGTTTGCCTCTATTTCAAATCTCTTGACGAAATTATCTACTGTGCATCTGCTCATCAGGACTATGCTAAGGATATCGCGTCACTTCCTCAGTCGCTTAAGATTCTTGCAAACAGTATGAAATATACTAATGCCGAACTTCAAAATGCAATCAGCAAGGCAGTTAAAGACGAGAGACTCCGTGCAGAGCTTATTACGAATGTTTCCCACGATTTAAAAACTCCTCTTACTTCAATCATAACTTATGTTGACCTGCTTAAAAATTGCGACATCAACGACCCTAAGGCAAACGAATATATTGCCGTTCTTGACGAAAAGGGTGCTAAGCTTAAAAGGCTTATCGATGATTTGGTTGAAGCGTCGAAGGTTACAAGCGGTAATGTCAGCGTAAATCTTGCGCCTATGAATTTGTCGGAACTTTGCTTGCAATCGACTGTTGATGTTCAGTCCGATTTTGAAAAGAATAATCTTAATCTTGTTGTTAAGCAGGGTGAAAAGCCTGTTATGGTTACTGCCGACGGTGCCAAAACATTCAGAGTTATTGAAAATCTGCTTTCAAATGCACGCAAGTACAGTGCCCGTGGCTCCCGTGTTTATGTCAGTGTTTATGAGGAAAACGGTCAGGGTATTTTTGAAATCAAAAATATTTCTGCCGAAGAACTTGACATTACGCCTGATGAACTTACCGAACGATTTGTCCGTGGCGACAAATCTCGTGGCAAGGCTGAAGGCAACGGTTTAGGTCTTTCAATTGCTAAGGAGCTTTGCAAGGTTCAAAACGGAACGCTTACTCTTTCAATCGACGGCGACCTGTTCAAAGCGAAAGTATCTTTCCCACTTGCAAATAAATAATAGATAAAAGAAAACGGTTCGGAAAATCCGAGCCGTTTTTTCTGTATTGCTGTCTATTAAATCTTAAAATTCGGCTTAAAACAGCCGATTTTATCTAAATGTTAACTTCAGTTGACAAATTTCCAACGAAAATTGATAGGCAAAAAGGCTTTGATATGGTATATTAAGCGAAGAGGTGATGCAAATGACATTAGGTCAAAAATTATATGATATGCGAAAAAAGGCAGGTCTTTCGCAGGAAAATGTTGCCGAAGCTTTAGGAGTCACAAGGCAAACGGTATCTAAATGGGAGGGCGACCAAACGACTCCTGATTTTGATAAAATCGTACCTATCAGCAAGCTTTATAATGTCAGCGTAAATGAACTTTTCGGCGAAGAAGAGGTGGAGCATAGCGATAATATGACAATTGAGAATAACGATGAAATGTCGGACAAAGAAAAGTTTGAAATCAGGCACAGGTACAAAAAGCGCTTTGCAATCTTGCTTTCATGCGCAATTTGTATTTATATTTTATCCGTTATTCCTTTTATCGTGCTCAAAAGCAGTACTCTGATGATAGTTACATTTTTTGTTATGATAGCCACAGCTACTGCAATGATAGTTTTCGGTGCCGTGTCAAAACCGAAGTTTGACAAAGCGCAAAAAAATGACACACCACAAAATGATTTGTATAAAAAAATATGCAGTGTTATGTCAGGTGTAGTTCTTGTAATTTATCTTGTTGTCAGCTTTTTAACAGGCGCTTGGTATATCACTTGGATACTTTGGATTGTGTACGCAATAGCCTGCCAAATTGTCAAGTTGATTTTTTCACTTAAAGGAGTTGAGGTTGATGAATAAAAGTAAAAAAGTGATTATTGCGCTTATTTCCGTTTTAACTGCGCTTGCTCTTTTTTTAATCGGCGTAATGTCGTTCGTTATTGCAGGTGGCAGTAGGATTTTTGATAAAATTGACAAAAGCAATAATAATAAATATGAATTAACTCAAAATGTGATTTTTGAGCAAAGCTATCCTTTGACCGATTTTAACTCTTTGAAAATCGATACCTCCTGGGCAGACATTTCGTTTGAGCAAAGCGATAATAACGAAGTCAAGGTTGTTGCATATGCGAAAAAAGGCAATATAATCGAAGCTAAAATTAAGGATAGGGAACTTAAGATTAACGAAACACGAGGTAGAATCACTCTTGACAAAAAGTCACTTTTTAAAGGCTTGAATTTCAGCAGTATAAGGCTTGTTGTGTTTGTTCCACAAGGTTTTAACTATCCTATTGATATTGACTCCGATGTAGGTGACATTAATTTTAATGCGCCGTGCTCGTCAAATCTTAAGGTCAATATTTCAACAGGTGACATTAAGGCAAAAAGCCTTATCGGCAAATTTGACATAAGCACGGATATGGGCGATATTGCTATTAAAAATGCCGAGCCGAGCAGTAATTCAAGCGTCGAAACGGATACGGGCGATATTAAAATCAATAACGCAAAAGGTGTAAAAATAGAATATGAAACCGATATGGGCGACACCGATGTAATCGGCAGTGACGAACAGTCAAGCGTGACCCTTTCCCTTTCAACCGACACCGGCGATATTAATGTTAATTAAACAAAAAAGGCTTTCCACTACGGAAAGCCTTTTTTGATACCATATTTTATTTACCTTTAAGCACCGGTGAAAGGGGTTTATAGATAAGCATTGAAACAACTGCGCTGATGAGTCCTTTTACAAAAGTGAAAGGGAGGTTGAAAATCAAAAGTGCCTGCAAAATATTTTTAGTCTTAGGCAAAATGAGTTGATACATCTGAAGCACGGCAACTTCGGGAAAGCCTAAAACATTATAATAAAGTGGATAAATCACAAAGTAGTTGAGTGGTACGCAAACTACTGCCATAACGAGTGAAGCGATGACACCTGCAAGCATTGCTTCGCATTTTGTTTTTTTATGCTTATAAATAAGTCCGGCAGTCAGCGCAAAAGTTGCACCGAGTAAAAAGTTTGACAGTTCGCCGACAAATCCACTTTGGCTTACTGCCATATGGATAAGGTTTTTCAAAAGGGCAATAAGTACACCGGCAACAGGACCGTAAGCAAATGCGCCGATAAACTCCGGCAAATCGGAAAAGTCGAGCTTGATAAAGCTTGGCATAATCGGTATTGCAATTTCAATGTATTGCAGTCCGACTGCAACGGCAGTAAGCATAGCCGTGCCTGTGATTAGCCTGATTTTTTTGTTTGTGTTCGATTTCATAATTTTCTCCTTTTGGGCAAAAGAGAAGCCCCAACAATACTGTTGGGGCGTAAATGCTTTGACCTATGGTGGCAATGATATTATAAATTTGCCTACCAAACATTTTCTCTCATCCGGACTTTAACCGTCGGTAACGGAATTGCACCGTTTCAGCCACCGTAGTGGTTCGCAGACTTTACTGCCGGTGAGGAATTACGCCTCGCCCTGAAATTGTTTGTAAGTCTATTATATTCTAACGAGCATTAAATGTCAAATGTATTTTTTACTTTTATAGGCAGGAGCAAGCCCCTGCCCTACGAAAGATTGATTATTTGATGAACTTATCTATTGCTTCGTTAAGTTCTTCAAGCATTTCCGTGTTACCTTCCTCAACAGCGTGGACAATGCAGTGGTCAAGGTGGTCCTTGAGTATTACCTTGCCGGTGTTGTTGAGCGCAGATTTAACTGCTGCAAGCTGAATGAGTACATCCGAGCAATCGTCGCCGTTTTCCACCATTTGCTTAACCTTTTGCAAATGACCTATTGCACGGGCAAGACGGTTGGTAACCTCTTTAGTGTGTGCGTGTGAATGAGTATGGGTGTGTGAATGTTTAACTTCATTCGCATTTTGCAATTCTTTATTTTCTTTTTCGCTCATACTCTCACTCCTTTTAGTTAGATTTGTGCAAGTGCCTGCTCAATATCGGCAATAATGTCCTCACAGTCCTCAATACCACAGCTAAAGCGAACGAGGTCGGCGCTTACGCCACACTCTTCAAGCTGAGCGTCGGTGAGCTGACGGTGAGTAGTTGAAGCAGGGTGAAGGCAACAGCTTCTTGCATCTGCCACATGAGTAACGATTGCAGCAAGTTTAAGCGAATCCATAAACTTCGTTGCAGCCTCTCTGCCACCCTTGATACCGAAGCTTACTACGCCACAAGTACCGTTTGGCATATATTTTTGCGCCTTAGTGTACTGCTTGTCGCTTTCAAGCATAGGGCAGTTGACCCAAGTGATTTTGTCGTGATTGCTGAGATATTCGGCAACCTTCTTAGCATTTTCGCAGTGACGAGCAACACGAAGGTGAAGTGACTCCAAGCCTACATTGAGCAAAAATGCATCGTGAGGTGACGGCATAGAACCGAGGTCACGCATAAGCTGAACTGTTGCTTTTGTAATGTATGCACCCTTGCCGAAAGTGTCGGTATAAGTTATACCGTGATAGCTTTCGTCAGGAGTTGTAAGACCCAAAAACTTATCGTTTTGAGTCCAGTCAAAATTGCCACTGTCAATAATAGCACCACCGACTGTTGAAGCGTGACCTTCCATATACTTTGTTGTTGAATGGGTAACAATGTCAACGCCCCATTCAAAAGGTCTGCAATTAATCGGAGTTGCAAAAGTGTTGTCAACTATGAGTGGCACGCCGTTTTTATGTGCAACCTTTGCAAAGCGTTCAATGTCGAGAATATCAAGGCTTGGGTTAGAAATAGTTTCGCCGAAAACTGCCTTTGTATTAGGCTTGAACGCAGCTTGAATTTCTTCCTCTGTAGCGTCAGGGCTTACAAAAGTGAAGTCGATACCGAGCTTGCGAAGTGTTACATTGAAAAGGTTGAATGTGCCACCGTAAATAGCAGTCGAGCTTACGATATGGTCGCCTGCGCCTGCAATGTTGAGCACAGCGTAAAAGTTAGCCGATTGCCCACTCGAGGTAAGCATACCTGCCACGCCACCTTCAAGCATAGTGATTTTTTCGGCTACCTTGTCGTTAGTCGGGTTTTGAAGTCGTGAGTAGAAATATCCACTCTTTTTCAAATCAAAGAGGTCACCCATTTCCTCGCTTGATTCGTATTTGTAAGTTGTGCTTTGGACAATAGGAAGAACTCTCGGTTCACCGTTTTTCGGACGGTATGCCCCCTGCACACATATAGTTCCTTGTTTCATAATAATATAATATTTCCCCTGAGTCGTCACAAACTTCGTATAATTCGTGACGAATTTCTTTAATATATGATTTGAAATTCATCCCTCATTCACTTCGTTGCTCCTCCTTTCAAAATCTGTCGTACAGTTGTGCGTCAGATTTTGTATAAGCAATAGGTGAATGATTTTTATATGATTTATCAATCTTTCAAAAAGTGATTCATAATAGATGGACCGTGTTCAATGTAGTTGCCGGTTTGCTTAGCTGTTTCTTCATTGATTGTGTCAACACCGTCAATCTCATTATTCTTATGATAAATGAGATACGGTACCGGGTCACTTGCGTGAGTACGGGTAACGATAGGTGTCGGGTGGTCAGGTAAAATCATAATCTTATAGTCGTCATATTTCTTAAGACCGTCGAAAAGAATAGGAAGAACTCTTTCGTCGATAAGCTCAATTGCTCTTACCTTGTTTTCAGGCTCGTTTCTGTGGCCACATTCGTCAGGAGCTTCAAAGTGAATGTAAACAAGGTCGTTTCTCTCCAAGCAGTCAAGCGCAGCTTTAGCTTTGCCCTCAAAGTTAGTGTCAATATATCCTGTTGCACCTTCAACCTCTGCAACTTCCATTTTAGCACAACCACCGATACCCTTGATAAGGTCAACGGCAGAAACTACTGCGCCCTTGATACCGTAGATTTCCTCAAACGGTGAAAGGGCAGGACGCTTGCCTTCGCCCCAAAGCCAAATTGAGTTAGCCGGTCTTTTGCCTGCTTTCTTTCTTGCAATATTAACAGGGTGGTCCTTGAGCAAATCGTAGCTCTTTTTCATCATTTCGATAAGTGGTTTTGCATTTTCACTTGTTGAAAGATAATCGGTGATAACCTTGCCTGTAATGTCGTGAGGAGGTGTCATCTTGCCGAGGTCGGTTGTGCCGTTATTCCAAATAAGGCAGTGACGGTAAGAAACGCCCGGATAAAACTTGAACTCGTCGTTGCCGAGCTTTTCGTCAATATATTTGATAAGAATTTCTGCTTCTTCGCTTGAAATATCGTCGGCGCAGTAATCCTCAATAGTCTTTTGTTCGTATGGAAGGTCGTCCTCGGAAAGAGTAACGAGATTTGTACGAAGTGACACATCCGTCGGCTTCATATCGATACCGATAGATGCAGCTTCAAGTGGGCTTCTGCCGGTGTAATACTTCATAGGGTCAAAGCCTAAAACACTCATATTTGCTACATCAGAACCCGGCTTTAAACCGTCTGCCACTGTTTTGATAAGACCGACCTCTGCTCTTTTTGCAAGGTAGTCCATATTAGGCTTTTTTGCGCACATCATAGGTGTTTTGCCACCGAGTGCCGGTACAGGATAGTCAGCCATACCGTCGTATAAAACAACTATATATTTCATATCTGTATTCCTTTCAAAAATGTAGGGGAGAACAGTGTTCTCCCGTCTACAAATTTTTAAATTAATTATTATTTAAAGTAGTTTACGCCGCTTTCAAAGATTTTCATATCCTTTTCAAACGGAACATTAGCGTAAAGATTGTCGCCCTTTCTTTCAACATGGCCCATTTTACCGAGAACTCTGCCGTCAGGTGAGGTGATACCTTCAACTGCGCAAACAGAACCGTTAGGGTTAAACGGCATTTCGCTTACAGGGATACCGTCAATGTTGACATACTGAGTAGCAATCTGACCGTTTTCAATAAGCTTCTTCATTACTTCGTCGTTAGCAACAAATCTGCCTTCGCCGTGGCTGATAGGCACTGCAAATACATCGCCTGCAACAACGCTGTTAAACCAAGGTGATTTAACGCTTGTAACTCTTGTGTAAGCCATTGAAGAGATATGTCTGCCGATTGTGTTAAATGTAAGGGTAGGGTCGTTTTCGTTAATTTCTCTGATTTCGCCGTAAGGTACAAGACCGAGCTTGATAAGTGCCTGGAAGCCGTTGCAGATACCGAGCATCAAACCGTCACGGTTGTTGAGAAGCTTTGTAACAGCTTCCTTAACCTTAGGATTTCTGCATGTTGTTGCGATAAACTTACCTGAACCTTCAGGCTCGTCACCACCTGAGAAACCACCCGGAAGCATAATAATTTGTGACTTTTCGATTTCTTCTACCATTTTGTCGATTGTTTCGTTGATAGCAGAAGATGAAAGGTTGTTAACAACAAGAATGTTAGCTTCTGCACCTGCTTTTTCAAATGCTCTTGCAGAGCCAACTTCGCAGTTGGTACCAGGAAATGCAGGGACAAATACTTTTGGCTTTGCAACCTTGTTTTTAGCAACAAAGATTGAGCGCTCTTTATAAAGTGGAATGTCGTACGGCATTTTAGCTTTCTTGCCCGAATCGGTAGCAAATACTTTTTCAAGCTTGCCACACCAAGCGCCGATAAGCTCGTCAACAGTCTGTACTTCACCGTCAATGATGAATACGCCGTTGTCGTTAGTTTTACCGAGAACTACGCCGTCGTAAGAATTTTCGTCTGCAAGTTCAACAACGAATGAAGCTTCCTTAGGTGCAAACAATGTTTCTTTGTCAAGTCCTTGGCTGAATGTGAAGCCGAACTTGTTACCGAATGCCATTTTGCAAACGCAGGCAGCAGCGCCACCTTCTTTAATAACGGAAGCAGAAAGAATCTTGCCATTTCTTACACCTTCGTAAACGCTTACCATAAGAGCCATAGCTTTGTCGTAATCAGGTAAGCCTGTTTCTTCGTCAACAGGAAGTTCAAGAAGCTTAACTGTAGAGTTGATACGCTTGAACTGAGCCGATACAGTCTTAGATGCTTCGCTCATACCTACTGCAAATGAAACGAGAGTAGGAGGTACATCGAGGTCGTTGAAACTGCCACTCATTGAGTCCTTACCACCGATTGAAGGACATTTGTAGCCAACCTGAGCAGTGAGCGCACCGAGGAGTGCTGCTGTCGGCTTGCCCCAACGAGAAGGTACATCGTTAAGTCTTTCAAAATATTCTTGGAATGTGAGCCTTGCCTGTGAAGGGTCACAACCTACAACTGCAAGCTTAGCAAGTGATTCCGAAACGGCGAAAGCAGCCGAATGGAACGGTGACCAGCGTGAAAGCTTAGGAATGAAGCCGTAAGCCATTACTGTAGCTGTGTCTGTTTCGCCCTCAAGAAGTGGAATTTTAGCAACCATTGCTTCTTCAGGGGTAAGCTGATATTTACCTGCATAAGGCATAAGAACTGTTGCAGCGCCGATTGATGAGTCGAATCTTTCAACAAGACCTTTTTGGCTGCAAACTTCCAAACGAGAAAGGTTTGCCTTGAGTGCATCTGAAAGTGAAAGGTCGCAAAGTACTTCAGGTACTTGATTTCTATAATTATTATTTTCGTCAACGGCTGTAATTTCAACCTTTGCGTGCTGAGTTACACCGTTGGTGTTGAGGAAGTCACGGCTGAGGTCAACAATCTTGTCACCTCTCCATGTCATTTCAAGTCTGTTTTCGTTTGTAACTACTGCTACAGGAGTAGCTTCAAGGTTTTCTTCGTTTGAAAGAGCGATGAATTTATCAACATCGTCCTTGTCAAGTACAACTGCCATTCTTTCCTGAGATTCGGAAATAGCAAGTTCCGTACCGTCAAGACCGTCATATTTTTTAGGAACCTTGTCAAGGTCAATCTTAAGACCGTCTGCAAGTTCGCCGATAGCAACGGATACGCCACCTGCGCCAAAGTCGTTGCAACGCTTAATCATCTTTGCAACTTCGGCTTTACGGAACAAACGCTGAATTTTACGCTCGGTAGGTGGGTTACCCTTTTGAACTTCTGCGCCGCAAGTTTCGATTGATGATGAGTTGTGAGCCTTTGATGAACCGGTAGCACCACCACAGCCGTCACGACCTGTTCTACCACCGAGAAGAACGATTATGTCGCCGTCCTGTGGGCATTCTCTTTTAACATTATCTTTAGGAGAAGCACCGATAACAGCACCAATCTCCATTCTCTTAGCTACATAGCCTTCGTCGTAAAGCTCTGTAACCTGACCTGTTGCAAGACCGATTTGGTTGCCGTAGCTTGAATAGCCGGCAGCAGCACCGGTAGTAATCTTGCTTTGAGGTAATTTAGCATCAAGTGTTTCTTCAAAAGGAGTAGTAGGGTCGCCCGAGCCTGTAACACGCATAGCCTGATAAACATAGGCTCTGCCTGAAAGTGGGTCACGAATTGCACCACCGAGGCAGGTAGCAGCGCCACCGAAAGGCTCGATTTCTGTCGGGTGGTTGTGAGTTTCGTTCTTAAACTGAACAAGCCACTGTTCTTCTTTACCGTCGATAACAACAGGTACTTCGATTGAGCAAGCGTTGATTTCTTCGCTTTCGTCAAGGTTTGTTACATAGCCACGCTTTTTGAGTACCTTTGTACCGATACAAGCCATATCCATAAGGCAAACAATTTTATCTCTGTCGCCGTAAACTTCTTTTCTAATGTCAAAATACTGCTCAAGAGCCTTGTTGATAGCTTCGGTATACTTGCCCTCGTCAATTTTGATTTCGTCAAGTTCGGTTGCGAAAGTAGTATGACGGCAGTGGTCTGACCAGTAGGTGTCGATTACTTTAAGCTCTGTAAGGCTTGGATTTCTGTTTTCGTCCTTAGCAAAATAATCTCTTACCCAGCAAAGGTCGGCAACGCCCATAGCAAAGCCCATTGACTGATGATAAGCCTTGATTTCGTCGTCGCTCATATCGATAAAGCCGTCAATCCTTGCAATGTCGGCAGGAACTGCAGATTTAATGTCAAGTGAGTCAGGCATATCAAAAGATGCAAGCCTTGATTCAACAGGGTTAATTATGTAATGCTTAATCTTTTCAAATTCTTCGTCGGTAATGTCACCCTTAACGGCAATGATTTTAGCATACTGAACTTCAGGTCTTTCACCTGCTGTGAGAAGCTGAATACATTGCGCTGCCGAATCGGCTCTTTGGTCGTATTGACCCGGCAAAAATTCGGTTGCAAAATACCTGTAATCCTCAGGTATGGAAAGCTCAGTGTAAACATTGTCGAGGTTAGGCTCAGACAAAATTTGTTTAACTGCAAGGTCAAATTCCTCTTCGCTTAAGCCCTGAGCATAATAACGATTGATTATTCTCAAATCTTCAAGCGAGGTAATGCCTACATTGTTACGCAAATCGGCAAGAGTTTGTCCTGCTTCAATGTCATTGCCCTTTTTCTTTTCAACAAAAATACGAAAAACATTTGACATATTTTTTGTTCTCCTTTGTCCATCTTTTTAAAGAAACTTGATGTATATAATATACATTTCTATTTTAGCACAAAGAAAACCGTTTTCATATAGTAAATTAATAATTTTATATAAAAAAATATGTTAAAAAAATCACAAAATTTAATAAAAGTTTACAAATCATATTCATTGTCACCACAATTTATGCTATAATTGTTATTTGGAAAGTTATGACAAAGTATTTCATACACACTTTGGATGATACATAAAATTAATCTAAAGGGGGAGAGAGAAATTTATAATTTAAACGACGATGAAGTTTACGAGGTTGAGTTTATGAACCTCGTTGTTGATAAAGCAGACGGACTTAAAGTAGTCGATTGCGACAGTCATTTCTGCGATTTTACAGGCGTACATATTTCAAAAATTAAACAGGGTAAACTCTTTTTGCACGATATTATAAAGCCGATTTACCGTGAAGATATTATGAAGGCTTTGTGTAGGAAAAATTCACATTATGTCTATTTTGATGCTGAGTTTATAGACAAAAGAGGCAACGAAGTCTATATTCACTGCACAGGGCAAAACTATGAAGCGTCGAGTCTTTGCAAATTGACTCTTGCCGATGTGTCAAAATCACAACTCCTTCAGCAACAACTTCGCAAGCAGGCGAAGGAAATGAATTACCTTATCGACCTTGTAACAGGTGGCGTATGTTTGTTTAAGGTTACAAGCGATATGCATATCGAAGCACAGTATCTTAACGAGGGTGCTTGCAGGATTTTCGGCACTACAAAGCAGACCTATCAAAAGCAGAGTTACAGGCTTGACGAGCTTATTCATCCGGATGATAAAAGTATAGTTTTTCAGGCTATCGGCAAGGCTATGGCAACCGACGGCGAATGTGATTTGGAGATAAGAACGATAGTCCACAAGGGCGAGTACCGTTGGTGCAAATTCAATGCTGCCATTCAGCGATACGACAGCGATAACACGCCTATTTTCCACGCAATGATTACCGATATTACCCAGATAAAAGAGGCAGAGGAAGAGGCAGACAAGATGAGTGATATGCTCGTTGAAATGTTTAAAAATCTACCTGACCCAATCTTTTGCACGGATACAGAGGACATTTGGCAACTTCAAATTGTCAGTGAAGATTTTATTAAATTTCTCGGTTTTTCACGCTCTCATATTTTTGAGGAGCATAAGGGTAGGCTTGACGATTTTGTCAGCGACAGGGAAGCTAAATTTATCGAGGCTCAAATCAAAAAGCAGATTAACGAGGGCAAAAGCACAACCGTTTCACGCTACAGCGTCAGGACAAAGTCGGGTCGCTTTCTTGTTGTTGAGGACAGGCGCAAGCTTGTTAAACAGGCAGACGGCTCGTACTCAATGATTTGCAGACTAAAAAATATGACAAATTCGTATAGTGAAATGTTTTGATAAATTATGTTTATAATCACTAAACCGAATTGAGCCTCCTTTGAAAAGGGAGGTGAGTGAATTTCACGAAGTGAAAGAGACCGTTACTCCAAATCTCTGATTTGGGAGAAACAGTCCGGTGGACTGTTTCGTAGTAACTTGGGTATGATGTGACGGAGGGATTTTCGGGCGAACACAGTTCACCCCTACGGTGATTTTTCTAATATAGATAGTCTAAAATGATAAGACTTTCGTAGGGGCGACCTGTGTTCGCCTATCTCTCCTATCGTCAGCATAGCTGACACTTCCCTCGTCAGAGGGAAGCAAGGGCTTGGCTCCCTCT
>JBNMGQ010000024.1:0-22208 GCA_050872345.1 Eubacterium sp. | reverse complement strand
CTCTTTGTGTTTGTCAAGTACTTTTTTCAAGTTTTTTAAAAAACTTTTTTCAACCACTCTCAAACTCTCTTCTGAGCTGTTTTGCCTGTCGCTCTCTCGTTGCGACTTGTACATAATACCAAATACTTTACCTTTTGTCAACAGTTTTTTTGACAATGTTCACACCTTGCCGAGTGTTCCATTACATCTTTAACAACAACATATTGCACTATATATTATATACATTATATATAGCATACCAAATAAGGTAGGGTCAAAAAGTTTAAAACAGTTCAAAAAAGGTATTTACATACTCTATTTGTATATACCTACATATTAATAGTGCTGTTTGGCAGTGCTTTTTCAAGCTTTTGCTTTATATCCTTTATTTCTTTATCGGTTATCTTAAAATCGAGGAAAGTATATTCTCCGTTTTCGTATGACGCAATAACAGGTTCACCGTCAAATGCATTTTGGCAGGTGTTATAGTATGCAACGCTTATTCCGAATGTCAGAGTAACCGTTGCCATCATCATAATTAGCATAACCTTTATTTTACTTTTCAATATAATCATCCTTTAATAATTTAGAAAGAGCAGTTGCAAATAACCTTGCAGAATATGTTGCTTCATCCAAAGTGTTGGCATCTGTTCCGACTTCAAGCAAAAACGAATTATGAGTCAAATCCATATTATATTTTCTTTCGGCGAAAAGAATAGGGCGCATTAAAGACGGATATTCATTGTTCACTTCATTTTGAACGGCTGTTACAAAGCGCAAGTTGTACTGCCAAGTTGAATAATTTGTAACCGAGCCGTACTCGGCACCGGCTATTATCATCATTCGTGCTGCTTTTTTGCCGGCTATTGTTGCAGTCGGCTTTACCTTTGTTTTATTTTCATATGTTATATCGTCACGGTGAACATCAATAGTTATATCAATTGTAGGATATTCTTCAAGATATTTAAGAACGGACTTTCGTGAATGTTTGTATGCGCCCGTATAATTTTCGTCGTGAATCTCGGTGTCGTGAATTGTATTTATTCCGTTTGCGTTGAGATATTTGCACAAATCATCGCCGACTCTTACCATATTCCTGTCGGCACTTTTAGAACGAGTATCAAGCGAGCCGGTATAGTAACCGACATCGAGAAGTGAGTACGATTCGGTTGTATGGGTATGATAAATCAAAACGGTCGGCTTTGATGCATCCTTAATTTTCAAATCGGCTTTTTGCTCCAGCAGTTTCTTTGCATTGATTTTATAAAAGCTTTCGGGTATTTTGCTTTGATATTCGACGCCGTCACTTTTTATCAGCTTGCCACCACCGAAATACGCTTCTTCGGTGGTGTTGCCTATTTTCTTCTCATTTTTAATATTTGACTGTGCTTTGTCCATCAGTGCCTGAATATCCGACGGAACGCTTGTTATATTTTCGGGCACGGTTATATTTTGATTGGATTTATCGTTCTTTTCTGTTATGATTTTATTATCGGTATTATCAGATTTATTGTTTTTATATTTATCTTTAATAGAAGACACAATGCCTGACGGAGAAAAAACTGCAAGGCAATCGGAATCAACCACGGCAGTTTTAGGCGCAAGAGTTACTATCAAAACCGTGGCGCAAATTACTGCTATGCTGTTTATTATAAATGTATATATTTCCTTTTTCATAACTTCACCGATTATATATATTATTTTATACCTAATATATATGGCGAAAAAAAGTGAAATATATCACCCTACAAGAGAAAATAAATCTTTTGCGTCAATATTTTTTTGAAAGCAGACATTTACCGTCATTGCGATAAGCTTTGCGCCGTGCTCGATTATCCTGTCAATTTCACGAGGCGTGACGAACATACCACCGGTATCGTTTTTTGCCACAGATAACCGAAGTTGAAACTACGGTCGGAATACCGACAGACACAACCGGTACACCGAGAGTTTGCAACGATATTTCATAACGGTGGTTGCCAACACCGGAACCGGGTGAAATTCCTACATCCGACATTTGAACCGTAGTTCCGAGCCTTGAGGCACTTGAAGCTGAAAGAGCGTCAATTGCAATTACGAGATCCGGCTTGATTTGGTTGACAACGCCTTTAATAATCTCTGCCGATTCAATACCGGTATCGCCGAGCACTCCTGTCGAAATTGACGATACATTAAAAAATGTTTTGAAATAATCATTATCGTCGCAATCATTTACAATGTGCCTTGTCGAAAGAACATAATTGACTGCTTTCGGTCCGAGAGCATCGGCAGTTATATCGGTATTGCCGAGTCCTGCTACAAGCACGCTTTTAGTATTTTCAGGAATAAGTGAAGTCAGGATTTTTGAAAGTTCGTCGAGTCTGCCGTCAAAAAGTTCCGTGTCATCGCCGACATCGTCGGTGCAGTATGTTATATATTTTCCGACAGGCTTGCCGAGTGCATTTGCACCGTTTTCATTCAAAACACTGACCGTCGTCACATTGTCCTTTTCTTCTACCTTAACTCCGTCGAGTACTGTTTTTCCACCGTTTTCATACGATTCAACTGCCAAATCCGTACGATTTTCCATAAAAATCACCTAAAATCATAGTTTTTTTAATAAAAGTATGCCCAAAAATAAAAAAATACTTGCATTTTTTGTGAAGGTGTGATAATATGTTTAAGCATTAGAACACAAGGGAATACTATTCCCGTATATACACATCACGAATTAAAGGAGTGAAAAATATGCCAAACATTAAGTCAGCAAAGAAGAGAGTAAAGGTAAACGCAAAGAAGGCTGCTGCTAACAAGGCTGCTAACTCAGCTCTTAAGACAGCTATCAAAAAAGCTAATGTTGCTATCGAAACTAACGCAGCTGATAAGGATGCACTTGTTAAGGATGCAGTTAAGAAGATTGATAAGGCTGCAGCTAATAACCTTATCCATAAGAACTGTGCAGCAAGAAAAAAGAGCAACCTTGCAAAGAAAGTTAACGCTTAATTATATTTAAGTAATATTAAAGAGCAGACTCGACGAGCCTGCTCTTTTTATTTTTGCAAAATCTCTCCCAAGTCAACAAAGCTGACGAAAGGAGAGAATAATATAATTAGTTAAGTGGTGATGATTCGCTGTCATTGTTATGGTTTGCAACCTTAACGGTATCCTTATTAAGGTGGATAATCGGAATAAGGAGGCCTGACATACCGGTATAGCCGGTAACATTATGAATAATTTCACGAACGAATGGGATAAGCTGGTCAAAAGATTTTGTGTGAATGTCAGGCTTTTCGTCCTCGTCACCGTAAGAAAATTCTGCAACTGCTTCAATCTTAACTTCAAACGGTTTTAAATCGGCATCGGCAACACGAAGTTCCATAATGCCCACACACTTTTTGTCGCCGTCCATATAATTTACATTATATTTAAGCTGATTTTGAAGTTTAAGCTGAGTACCCGGTGCAACCGTGTTTTCAACCTCAAGTTTGTTTACCTTAAATGCTCTGAGTTCAATCATAATTACTCTCCTATAATTTATTATTTAACAATGCTGACATTGTCAAGTTTGAAATCGTCAATGCTGTCGTTAACGCTGTGACCGTCGAAACGGTAAAGTTCAAGATTTTCAACATTCTTAGCGTCGATAGCATATTTATAATTATCGCAAAGGTTGCCCCAGCGAGTTTTAGTTTTCATAATGCTTACATTTTTAGCGAAACGAATGAAAAAGGCAGAGTTATCATAGCTTTCAACACCGTAATCAAGGCAAGGACGAAGGTCATAAAGACCACACTGCCACTTGCTGGTTTTTGTAAGCTCGATTTGGCAATTTTCAAATGTGACATCTTCAATAATATTTTCAGCGTTGCCGTGGATAAGAACACCGTTTTCACCCTTAGCAGTAACATTGAAGAAACGAACATTTTTAATCGTGCCACTCTTTGTGTTCTCGTCACGGTTAAATGTTGTGATAACAATAGGCTCGGCAGTGCCCCACCAGTCAGGGCAAAAGCGTCTTGTTTCAATAATAATATTTGAATAGCTTACATTTTCAACGCAACCACCGTCACGAATTTGAATTGAAAGTCCACGGTTTGAACGGCTGATAACACAGTTTGAAACCAAAACATTTTTAAAATCGCCGACACCTTCCGTACCTATCTTAATAGCAGCAGAAGTTGAAACGAGAGTACAGCCGTCAATAACAATATTTTCGCAAGGACCGTATTCGCTGTTACCCTTTGAAGCCTTTAAGCAAATGCAGTCGTCGGCGCAAGTAACATGGCAACCGAGAATCCTTACATTTGAGCAATGGTCAGGGTCGATACCGTCACTGTTTGCAACATCAAGGTCGTTTAAAATTCTGATTTTATCGATAAGTACATCGTCGCATCCTGCCGGATGAAGAGTCCAGAAAGGTGCGTCAACAACAGTAAAATCTCTAAACGAGATATGATTACTTTTTTCAACATACATAACCGTCGGACGAGGATAAAAGTCGCCGGTTACATAATATTGGTCCTTTCTTGCAACAAAAGCGTGACCGTTGGCGTCAATTGTACCTTCACCCGAAATTGAGCAACCGTCTGCTTCGTAAGCGTAAATAAATACAAAGCTCGGTTTACCTGTTACAGGGTTACCGATTAACGCAGTTTTAGGGTCGTTGATAAGCTTATTAGGTCTGATATAACCGTCAATATTGCTTGTCGCTTTAATAGTTGCGCCCTTTTGAATATGCAAATCAACATTCTTTTTAAGCCTGATTGAATCGCTGTAAAAAGTGTAGCCACTTGGTAAAACTACCTGACCACCACCGTTTTTGGCACAATCGTCAATAGCGTGCTGGATTGAGAAAGCGTCATTTGTTTTGCCGTCGCCCTTTGCGCCGTATTGCATAACATTATAAATCTTCATTTTAGTACCTCTGAGTATATAATAACAAAATAATAATATCACAGTTTATTTTCATTTACAATAAAATTTTACAATTTTGCGATAATGCCAAAGACAGCAAGTTGATATAAAAAAATAAATATGGTATAATTTTTGTATAAAATGATTTGAAAAGGAGAAAAAATGAAAAAAGTATTATCAATTATTTTATCCGTCGCCATAGCAGTTACAACCTGCTTTGCCTTTGGCACATTCACTTTTGCAGACACATATAATGATGAGTCTGACATTGAATATGCACTTTACCAAAACAAATATGATTCGTCAAATCATATTACGGTTAATGTTGCAAAGGGAACATACTATTTATACTCAAGGCTTGTTATTTTTCCAAACACAACATTCAACTGCGAAGGTGCTACCTTTATAAAAAAATATGACGGCAGTACAATGCTTGCAATAGGTCAAAATCAAGACCGTCCGACCGGCAACGATTACTACGAAAACATAACAATCAACGGTGGCACATTTGACGCAAACAAGAAAACCGGAAGTATCTTCAGCTTTGCGCACTCGAAAGATGTTACGATTAACGGTTCAACATTTAAAAACTGTTCAAACGGTCATCATCTGACATTTGCAGGTTGCACAAATGTAAATGTAACAGGTTGCACATTTGAAGGAAGCGTCAACACCACCGGTGACAATATGGAAGCGCTTCAGCTTGATATTCTTGAGCCTTCTCATTTTCCTAATTATCAGGGAAGCAGTTCACCTTATGACGGAACTATGAATACCGACATAAACATAACCGAAAACATATTTAAAAATGTAAACCGTGGCGTAGGTGCACACAGTGTATTTTCAGGCAAATATATGAGCGGCATCAACATTTCAAACAACACTTTTGAAAATGTTGCAGGGTATGCCGTTTTGGCAACTGCTTTTATCAAATCAAAGATTAACGGCAACACAATAAAAAATTGTGGCTCGGGTATATACTACAAAACGATTAATCCTAAACGAGATGAACCTCAAAGACCTAACACATATAAATGTAACGGTAAATCATATGCACCTAAAATTGATTCGTCGACTGAAATTTGCAATAATAAAATATCTGTTATTGACACAAAAGACAAAACTTCAAAGCAGTGGCCGTACGGCATAAGGCTTTACGGCGAAACACTTAAGAAAAACGAAAAAGTGGCACTCGCAGGTGACTACAGTGCGCAAAACATCACTGTTTCAAACAATTCGGTAACAGTCGGTCGTGACGCTACGGCAATTTGGCTTGACGGTGCTAAAAAATGCAAAATCAATAAAAACACAGTTACTTTTAACAAGCCTAAGTACAAAGCGAAAAGAAAGCTTTTTGCCATAAGAATTGCTGACTCAAATCACATCAGCGTAAATTCAAACAAGATTTACACAAACAATGTAGCGTATATTGAAAACGCTGTATTTATAATTCGTTCAAAATCGAACACCTTAAAAAACAACAAAGTAATCGGCGCAAGGCTTCACGCAATTTACCTTACCCAAAAGTCAACTGCCACAATAACAAACTGCACAGCATCTTCAGTCAAGGGCGCACCTATTTATATCGTGGGTGGCGCAAAAGCAAAAACAAAAAATTGCAAAACGCAAAAATATAAAAAATAAAACAATATAATATAAAAGGAGAAAAACAATGAAAAAATTTTTATCAATCACATTGTCATTAGTAATGGCAATAACAACGGCACTTTGTTTTGGTACTTCTGCTTTTGCAAACGGATATTCAAGCGTGGCAGATATTCAAAAAGCACTTGACCAAAACAAAACAAATTCGTCAAACCACATTACCGTTACAGTTGCAAACGGCACATATCACTTGAGCGAAAGGCTTGTTATTTATTCAAATACAACCTTTGATTGCACAGGCGCTACTTTTATCAAAGACTATAACGGCAGTACACTTCTTGCCATCGGTCAAAACCAAAATGCACCGACAGGCAACAATTACTACAAGAACATTACCATTAACGGTGGTACATTTGACGCAAACAAAACTACCGGCAGTATTTTAAGCTTTGCTCACGCAAACGGCGTTAACATTAACGGCTCTGTTTTTAAAGACTGTTCAAACGGTCATCACCTTACTTTTGCAGGCTGTAACAATGTTAATGTTAAAGGCTGTACTTTCTCGGGTCACTACAACGCAAGTGGCGATAATATGGAAGCTATTCAGCTTGATATTTTAGAGCCGGAGCATTTTCCAAACTACAAGGACTACCCTGCTTCATACGACGGTACTATGAACACCAACATTACCATTGACGGCAACACATTTACAAATGTAAACCGTGGTGTCGGTTGCCACAGTGTATTTTCAGGCAAATATATGAGTGGAATTAATATTTCAAACAACACATTTACAAATGTTGCAGGCTACGCCGTTTTAGCTTCGGCATTTATTAACACAACTATTAACAACAATGTAATTACCGATTGTGGCTCAGGTATTTATTACAAGAGTATAAATCCTAAAAACGGCAGCAGTGAAAGACCTAACACATACAAATGCATTGGCAAATCATATGCTCCTACAGTTGACACTTCATCACAGATTTGCAACAACCAAATCAAGGTAGTTGACACGGCAGACGCCACATCAAAGCAAAACCCATACGGCATTCGTCTTTACGGCGAAGTGCTTTCATCAAATGAGAGCGTTGCCATGGCAGGTGACTACAGCGCTCAAAACATTAATGTTTCGGGCAACGCAATTTCAATCAACCGTGGTGCTATGGGAATTTGGCTTGTAGGCGCAAAAAAGGATTATATTGCAGGTAATACCGTAAGCTTTGACAACCCAAGCTTCAATGCAAATAACAAAACATTCGGAATAAGGCTTGAAAATGCAACAAGCAACTCAATCGTTTCAAACACCGTTTCGGCAAACAATGTACCTTATGTTGAAAGCGCAGTTATTCTTGACAATTCAAAGTCAAATATGATTTCCTACAACACAATTTCAGGTGCAAAAAAGCACGGTATCAACCTTACAAAATCATCTGCAATTCTTACTTCAAACAATATTTTCACCAATGGTGAAAACGGTATCTTCTGCTACAACTCTTCAACAATGACAACTAAGAGCAACATCGTTAAAAACAACAAAAAGCACGGTATCTTCGTCGTTAACTGCAAGGGCAAAATCGCAATCGACTCCGACAAACTTGAATCAAACAAGCAATCGGGTATTGCAATTCAAAATTCAACCAAGTTAAATATCAATTCCGTAAAGGCTAACAAAAACAAGGTTAACGGAATTTATCTTACACAAAGTGCAAAGGCAAATATCACAAAGTGCACCGTATCATCTAACAAAAAAGACGGTATTTATGCAACTCAAAAGTCAACTGCCAACATTAAAAACGGCACTGTTTCGTCAAACAAGGGCAACGGTATTTACTTTACAAACAAAGCAAAAGGCTCTGTCAACGGTACAAAAGTACAGAAAAACAGCAAAAAAGGTATCTACCTTACAAAGAAAGTCGGCAAAATAACTATATCAAAAGTTAAATATTCAGCCAACAAGGGTGGTAAAATCAAAAAATAAAGTTGACATTATATGATACCTATTATATAATAAATCAAGGGCACAGTGAACGAAGCGTCACCGTGCCCTTAAAAATTGAGTATAAATAATTAAAATAACAGGAGATTTTAAAAATGGTAAGAGCTATTGTCGGCGCCAACTGGGGCGACGAAGGAAAAGGCAAAATCACCGATTTATTCGCAGGTCAAAGCGATATTGTTATCCGTTTTCAGGGTGGCGCTAACGCAGGACACACAATCATCAACGAGCACGGCAGATTTGCATTTCATCTTATGCCGTCAGGTGTATGCTACGACCATACAACTTGTATCATCGGTAACGGTGTTGCACTTGATATTAACAAGTTTTGCAAGGAACTTGACGATGTAAAGAAAGCAGGTCTTAACCCGAAGCTTTTGGTAAGCGAAAGAGCGCAGATTCTTATGCCTTATCACATTTTGCTTGACGAGTACGAGGAAGAAAGACTCGGCAAAAATGCATTCGGTTCAACTAAGAGTGGTATTGCTCCTTTCTTCAGCGACAAGTATGCTAAAATCGGTATTCAGGTAAATGAGCTTTTCGACGACGAAACACTCAAAGCTAAGCTTAAGAATATCTGCACACTCAAAAATCTTACTATCAAATATGTATACAACAAGCCACTTCTTGACGAAGAAGAGCTTTACAACACCTGTGTTGAATACAGGGAGAAGATTAAGCCGTATGTTTGCGACACACACGCTTATCTTCAGCAGGCACTTAAGGACGGCAAGAACATTCTTCTTGAAGGTCAGCTCGGTACTCTTAAGGACCCTGATTTCGGTATCTACCCTATGGTTACCTCATCATCAACACTTGCAGGTTACGGTGCAGTAGGCGCAGGTTTACCACCTCATTCTATCGAGGATATTATCGTTGTTACCAAGGCTTATTCATCAGCAGTCGGTGCAGGTGAATTTGTTTCTGAAATTCTTGACGAGGACGAAGCACAAGAGCTTAGAATCCACGGTGGCGACAAGGGTGAGTTCGGCGCTACTACCGGCAGACCGAGAAGAGTCGGTTGGTTTGACTGCGTTGCTACTCGTTACGGCGTTGCATGCCAAGGTGCAACTCAGGTTGTTATGACTGCTCTTGACTGCCTTTCATACCTTGAAGAAATCAAGATTTGCACAGGTTATGAAGTCGACGGCAAAGTTATCAAGGACTTCCCTACTACTCCTACTCTTAAGAAGTGTAAGCCTGTATTCACAACTATGAAAGGTTGGCACTGCGACATCAGAGGTATCAAGAATTATGAGGACCTCCCTCAGGAAACAAGAGATTATGTAGAGTTTATCGAAAAGGAAATCGGCTACCCTATCACAATGGTTTCAAACGGTCCTGAAAGAGAAGCTATTATCTACAGAAATAAATAAGATACATATAACAACCCCCACACATATGTGTGGGGTTATTTTTTACCTATTAAAGGCTTCCCCTCAAGGGGAAGCCTTGATTATAAATTTTCTGCCTTGCCTTCGGGTGTGTCACGATAATATTGGGTAAACGGATGGAAGCGTTCCTGCTCCTCCCAAATTTCCTTTGCTTTCGGTGCCCAAGCCTTAGCGTACTCGTCACACTTCGAGCAAAGCTCCTCGGCGCTTTCAGGCTGAAGAAGATTTGTTGACTTTGCATTTGTTTTAGCAACAAGCTTGCGAAGTGCCTGTGGATTTTCAAGCATAGGGCACGGACGAAGCATATTGTCGTTAAACGGCTGACCCTTATAATATTCGTGGAAAAGTGGTGACTTAAGGCACTCGAGTATACTTTTATCCCTGATATTGCAATCGGAATAGTGTATAAATACGCAAGGCTCTGCGTCGCCCTCACTGTTGATATGGAAATAGTTACGACCACCGGCAATACAGCCACCTACAAATTCACCGTCGTTTTGGAAGTCAACGGTAAAAATAGGCTTACCTGTTTTGCTGTTGCGCTTAGCACGAATGGTACGGTAAACATATTCTCTTTGCTCAGGTGTAAGAAGCAAATCCTTGCCGGCGTCGGCACCGACCGGCATATAGTGGAAGTACCAAGCGAACTTAGCACCGTTTTCTATCATAAAGTCGTAAAATTCATCACTTGTTACGCTGTAGCAATTCTTGGAAGTGTAGCAAACGGAAGTACCGAAAAGGCACTTATGCTTTTTAAGAAGCTTCATAGCAGAAAGTGTTTTTTGATAAACGCCCTCGCCTCTTCTGCTGTCGTTAACCTCCTCACTGCCCTCAATCGAAAGTGCAAGTGCAAGGTTGCCTGCCTTTTTCATATCCTCGCAAAACTTATCATCAACAAGAGTTGCATTTGTAAAAGCAAGGAAAAGGCAATCCTGATTTTCATTTGCAACAGTCAAAATATCCTTTTTGCGAATAAGTGGCTCACCACCGGTGTACATAAAGAAATGAGTACCGAGTGCCTTAGCTTCGGTTACAACCTTACGCATTTCGTCAAGAGTCAAGTTGGAATTGTGACCGTATTCGGCAGCCCAACAGCCTTTACATTTCAAATTGCAGGCAGAAGTCGGGTCCATAAGAATAACCCAAGGAATGTTGCAATGCTCAACTTCTCTTCTGTGACGGATAGTTTTAGTACCGTTCAAGCCGAGGTCAATAGCAAAAGTGAGCGCAACCGACCTGAAAAGCTCCGGGTCAATGTCCCTAAGTCCGTCAAAAAGATATTTGTGCCAAATATTGCTTTCGTCGCTGATAATTTCAATAGGCTTTGTAAATGTACTTTCAGGGTACATATTACCTGCAACAGCCTTGCCTATCTTAACAAGCTTGAGCATATTTTTTTGAGGATTTTTATAAACATATTTTAAAAGCTTATCGCCTACAAAGTGGAGTGCCTTGTCTTTAATGTTTGCCATACCTTAACCTCTCTTACATAACCTCAGGTGCAGTAATTTTAAGCATAGTCAAAATGTTATTAATTGTATCTTTAACAGCCTTGCAAAGGTAAAGTCTTGCCTGCATAAGTGGCTCGTTATCATCAAGCATAACTCTTTGAGCGTTATAAAACTTATGGAAAAGAGTAGCAAGCTCAATAACATAATGAGTAATCTTTGCAGGGTCATAAGCCTTTGCAGAGGCAATAATTTCATCAGTCAAAGCTGAAAGGTGACGAATCAAATCTCTTTCCTCTTCGCTTGAAAGAAGATTAAGTTCATCGTCCGTAGGAGTTCTGAGCACTACGCCCTGTTCCTCAGCTTTCTTGATAATTGAGCAAATTCTTGCGTGCGCATACTGAACATAATAAACAGGATTTTCACTCGACTGCTTAGCTGCAAGCTCCAAGTCGAAGTCAAAATGAGAATTAGGCTCTCTCAAATTGAAGAAAAATCTTGCTGCGTCAAGTGGAACTTCATCAATAAGAGTATTAAGAGTGATAGCCTTGCCCGAACGCTTTGAAAGCTTAATTGTTTCACCGTCACGAACAAGCCTTACCATTTGCATAATAACGCAATCAAGCCTTGAAGCGTCAAGACCGAGAGCAGTCAAAGCAGCCTTCATTCTCGGCACATAGCCGTGGTGGTCAGCGCCCAAAACATCAATTGCTCTGTCGTATCCACGGGTAACAAGCTTGTTGTAATGATAAGCAATATCAGGCACGATATATGTCGGAAGTCCGTTTGCCCTTACAAGAACTATATCTTTATCGTTGCCAAATTCACTTGCTTTAAACCACAAAGCACCGTCCTGCTCGTAAGTTACGCCCTTTTCCTTAAGCGCATCGATAACTCTTTGAACCGAACCGTCGTTGTGAAGTGTTGATTCTCTAAACCACTTATCGTAAGTGATTCTGTATCTGCCAAGGTCCTTTTCAAGACCTGCAATATTTTTAGGAAGTGCATAGTCAACAAGTGCTTTCCTGCGCTCTTTTGACTCTGCATTTACGAATTTGTCGCCGTATTCCTTAATAAAGTTTTCAGCGTGTTCAACAATATCCTGACCGTGATATGCGTCCTCAGGAAGCTCAACGGATGGGTCATAATGCTGAAGATACCTGACTTCAAGTGAAGTGGCAAACTTTTCAATCTGATTGCCGGCATCGTTAACATAGAACTCACGGTTAACGCTGTAGCCTGCCCAGTCAAGCACACTTGCAAGGCAGTCACCGATAGCGCCACCCCTTGCGTTACCGATATGCATAGGACCGGTTGGGTTTGCCGATACAAATTCTACAAGTATCTTTTTACCTTGACCGTAGTCACTCTTGCCGTAGTCATCGCCACAGGCAAAAACATCCTTGAGTACATCGGTATAAAACTTCTGCGAAAGGTAGAAATTCATAAAGCCCGGACCTGCAATTTCAACCTTTTCAAAAACTGTGCCGTCAAGTTCAAGGCAATTTGAAATAGCCTCGGCAATCATTCTCGGTGCTTTCTTAAATGCCTTTGCACCTGCAAGCGCAACATTGGTTGAATAGTCGCCGTTTGCCTTATTTGCAGGTTTTTCGATATTAAACTGAGGAATGTCACCCTCAGGCAAATCACCGTTTGCTATTGCCTTATTAACAGCGTCGGTAATTTTCTGCTTTAATAATTCTTCTGTCTGTTTAACTAATTTTGACATATCCTTACTCCTATTTATCAGGTTGCTTTTTCTTTTTATAATTAAGCTTAACACGGTTTTTAGATGCCAAAGCACCGTTAATATCAATGTCGTAGCTGAAAGTAAATTTTCCACCGTGTTCGTTAGGCTCGTGCTCAATCGAATAGCCGGAAATACCCATCAGTATATCGCCGAACTGAGTACCGTAATGGCAAAGGTTTCGTCGTGAACGCTCAATAACAAGTCTTGACTGAGCACTGCCCGAACGGGTCATCTCAACGCTTTTCTCATCCTTTGACACAACAACGCAAACATCAATCGGCGCTTCGGGTGGCTCTTGCTCCTCACGGTACTTGATAACAAATCTGTCCTCAAACTCTTCAATAGTACCGAGAGTATTAAGCATAGTTTTGTCAAACTGATGGTCGATATTTTGCATACCGATTATCTCTAAAATTACTTCTTCCATAAATTAAAACTTTCCACCTCGTGAAAGTGCACAGCCGATAAGTCTGTCAATAAGTTCCTTGTAAGGTACACCTGCTGCTTCAAAAAGCTTAGGATACATACTGATAGGAGTTTGACCCGGAATAGTATTGATTTCGTTAAGAAGCACTTCGCCGTTGTCGTTTCTTACGAAAAAGTCAACTCTCGACATACCTTCGCAACCGAGTGCTTTGTATGCCTTAACAGCCTGAACTCTTACTTCGTTTCTCTTCTCTTCGCTCAAATCGGCAGGAATATGAAGCTCGGACGCAGGATTGTTATACTTAGCGTCAAAGTCGTAAAATTCTGCAGCAGCCTTAATCTCGCCAACCTCGGCAGGGATAGGCTCTTCGTTGCCGAGAACGGCGCACTCAACTTCGTGGCCGTCAATAAACTCTTCAAGGACTACCTTCTTATCCTCATTAAACGCCTTATTCATACCTTCAATAAGTTCTTCAACGCTGTTAACCTTTGAAATACCTACGGAAGAACCTGCATTTGCCGGCTTAACAAAAATAGGGAAACCGAGCTTTTCAACTGCTTCGTCAAGGCACTGCTGTCTGTTTCTGTTAAATTCATACTGAGTAAATGCACACCACTTAGCCTGCGCAATACCGAAAGCGTCGGCAACTGCATTTGCCACAGCCTTATCCATACATACGCCGGAGCTTGTAGCGTCACAGCCGACATACGGAATTTGTGCAAGTTGCAAAAGACCCTGAACAGTACCGTCCTCACCGTTTTTGCCGTGAAGAACAGGAAATACGCAGTCAAGCTTGATTACTTCACCCTTTGAAGTAACGATACCGTGGATAGAAGTATCAGGCGAAATGTAAGCCGGAACAAGGCTTCTTGACTTTGTCCATTCGTCATTTGGCAAAAGGTTAATGTCGTCGTTATATATAAACCATCTGCCGTCCTTTGTAATACCGAGTAAAATTACATTGTACTTGTTATAATCAATATTTGAAATAATGCCCTTAGCCGAGATACAGCTAATGTCGTGTTCGGAAGAAACGCCACCGAACAAAACTGCAAGTGTCAATTTATTTTCATTCATTTTTATAGCCTCTAATCTAATATATATTCGTATTATTTTACCATAATAATTAATAATAATCAATATTACAGATATGGTCATTTGTACACAAATAGAAGTTTTTATATTAATAAATTTTATATATATTATAACATTTTAATTAAGATAAAAAAATATCGTGACATTGCGCCTTGTTAATGTTATAATAAACTGATTAAATATCAGGTTTTAAATATTATTTAAAAATCAGGAGAACGATATGGAAATTATTGATGTATTCAATATAGCTGAAAAACAGCTTGCGAAAACTAACGAAGAGCTTAATTTTAAAAAGACGCAAAGCACTGACACAAGCGTTGTTTTTGCAGGTGAAAAGGGCGCTTACAAAATTTCTTACAACAAGGAAAACAATATCGTAGCATTTGAATGTTGCTATGATTATCAGGCAGACGAGCCTAAGTTTGAAACTATTTCTCGCAGTCTTTTTGACCCTGAAACATATAACGAAAGAGATGCGAAGTCACTCGGCAATGAGATTGACGACGAAATCTCCGGCATTTTCAAATCAAGAAAAAAGGTTGACCTTGACAAGGTCAAAATGCCGAAAGCCGTTTCAAGAACCAAGGTTAAAAACGGAGTTATCAGCTACGACTGTGACTCACTTGCAAACCGTTTCGGCACACTCTACCCTGAGTTCAAGGACGATATTAAGGCTAACATTGTAGCTTACGGCGAATTTTTGCCTGAAACTTTCTTTACCGAAATCGGTACTGCCAAGGTGCTCGATGTTATCAAAAACGGCAATGCTGCCGAACGCAAGAAGCTTTTCAAAATGCTTAACGATGTTTACGAGGACGGCACTAACGAAGTTCAGGATGTTATCGGTGTAACAATCCTCGGTGCTATCCAAAATGACAAGGATATGATGGCAATATGCGACGAATATATGTCGGACTATATGTCGGGTCCTGTTCACGAAATCAACAAGCTTACTGCTAAAAAGAACAGTTCACTTATGAAAAAGCTTAAAAATCCACCTGCTTATAAGCCTAAGAAGAAAAAGAATAACTTTATGCAAAATGCTCTTCAGGCGCAGGATATTAATAACAGATAATAAGGCAACCAAATGACAAGAAATGAAAAGAGATTAATCAAAAGCGGTATTGTAATTCCTGTTGTCATTTCAATTTTGCTTGCAGTGTGTTATATTTTAATATCGTCGAACTTAGGCACTGTTGACGCTCAAAACATTGAAATTGCAAATATTGAGTCGGCAAGTGATTCTAAAATCGTTAAATACGACGGTGAAAAAGACAGTACTGCTGCAATAGCGTCGCTTAAGGACATGGGTAAAAATTACTGCTTGGGTGATATTGAAGTCGGTAACGACACCTTTGAGCTTATGTACAATGCCGACCCATACACTGCTTGCGACAGATTTAACATAAATATCGGCAACACGCTTGTCGGCGAAACAGGAACATGCTTTGCCGAGGTGTATAAAAATCACGCTTCAAGCATTAAGCTTTTGGCAAAAGGCGACACGATAAATATAAATACATTTTATTCTTCTTATGAATACACGGTTGAAGATGCTTACACCGTTAAAAATCTTCACGATTTGAAAAATGCAGGCGCAGGACTCGGCAAAGCGCTTGTGCTTTATACCGACAACAGCGTCGGCGCAGGTATCAGCGACGAATATTTCGTTTGTGTCGCTACTATGAAAACCGGCGAAAAAATCGGTGCGTAAGGAGGTAAATATGTCACTTCATAAATCAAGAAAAATCATAAGCATAATCCTTACAATCCTAATTGCGTGTGGAAGTATATTGTTCTTCGGAACGGTAATAACGAAAGCCACCGTAATGTCGGAAAGATACACAACCTACATATTCAACAAAGCAGGTGTAAACGAAAGCTGTAAAAAAGCATTTTCAAACCAAATCAAAGTGCTTGAAGCACAAAGCGGCATACCTGCAAGAGTATTCAACTCAGTTTACAATTTTAACGACAAAACCGGTGGCACTGCAATTGAGCGCCTGTTTTCTTCAAGCAATACTACGCTCAACACTTCAAGCCAGACGGAAAAGTTTGAAAAGCTTTGCAGGGAATACCTTGAGGGCAACAATATGCAATATGACAAAGAGTTAATTCACAACACTGCTGTCAAAGCAACTCAGGCATATTCCGACTGCTTCGGTATGAAAAATACAGAGCCTATCAGTAATTTTATTCAAAATGTAAACAATCATTACCAAAGCTACCTTTCAATAGGCGCTATGCTGTTTATTGTTTCAATGGTTTTGTTTATTATTTTGTTTAAAAATTCGCTCAATGCTTCGTTCAACATTTTTTCGGCGCTTACCTTATCCGGTTTGACCTTTATTACGACCGGCGTTGCAAGCCTTATAACTAAATTAGGGCTTCACGACATTACACCGGCTGTTTATCAGCAAGCCTTTTACGACTGCATTAAAGGAGCCTGTATTGTAAGCATAGTTTTCGGTGTTGTTTTGACAGCCGTTTCCGTTTTTGCAAATGTCAAAATAACGAAAAAGCTTGACTCGAAGAACATAAACTAAATCGGCAAATTATTACAAGCCTGTAACCTATTTCGACGGTTACAGGCTTTTTTCTTGCTGTTACAAATTATCTCTATATATAATAGTTTTAAATAATATAATATATATATTATTATATATTATTATATATTATAAGTTATTATAAGCAACCAAGCCGTTTTTCGGCTTTTTAAAGGCTAAAAAGGAGCAAAAACGCTCAAAATTTATTGTTCATTTACCTGACTGTTCGTCATTTTAACATTATCTATATAGAGTGTACCGTTTTGCTTTATTTTGCTTTTTCTACAATATATTGAGTCAGCGAACATTCACAAATTAAATTGTTACAAATTGTAAGAAATATAAGTGGCATTTCTAATGTTTTTACAAAAAAATACTTTTGCGCATTAAATCGTTAAATAGTATAACCACAAGATATAGTGTAACCATTTTGTAACCATACTAAGATGTTAAAATCGTTTGTGCAATATAGCTAAATTCTTGTATCTCAAATAGTTGACACATTATGCACTTGTTACTATAATGACAATCGCTCGAGGAAATAATAACGGTGAAGCAGAAAAACTATTCTGCTCGGTATGAAATTAAGTAGCTACATTCATACCGGTATTAGGAACAATGTTTCAAAGCGAAACCCTAATATTTCTATCAACAAAGGAGATTAAGATGACTAACCAATCAAACCCCGGCGACATACGAAATGTAAGTCGTAAAGTCGTAACGGCAGTAATTGCGTTTGTTTTGGCTGTAGTAATTTTTGCTACAACTGCATTTGCTCAAATGGTTTCTAACTACAAGGTTGAAATCAAGGTTGACAATGACACATACTCAATTACAACAAATGAAACGGAACCTATCGAAATCCTGTCACAAGCAAACATTACACTAAACGATACTGATAAGCTTGATATTTCATCTTTTAAAGCAGGTAAAGGTGGTATCATCAAAGTTGACAGACTCAACAGTATTCATGTAGAATTTAGTGGAATCATCAACACATACAGTGTTTACGGCGATACAGTCAAGGATGCGCTTGACGAAATCGGCTTTAATACTACCGATGTAAATCTTAACTGTGCACTTACAGATAAGGTTACAAACGATATGGTAATTCAGTATTATTCATCAGCTACTTCAAGAATTAAAGTAGACGGTGAAACTTATGAATATCCGGTAGTAAACGGTACAGTACAAAACCTTATCGATGTTGCTAACATTGAGCTTGGTGATGACGACTATACCACACCTTCATTATCTTCACAAATCAGTGAAGGAATCAAGGTTACAGTTAACCGTGTAACTTACGAACAAGTTACAAAAACAGAAAAAATTGACTTCAAAACAGTAGAAAAAGAAAATTCCAAAGCATACGAAGGAATTGAAACAGTAGTTACTAAGGGTAAAAAAGGTACTGCTAATGTAACATATCAGGTTAAGTATGTTAACGGTAAGAAAAAAACAACCAAGGTTATCAGCAAAGAAACCGTTAAAGAAGCTAAGAAGCAGGTTGTTAAAGTAGGTACTAAGGAAACTAAGGGTGCCGAAGTAGTATCAAACGGTGTAACTTCTAAAAAAGGATATAAAGTAGGTCAGGTTATCACAGGCAGATATACTCATTACTGTGCTTGTGGTAAATGTGGCACAGGTACAGGCAAAACTGCAAGTGGCAGAAAAGTATACAACGGTATGAAAAATCCGTACTACATTGCTTGTAACTGGCTTCCTATGGGCTCAATCGTTAATGTTGACGGCGTTAACTACACAGTAGTTGACCGTGGTGGCTCAGGTCTTTCAAGAGTCGGTAGAATCGACATTTTCACCCCTCAGGGTCACAAGGCTTGCTACAAATACGGAACCGGCAAATGCACACTTACAATTATGCGCTTAGGCTGGTAAAGTTATAATATAAAGGTTCGTTTAAGGGAAAGCAGACGCTTTCCCTTTTTCTTTTGTGAATTAAATTATAGTTTAGCAACCTATTAAGGCTCCCCTTTTAATGTTATAAAGGGGAGCTGTCAGCTTTGCTGACTGAGGGGATATAAGGTAACAATCCCTCCGTCACACTTCGTGTGCCACCTCCCTTTACACAAGGGAGGCTCAATAAGGTTAACCGATTATAAACTATAATTTATATTATATATTTGACTTATTAACAAAAACATAGTAAAATAAAGTGTATATAACTAATGGAGGAAAAGACAATGGATAATTCAGAAAAAACATTAGACCAGCTTGTAGCTCTTTGCAAGGGTAGAGGTTTTGTTTACCCTGGTTCGGAAATCTACGGTGGTCTTGCAAATACATGGGATTACGGTCCACTCGGCGTTGAACTTAAAGAAAACATTAAGAAAGCTTGGAGAAAGAAATTCATTCAGGAAAATCCTTACAATGTAGGTCTTGACAGTGCTATTCTTATGAACCCACAAACTTGGGTTGCTTCAGGTCACCTCGGTGGCTTCTCCGACCCACTTATGGACTGCTGTGAATGTAAGACAAGGCACAGAGCAGACGATTTGATTGAAAGCTTTGACGGCACTAATGTTGCAGGTTGGAGCAACGAGGAAATGTCAAACTACATTAAAGAGCACAACATTCCTTGCCCTAACTGTGGCGCTCACAACTTTACCGACATTCGTCAGTTCAACCTTATGTTTAAGACTTTCCAGGGTGTAACCGAGGATGCTAAGGATGAAATTTATCTTCGTCCTGAAACTGCACAGGGTATTTTCGTTAACTTTGCAAATGTTCAAAGAACCACAAGAAAGAAGATTCCTTTCGGTGTTGCTCAGGTCGGCAAGTCATTTCGTAACGAAATTACACCGGGTAAGTTCATTTTCCGTGTAAGAGAATTTGAGCAAATGGAACTTGAATTTTTCTGTAAGCCGGGCACTGACCTTGAATGGTTTGATTATTGGAGAAGCTTCTGCCGTGATTGGCTCTATTCTCTTAACATCAGCAAGGATAACCTCAGACTTCGTGACCACGATCAAGAGGAGCTTTGCTTCTATTCTAAGGCTACTACAGACTTTGAATACAAGTTCCCATTCGGTTGGGGCGAACTTTGGGGCGTTGCCGACAGAACCGACTACGACCTTACCCAGCATATCAAAACAAGTGGCAAAAATCTTGAATACTTTGACCAAACTACAGGTGAAAAGTATGTTCCTTATGTTATTGAGCCTTCACTCGGTGTTGAGCGTTTGTTCTTAGCACTTCTTACAGAAGCATATGACGAGGAAGTTCTTGACGAAGAAAAGAACGACAAGAGAGTTGTTATGCACTTCCACCCTGCTATTGCACCGTTCAAGGCTGCTGTTCTTCCACTTTCAAAGAAGCTTAATGAGCAGGCTACAGAAGTATTTGCCACTCTTTCAAAGAAATTCAACATTGACTATGACGACGCAGGCTCTATCGGTAAGAGGTATCGCCGTCAGGATGAAATCGGTACTCCTTACTGCATTACTTACGACTTTGACTCAGTTGAGGATAACTGCGTAACAGTTCGTGACCGTGACACTATGGAGCAGGTTAGACTTCCAATCAGCGAGCTTACAAAGTTCATTGAAGAAAAAGTTGAATTTTAACCGTTTTTCATCAGTCAGCACTCATAATCGTTTTATCCAAAGGAGGATAAAATTATGAACAAAATCGACAGAAGCTTAGTTAAATCACAGGCTAAGCAAATTATTAAAAATAAAATATTTGTGCTGTTTTTAATAAGTGCAATTGTATTGATTCTCGTCAACGGACTTTCAATAGGCGTCAACACTTATTACAGCAGCGACGAGCTTTTCGGTCCGAGCAACAACTACAGCGACAATCAATCGGGTCAAAACACTCCGGATGACTTTTTCAAATATTTCAACGGTGGCGACAGTAACAGCAATGACAATTCAGGAAGCTACAACTACGGTGGCGACGCTTCCGACAATCCGATTGAAAGCTTCGGTCAGGAGAATAACCAAAATCAAAGCAATTCAAACTCGAACGGTACAACAAATCTCAGTATTAAGTCTGCACTCGTTCCGTCAGGTGTAAATATCGGTGCAGGAAGTCTTACTATTCTTTCGCTTATCTTTTCTCCGCTTTTGGTATCGCTTTGCGGTTTATATGTAGTTCTTATCAAGCGTGACCCTAATGAAGAATTTAAACTCGGCGAAGAAATCAAGAATATTTTTAAAACTTCTTTTGACGCAAGCTACGGTCACAAGATTTTAGTTTATATTTTAAGAGACTTATTTACAGCTCTTTGGTCTATACTTCTCATAATTCCGGGTATCGTGTATTATTACAGTTCATACTTTGCATATCAAATTATGTGTGAAAACCCGAATCTTAAGCCGACAGAGGCTCTTAAGCTGTCTAAGAAGATGGTTATGGGCAACAGAGGTGAGCTTTTTGAACTTGACCTCAGCTTTTTAGGTTGGTGGCTTCTCTGTGGCATCACCTTCGGTCTTGCAAACATTTATGTAATTCCTTACTACTTCACTACTCAGGCTCTCTATTATGAAAACTTCAAAATCAGAGCTTTGCAGGAAGGCAGAATCACAATGGATGATTTCCTTTCCGAGCAGGAAAAAGCGCAGAAGTACGGATTTAATGCAAACAATGCAGGCAATTATTATAACCCTAACGCTAATGTGAATAACGCACAAGGTTATCAAAACCAAAATGCTCAAGCTTCACAGCAAAGCACAAACGGTTATTACTACAACCCACAGCAAAATGTAAATGCAAATGCTCAAAACACTGCACCGAATTATGCAAACACAAATGAGCAAAGCACAACACAACAATACGCATATAATCCAAACGCTTCGCATACTGCCGAAGCGCCAAAGGAAAACGAGCCGATACAAAAAGGCGAGTATCCGTCGTATACAAATGAAAATAATGAGTAAACAAAACGGAGCGAATATATATCGCTCCGTTTTTGTTATCATTGTAAATTATAATTTAGCGTAGTAAGTTAAGGCTCCCTTGCAAAGGGTGATTCCCCACAGTGTGGGGAAATGTCACGCAGTGACAAAAGGGACGGCTCCCGTAGGAGCTGTCGGTTTACCGACTGAGGG
>JBNMGQ010000023.1:0-22232 GCA_050872345.1 Eubacterium sp. | reverse complement strand
GCAGAGAAACACTTAATAACGAAATCCCGATTAATATAATAATCGTGATTATAAACATAATTACTTCCCATTTGGGGATTTTCCCAAACTCTTTACTTTGTAATATCAGCAATGATTTTTTCCATTTGAGGAAGTTTTGTTTCAATATCGGCAACGAGGGCAAATTGGTTGCGTGCTCTGACAAGGTTATGCTCAGGGTAAGCAGTTTTGAAATAAGTATCACCGTTGATATAGTCGGTAAGAAAACGCATACCACATTCAAATGTCATAAGCTTAGCAGAAAAAGCGAGGTTATCAATCTCACACTGATTAAGAGCGTCGCCTGCTTCGCTCAAAAAGCCCTTTGCATATGCTTCAAAATAATCAAGCATAAGCTTTACATTATCGTAATTATCGTCATCTTCGGCGCAGGAATTGGCACCGAAACGAATTGAGTCACCGAAGTCATAAAGTGCAAGACCGGGCATAACGGTATCAAGGTCGATAACGCAAATTGCTTCGTCGGTATCCTTATCAAAAAGGACATTGTTAAGCTTAGTGTCATTATGAGTAACACGGATAGGAAGCTTACCCTCTTCAACCAGGTTAACAAAACGAGTGCAGTCTTCCCTTCTCTGCATAACAAATTTAATTTCCTCGCTGCAATTTACAACTCTGTCAGCCTTATCAGCCTGAACGGCAGGGATAAATTCGTTTTCATATCTCCAAATAGTGTTATGGAAATTTTTAATAATCTCGCTGAGAGTTTCAGCAGGAAAATCGCTCAAATATTTTTGAAATCTGCCGAAAGCTTTACCACTTTTACCGAAAACTTCGGCGCTGTCAACGGTGTCATAAGCAAGTGAATTATCAACAAAACGATATGCACGATAGCATGAACCGTCTTCGTCCTTAAAATATTTGTCGCCACTGCCGGTTCTGATAAAGTGAAGTGTTTCCCTATGAGGGTTGCCACCGTTAGCTTTAATCTTTTCTCTCAAGAAATCGGTGACGGAAAAAACATTATTCATAAGATTGTCAATATCAGGAAAAATGTTGGTATTAACCTTTTGGATAACATAATTTCTTTGCTTACCATCTTCATTATAAGTAGCAAGATAAGTAGTGTTTATATGACCTGAGCCGAAAATATTACACTCTTCAAGCTCGCCTTTAAAATTAAAATGACTGAGAATATTATTAATATTGTTCATTACAATACTCCTCTTTTTTACGAATTGACACTATTTTAACACAATGTTAACAAAATAGCAAGTCCATATACTAAAGCAAAGCAGCCTTGTTACCAAGACTGCTTTATAATATTAAATTTCTAATGATTATTCGCTTCTGAGTGCGTCGATAGGACTCATCTGAGCAGCCTTTCTTGCAGGGTAGATACCGAAGAAAAGACCTACACCACTTGAGAAAAGAAGCGCTATAAGAATAAGCCATACCGTAATATTAGGCTTAATATTAATTATCGAGCAAGCAGCGAAAGCACCGGCGACGCCTATCGTTACACCGATAAGACCACCGATAAGGCACAGGATAACCGATTCCGTCAAGAACTGAAGTGTTATGACTCGTGTCTTAGCACCGAGTGACTTCCTGATACCGATTTCCCTCGTTCGTTCTGTTACCGAAACGAGCATAATGTTCATAACGCCGATACCACCTACAACAAGCGAAATAGCACCTACACCTGCGATAAATGCAGTAAGTACCGACATAATGATATTAACAATGTCAACATAAGTTGCCATATTTTGAGCAGTGTACATACTGTTTGAATAGTTGCCGTGCGCACTCTTCAAATAGTTAACGGCAGCGTTACCGACTGCGTCGTAGTCGTAGCCGTCCTGAGCAATTACGAACACACTGCCAAGCTGAGCATCTGCGCCTGTAATTTGGGTAAGAGTTGTACAAGGCATAAACAAAGCAATAATAGTTTTATCGCCACCTACGCTTGAGAACATATTGCTCATTGAACTTGAGCCACCGAGCGTACTTGCAAGTGCGTCAACATTAGCTACGCCGCAAACCTTAATCTTCATTGATTTACCACTTGAAGAAACGGTTACATACTCGTTAGTTACATCCTCATAGCCAAAAGCCTGCTGAGCAGAGTTAGTACCGATTACGGCAACGGGTGCGTTAGCGTTATATTCTTCGTCGGTGAAAAATCGCCCGTATTCGCAGGTATTCGTCAGCGCAAACTGAACATCACTGTTAACACCGATAAGCATAGCAGTTGCTTCGGTAGCAGTCTTATCAATAGTAGCACGGCCGAAACCCATAAGCATTGGTGAGCAACGCTCAACACCGTTTACTTTATTTTTAATATTTTCGACATCATCAAGAGTAATATAGTCATTATCTGTTGCAGAAGTAGTATCAACGCTGACAAGTACAGCATTTGAACCCATATCCTCAATAAGACCGACAATATAGTCTCTTACACCGGTACCGGCGCCGATAATCATAATTACCGAGCTGATACCGATAATAATACCAAGCATTGTAAGCAAGCTTCGCATCCAGTTTGACTTAATACACTTGACTGCGATTTTCAGACTTTCTGTAATATTCAATGCAAAGTCTCCTTACTTTTTTGTGCTGTCGACTACCTTAACCTTAAAGGTATCTTCTGTATAGTCAGTCTTAGGAGTAGCAACAATCTTGTCACCAGGCTTAAGACCTGAAGTTACTTCATAAGCAGTATCACTGATAGCGCCTGTCTTAATCTGAGTCTTAGTTACAGTCTTATCTTCGTCATTATAAAGGTATACATACGAACCTGTCTTTTCAAGAGTGATTGACTCGATAGGAACTACTGTTACACCGAGATACTGACCTGTTTGAATTTCAACATCGGCATCAAAGCCTGCAATAATATTTTCGTCAGGATTCTTAATGGTAATTGTACATTCAACACCTGCGCCTGAATCGGTAAGTGAAGAAAGACCACTGATACCTGCCATTGAACCTACACTGTCAAGAATTGAACCTGATGAACCACCTGTAGCAGTAGGAGCAATAGTAGCAACTTCGCCTTCGTATTCGCCGTAAGCAGTAGTTACCTTGGCATCCATACCAACCTTAACCTTATGTACATCATATTCGCTAAGGCTTACTGTAGCTACAAGAACATCGTGATTTTCAAGAGTGATACCTGTTGAAAGAGCAGTAGTTTGAGAGTCAGGATTAATGTCAACTGCTGTGATAACACCGTCGAAATCAGCGCTCCAACCGTTTGCAAGTTCTGTTTGCTGTTCTTTCATAGAATCAAGTGCCTGCTTAGAAGCGTTCATAGCTTTCTTTTGGGCGTTAAGAACTGTTGTATCGCTTTCAGCTTTATAAATTTCATACTGAGCTGCAAGTGTAGCACGCTGTACTTCATACGCTGTAAGAGTAGCATTGTCAGAATCGGCAACACCTTTTGCAAGTGCTCTGTAATCGATTGAAGAAACGGCAGCCTTAATCATATCAACTGCAACGCCACTTTCAACAACAAGCTTTGTTGAATCAATGATACCGTCTGAAATTGCCTTTTGAATATCCTTACCGACAATATTTGCAATAGCCTGACTGTTAAGCTGACCTGAAGCTACTGCACCTGAAATTGAAGTAGCAATAATCTGCGAAATTGTAGTCATAGTCTTAACATCGGTTGTGATAGAAGCGATGTTGTTGTCAAGCTGTGAAAGAGCTGTGGCAATATCGTTAATAGTAGCAGTAGTTGTTGAAGTTGAACCTGAGTTATTTGCTTCGGTAAATACTGCAACGAAGCTTACATCAGATGAAACAGGAATGTTCCAAGACGGAGTATTGGCTACCGGTGCTTCACCTGCAATATAAGCTGCACGAGATGAGTACCAGCCAAGGAACTGCCAACCTGCATTAGCAGTAGCAATAGCAGTTACATAGCCGACATCCTGAGGATACCTGCCCGAACCTGTAACTGTACCACAAGCTGATGATGGGTATGCAGAAAGTGAAACTGTATACTTTGGCTTGCCGTCATCTGTTGTTGTGGTAGCAGAAGTTGTAGTAGTTGCCTGCGCTGTTGTGGAAGTTGCAAGCCACTGTGAATACTGATTAGCTTTTGTTGTAGTAGTAGCTTTTGCAGTAGTGGTTGTGGCTTTCTTGGTAGTAGTTGTAGAATTTGCTACCTTTTTCTTTTGCTTTGCAATCTTTTTGTCAAGCGCTTTCACTTCTTTATTCAAAGCGTCAGCCTTTTTCTTATTAGACTTTTGAGTGGCAAGAGCAGTATTATAGCTCTTTACCGAGTCATTGTAAGAATTTTCAAGCGAAGTAACCTGAGAATCGATTGAAGAAGTATCAAATGTTGCAAGAACATCACCCTTCTTAACCTGGTCACCCACTTTGACCTTGACATCTTTAACTGTAGCTACGGTACCGACTTTATAGTCCTTAGAAGTACCTGCAGTTACTTCACCTGTTAATGATACCTTTTCGTAAATATCGCCTGTTGAAATTGTATTAAGTGTAACTTCTTCGCCACTCTTTGACTTAGAAACGCCGAAGATACAACCGGCTACAATAGCAATTACGAGTATTATACAAATAGGTACAACAACTTTCTTTTTGCTTTTCTTTACTGTTGCCATAACTTAACCCTCTGTCCGTTATTATAGTTTAATTAAATTACACGCTTAGTATAATTCCATTTCGTATAATTGTCAATAACTTTTTGTAAAATTCTCAAAAGTTCACAATTTGTTTAATCTATTTTGTTTGTATAAAAGTTATTTTAATGCTTTCAATGCTCTTGCGCCAATATCTTTTCTGAAATGAGCACCGTCAAAATGAATTTTGCCAACTGCGTCATATGACTTTTTAAGTGCATCCTCAAGTGTGTCACCCAAAGCAGTTACGCCCAAAACTCTGCCACCGTTTGTTACAAGCTTACCGTCTTTAATTGCAGTGCCTGCGTGGTAAACGGTTACGCCGTCAAGCTGTCCGTTTTCAAGGCCGGTGATTTCAATGCCCTTTGGATAAGATTTTGGATAACCACCAGACGCCATAATCACGCAAGTGCAAGCCTTATCACTCCACTCAATATCAAGGTCGGAAAGAGTACCGTCGTTGATTGCTTCAAAAATATCCATAATATCAGTTTTAAGCCTTGGTAAAACAACCTGAGTTTCAGGGTCACCGAAACGACAGTTATATTCGATTACCTTTGGTCCCTTAGGAGTAATCATAAGACCGAAATAAAGGCAACCCTTAAATGTTCTGCCCTCTTTATTCATAGCTTCAATAGTAGGAATAAAGATTTTATCCATACATTCCTTTGCAACCTCGTCGGTATAATAAGGATTAGGAGAAACGGTACCCATACCACCTGTGTTAAGACCCTTATCACCGTCGAGTGCACGCTTATGGTCCATAGACGAAACCATAGGTTTAACGCATTTACCGTCTGTAAAAGCAAGAACGGAAACTTCAGGACCTGTCAAAAATTCTTCAACGACAACATTATTACCGGAAGCGCCGAAAATTTTATCCTCCATAATTTCCTTAACGCCTGCAATTGCATCGTCAAGATTTTCAGGAATGATTACGCCTTTACCGAGTGCAAGACCGTCAGCCTTGATAACGGTAGGAAATTCGTTTTTCTCTTTAATATATTCAATAACATCCTCTGCCTTGTCAAAAACTTTATATTCGGCAGTAGGAATATTATACTTTTGCATAAGTTCCTTTGAAAAGACCTTAGAACCCTCAATAATTGCAGCGTCGGCTGTTGGACCGAAAGTTTTAAATCCTGCTTCATTAAGAGCATCAACCATACCGGCTACGAGTGGGTCATCGGGAGCAACTACCACAAAATCAGCCTTAATTTCTTTAGCAAGATTAACTACACCGTCAATATCGGTTGCCGATACATTGTAACATTCGGCATCATAAGAGATACCACCGTTACCCGGAGTACAAGCTATTGAGTCAACCTTTTTTGATTCTTTAATTTTTCTTATAAGGGCGTGTTCTCTGCCACCACTGCCCACAACAAGTACTTTCATATTTTCCTCCAATGAATATATAATGTTTTTAATATATAGTAATGATTAAGCCTCCCTTGTGTAAAGAAAGATTCCCCTGCTAGGGGAAATGTCACGCAGTGACAAAAGGGTAGCGTAGCAGGTGGCACGCTTGCGTGACGGAGGGATTGTTACCTTTTATCCCCTCAGTCTTTACAATCAAGTTGCTACGAAACAGTCCACCGGACTGTTTCTCCCAAATCAAAGATTTGGAGCAACGGTCTCTTTTACTTTGTAAAATTCACTCAGCTCCCCTTAATAACATTATAAGGGGAGCCTTGTGTTGAGTATTATTTTTCGTTTTTATTGATAATTCTTGTTTCTTCCTCTTTAGTGTCAAGATTGATGAAACGAACGAAAAGTGAAACCTTATTATCCTCATTAAGATTAGACCAAATCATATGGGTAAATTCGTCAATATCACCCTCGATTTTAACAGGAGTAGGTTCACCTTCAAACGACGGAATAGGGTTGCCGTCGCACTTATATGTATGAATGAAGTGGCCGAGACCTTTTCTTGCAGGATACTCATAGAAAAATCTTACACATTCAGGCTCACCACAATTTGACTTAAGGATAGAAAGGTTATAGTTACCGTTTTCCTTCATAATACCTGAAATCCTCGGAGTATAGTTAGGTGCGTCAGGCTCAAATTCCCTTGTAATAAGAGCATCGTGATAGCAATCACCCTTAGCAAAAGAGTCATAAATAGTGTCTGTTTGGTCACCGTTGGTAACAATAGTGTCACCCTTAAATTTAAGAACAGGGTTATAGATGATAAGTGACGGGTCCTCCATCTTTGATTCATCAAAAGCCTTGGTACGAATACCACCACGCTCGTTAACTTCAAAAATTCTGTTACGGCTGTTAACACTTCTGCCCATAATAAAATAAGCCATTACAGCAAAATTGCCACATTCACTTCTGCCAAGGACAATACCTCTGCCCGGATATGAATTTGTGCTAAGCTCATTTGCAAGTGATTCTATTTTCATATTTACACCTCAATCAATAATTTTTGTTTTATTTCCTATTACTTCGATTTTATCTTGGCAGAAAAGAGATACTGCCTTTGGAAGAATTTTCCACTCACATTCCTCCATAACTCTTTTTTGCAAAATCTCAGGAGTGTCGTCAAACTTAACTTCGCTCGCTTTTTGCAAAATTATCGGTCCACCGTCACATTCTTCCGTAACAAAATGAACAGTTGCGCCCGTAAGCTTAACGCCACTTGCAAGCACTGCTTCGTGGACATGAAGTCCGTAAAAGCCTTTGCCGCAAAAAGACGGAATCAAAGCCGGATGAACATTCATCATTTTATTAGGAAATGCTTTAACGATTTGCTCGTCAAGTATAGTCATAAAGCCGGCATAAACAACCAAGTCAGCCTTTGCCGCAAGCAACACATCCCTGATTTTTGCCGTATATTCTGCCCTGCTGTTATAATCTTTTCTCTCAACAACAGCAGTTGCTATATTATTATTTTTTGCCCTTTCAAGAGCGTAAGCGTCAGGATTCGATGAAACTACAAGAGTAATCTTACCACCGATTATCTCACCACGGTTTTGTGCGTCGATAAGAGCCTGAAGATTGGTTCCACCACCTGAAACGAGAACTGCAATATTCTTCATCATACGAGTTCTACACCCTTTTCACCTGTCTTGATTTCGCCGATAACAGCAGCCTGCTCGCCGTTTTCCTGAAGGATTCTTACTGCTTCGTCTGCCTTATCATTGTCAACTGCAATAACAAGACCTGTACCCATATTGAATGTGTTGTACATATCTCTTTCAGGAATGTCACCTTCACTTGCGATAAGGTCAAAGATAGGCTTCTTAAAGCACTTATCCTTTTCAATAACGGCAGTGAAACCGTCGTTTAACATTCTCGGTACATTTTCATAAAAACCACCACCGGTGATATGGCTGATAGCGTTAACATTAACCTTATCCATAAGAGCAAGAAGTGGCTTAACATAAATTCTTGTAGGAGTAAGAAGTTCCTCACCCAAAGTTTTGCCAAGCTCGGCTACATGAACACCGAGTCTTTCCTCGGTAATATTGAATACTTTTCTGACAAGTGAGAAGCCGTTTGAATGAACACCGGAAGAAGCAACACCGATAAGAGCGTTACCACTTGCAAGCTTTTCACCCGAAACGAGTTTATCCTTTTCACCGATACCAACGGTAAAGCCTGCAAGGTCGTATTCCTCATTAGGCATAAGACCCGGATGCTCGGCAGTTTCACCACCGACAAGAGCACAGCCTGCCTGAACGCAACCTTCTGCAACACCACTTACGATTTGCTCGATTTTTTCAGGATAGTTTTTACCACAAGCAATATAGTCAAGAAAGAAAAGTGGCTTTGCACCTGAGCAAGCGACATCATTAACGCACATTGCAACGCAGTCGATACCGATTGTATCGTGCTTATCAAGAAGAAATGCAACCTTAAGCTTTGTGCCGACACCGTCTGTACCAGAAACAAGAACAGGATTTTTGTAATTGCCTGCGCCCAAAAGCTCAAACATACCACCGAATCCACCGATTGAACCCATAACACCCGGAATGTTGGTACGCTTAACATGTGATTTGATAAGCTCAACCGACTCATAGCCTGCTGTTACATCTACACCTGCTGCTGCATAACTTGCGCTGAAACTGTTTTCCATATTTTAAACTCCTTATTTTGAATTGATTGTCTATTTAGCTTTCGGCAGGAGTAAACCCCTGCCCTACATTTAAACAAGGTTTCCTTTATACCGGTTTGCCCTGCCCTACATTAAGCAAGGTTTCTTTAAAACAAATTAACCTTGCAATACGATATATCTTTAAGTTATATTTCCTTAAGCTTTTCCTGCAAAGCCTTATCCTTTTCACGAACCTGCTGTGCCATATCTTCACGCATTTTGATAAGCTTATTCATAAGTTCGTCGTCGCCTACTGCAAGAATTTCAGCTGCAAGAAGGGCAGCATTTTTAGCAGCGTTAACACCGACTGTTGCCACAGGGATTCCCGGAGGCATCATAACCGTTGCAAGCATTGCGTCCATACCGTCAAGAACCTTAGCCGAACAAGGAATACCGATAACCGGCAAAGTAGTTGAAGCAGCCAAAACACCACCGAGATGAGCAGCCATACCTGCTGCAGCGATGATTACACCAAAGCCGTTTTTAACAGCGTTTGAAGAAAACTCGTGAGCTTCGTTCGGTGTACGGTGAGCACTCATAACCCTTACTTCGGTTTCGATACCCAAATCCTTAAGTTGTTTAATTGCCGGAGTTACTACAGGCAAATCACTGTCAGAGCCCATAATAATTGCAACTTTTTTCATAATGTGTCCTCCTGTGCCAAAAGAATATATTTATCGATTAAACGGTTAACCGATATAATTTTTAAATATTATATATTATATAGGAAATATTTTCAACAAAATTATAATAAAAATTTAAAAAGTGTCGTATACCGTACTGTCAAGCTTACCGAAAAGATAAAAGTTTTTCATAAACTGCCAATCTTTTTCCTCAAGTTTGCCGTCATTATCAGAGTCAAGATTTTTATAATCGGTGTCGTTTATGTCATATTCTTTCATATGAGTAATCGCAGCAAAATCCTTTGCGTTGATACAGCCGTCGCCTGAAATATCGCCGTAAATAATGCCTATGTTACCAAGATTTGCAACACCTTTTTTAACGGTAATTCTCCTTTTAATTGACATATCGCTTTGAATATAAATGTCGCCGTACATATATTGAGCGTAGAAAAAGCCGTTTGAATCAGTCCTTGCAACTCTTATACCGGAGGAGTCGAAAATCTCAATATTTTCAAGTGGGCGTGAAAGGTCAATATCGCCGTTTAAAGAGGTCGAAAGATAGATATTGCCACTTATATCCTGACCGAGATTTTCGGTAAAATTATCCATATACTTATTGTTGCAATAAACACAGGTATGCAAGGTGTAGCCACCACTTTTAATCGTAGGTTCAACAACGGTTGTAACATACGAATGGATAACATTTATCGTGAAATAAAGCGTTTTGTCGCCTACTGTAATTGAGTCTTTATTTTCGCCACAGGTGATTTTATTTGAAAGAAGATTATTATATTCAATCTTCATTCCTGCATACTCAGAACCGTTATTAAAAGGCAATTTGTAAACATAGCCACTCGTATATTCAAAATCAATTGTTTTAGTCTTTATATATTCCAAAACGGAAAAGTCCTTGCCGACTAAATCGGTTGCCTGATATTCGGTATCCCAATCAATTGAAATATTCTTTATACCTACCGAAGAAAGGTTAACGCTGAAAGAGCCGAGTGAATTAACACTTGTTACGACAAAGTAGTAGGTCTTACCCTTTTGAAGATTATATTTAATTGTAAAATTAAGGTCGTAGTCGCTGTTATCTTCAGATTTTTGAAGCTCGTTTTTGTTTTCGTCAAGAAGTGTACAATTGACATCGACATTGCCACTTGAAGCAAAAACATAAGGAGCGTCACCGTTTGAAACAAATTTAAAAATCATTTGTTCATTAACATTTGAAGAAGAATAAGTACGGCTGATTGTATCGGTTTCAAAAATCTCCATTTCGTCGAGAAGCTTATAATCGACAAAATAATTTTGAGTATAAGAAAAAGCCGAAGAATCACTGTAAACACCCAAAACAAAATCGTCAACCATAAAGCCTTTGCCTGCCTTAACATAGCCGAAACTGTAAGGGGAAAGCTTTGCGCCGTAAGGAACATTAACCTGCTTTAATTTTTGACAACTAAGAAAAGCATTTGAATAAATGTTAATACTTGCGCTCATTTTTTCAAACTCGACTTTTTCAAGCTTTGAGCAACCCTCAAAAGCAGAATCACCGATTGATGATACTGTTTTAGGAATCGTGATATTTTTTAAATCCTCGCAAAGATAAAAGGCATTGTTTGAAATAAATTTCAAGTTATCGGGCAAGTCGATTTCTGTTAAAGAAGAAGCAGAAAAAGCATACGAGCCGATACTTTCAACAGTATTTGCTATTGAAAAATCATCGCATCGAATACCGAAGAAAAAGTAGTTACCAAGGCTTGTAACACCCTTTTCAACAACAATATGCTCAATTGAGCCGTCACTTCGCCACGAAAACCACGGCTGTGAATTTGTATCGCCGCTAGTGTTTTGAAAATCAGGTGTTTTGCCGTTGCCTGAAATCGTAAGCGTTTTTGCAGTTTTGTCGTAGGAATAATATGTATCTGTATTTTTGAGCCTTGTAGGCGCAATATTACTGCTTTGCTCGGCAAAAGCACAACTTGCAAAAAGCATAATTAAAATTACAAGTATGGCAGAAAATGATAAAGATATGATTTTTTTCATATAATACTCCCAAATAAATTATGTTATTATTTTAACATATAATATAAATTAATACAATAATAAAAAACTGTTGACTAAAAATTGATTTAGTGCTATATTAATAGCGTAATATTTTAACTGTGATTAGGGGAGTAAGCAAAAGTCACTGTTTAAGAGAGTCGACGGCAGGTGCAAGTCGATACACATTTTTGCCGAAAAACACCTATGAGTTCCCGAAAGAAAGCATAATTGCAAGTAGAATCGGGCGTGTGAGAGCGTTAATCTTTAGAGTGAGCCTTTCAGGCTAATTTAGGTGGTACCACGGAAGCAGTCTTTCGTCCTATTGGACATAAGACTGCTTATTTTATTTTACGATTATTTAAAAAGGAGAAAAGTATGGAATTTTCAACACTTTACAGAACCAAGCCGATGAATGAATTTTCAGAAGCTGACATTGATTCAACCGTTAAAATTGCAGGTTGGGTTGAAAACATTCGTGACCACGGCGGTGTATCATTCATTGACCTTAGAGATATGTACGGCGTTATGCAGGTAGTTATGCGTGACACTACTCTTCTTGACGGTATCAACAAGGAGGACTGCCTTTCAATCGAAGGTCTTGTAGAAAAGAGAGATGAAGATACAGTTAACCCAAAAATTGCAACAGGTACAATTGAAGTTGAAGCTAAAAAAGTTACAACTCTCGGCAAGGTAAGACAGCCACTTCCTTTTGAAATTCAAACTTCAAAGGAAATTCGAGAGGACAAAAGACTTCAGTACCGTTTCCTTGATTTGAGAAACGAAAAGGTTAAGGACAATATCATTTTCAGAAGCAAAGTTATCGCTTACCTCAGACAGGTTATGAGCGAAATGGGTTTCCTCGAAATGCAGACACCTATCCTTTGCGCATCATCACCTGAGGGTGCCCGTGACTATGTAGTTCCGTCAAGAGTTCACAAGGGTAAGTTTTATGCGCTTCCACAGGCACCACAGCAGTACAAACAGCTTCTTATGGTGTCAGGCATTGACAAGTATTTCCAAGTAGCACCTTGCTTCAGAGATGAGGACGCAAGAGCAGACCGTTCACCGGGTGAATTTTATCAGCTTGACTTTGAAATGGCATTTGCTACTCAGGAAGATGTATTCAAGGTTGGCGAAGAAGTGCTTACAAAGACTTTTGAAAAGTTTGCACCTGAAGGATACACAGTTACAAAAGCACCTTACCCTGTTATCAGCTACAAGGAATCAATGCTTAAATACGGTACTGACAAGCCGGACCTCAGAAACCCACTTGAAATTGTTGATGTGACAGAATTTTTCCAGCGTTGCACATTCAAGCCTTTCCACGGTCAGACAGTAAGAGCAATTAAAGTTCACGAAGATATTTCAAAAGGCAAGCACGAAAAGCTCCTTAAATTTGCGCAGTCAATCGGTATGGGTGGTCTCGGTTACCTTCTTGTACTTGATGACAAGTCATACAAGGGTCCTATCGACAAGTTCATTCCTGACGATATGAAGAGTGAACTTGCAGAGATTGCAAATCTTGAAGTCGGCGACACAATCTTCTTCATTGCCGACAATGAAAACAAAGCAGCAGAATATGCAGGTCAAATCAGAACTAAGCTCGGCGAAATGTTTGACCTTCTTGAAAAGAATGCTTATCGTTTCTGCTTTATCAACGACTTCCCTATGTTTGAATACAAGGAAGAAGAGAAGAAAATCGGCTTTACTCACAACCCATTCTCAATGCCGCAGGGTGGTCTTGAAGCACTTGAAAATGAGGACCCACTTACAATTCTTGCATATCAGTACGACATTGTTTGCAACGGCGTTGAGCTTTCAAGCGGTGCTGTTCGTAACCACGACATTGATATTATGAAGAAGGCATTTGAAATTGCAGGATATGACGAAGAAGTGCTCAAGGAAAAGTTCGGTGCTCTTTACACTGCATTCCAGTTCGGTGCACCACCACACGCAGGTATGGCACCCGGTATTGACCGTATGATTATGCTCCTTCGCAACGAAGAAAACATCAGAGAAATCATTGCATTTCCTATGGACGGTAAGGCACAAGACCTTATGTGTGGCGCTCCTAATGAAATTACAGAGCAACAGCTTCGTGAAGTTCATATTAAGCTTAGAAAGTAATATGCGATACGGGCGAACACAGTTCGCCCCTACGATTGGTTGATATTTGCAGACCACAATTTAAAGAGGTATAATTATGATTTCAAAAGAAGAAGTAATCAAGCTTGCTAAACTTGCTAAGCTTGAATTTTCGGATGATGAACTTGACAAAATCATTAAGGATATGGACGATATTATTGCTTTTGCCGACACTATCAACAACTCGGTTGAAGGTGACGCAGATAAAATCAGAAACATATCCACCACTGCTACTCCGGCAGAAGAATTTAGAAAAGATGAAGTTAAGCCGTCACTTCCTAACGAAAAGATACTTTCAAATGTTAACGCATCTAAAGGATGCTTCTGTGTTAAAGGAGGTATATAAATGAGAGAAATAATTTCGCCTTTATCACAAATGCTCAAAGCCGGTGAAATTTCATCGGTTGAGCTTACAAACAAATATATAAAAGCTATTGAAGATGACAACCCAAAGTACAACGCTTATGTTTCAACAACATTTGAAAAAGCTTTGGAAAATGCAAAAGAAGCAGACAAGATTATTGCAAGCGGCAACGCTACGGCGCTTACAGGTATTCCTATGACACTTAAGGACAACATTTGCTCCGACGGTGACCTTACCACCTGCTGTTCAAAAATTCTTGAAGGTTTCTGACCTTACTACGATTCAACCGTTTGGACCAAGCTTAAGGCACAGGGTGCTGTTATGCTCGGTAAAACAAATATGGACGAATTTGCTATGGGTTCAACAAGCGAAACAAGTGTTTACGGTGCTCCGTTAAACCCAAGAAACACAAACCATGTAACCGGTGGTTCGTCGGGTGGTGTTGCAGCAGCAGTTTGTGCCAACATTGCAGCATACGGCTTAGGCTCGGATACAGGTGGCTCGGTTCGTCAGCCTGCATCATTTTGTGGTATTGTAGGTCTTAAGCCTACTTACGGTGCAGTTTCCCGTTACGGTCTTATCGCTTACGGTTCATCACTTGACCAGATTGGTGTGCTTGCAAATTCCGTTAAGGATACAGCCACTGTTTTTGACGCTATCAAAGGTGTTGACGAGCACGACCAAACAAGCGTTGACTACAACTTCGGCAACATTTCCGACACACTCGGTCAGGCTGATGTTAAAGGTCTTAAAATCGGTGTTGCTAAGGAATATTTTGAAGGCATTAACGAGGAAATCAAGGACGCAATTTTCGGTGCTATCAAGGAATTTGAAAATAACGGTGCCGAAATTATCGACATTAAGCTTCCTGTTTTAAAGCAGGCACTTCCTGTTTACTACATTATCGCCTGCGCAGAAGCTTCATCAAACCTCGGCAGATACGACGGTATAAGATACGGCTACCGTACAGAAAACTTCAACGATGTTGAAGAGATGATACTCAAAACAAGAACAGAAGGCTTCGGCGACGAAGTTAAGAGAAGAATTATGCTCGGTACTTATGTGCTTTCTTCAGGCTACTACGACGCTTATTACAAAAAAGCTTGCCTTCTTCGTCAAAACCTTATTGCAGACTTTGACGACATATTCAACACCTGCGATGTGCTCATTGCTCCTACTGCTCCGAACACTGCTTTTGAGCTTGGTTTTGAGGGTGCGTCACCTGTTGATATGTACCTTTCCGATATTGCTACAGTACCTATCAACATTACAGGTGTACCTACTATCAGCGTTCCGATTAAGAATGACAAAAACGGACTTCCTATCGGTATGCAGATTATCGGCAAGAAGTTCAGTGAAAAGCAAATTCTTGATGTTGCTTACTTTTATGAAAAGCTCGGCAAGAGCGAAGTTGAAGATTTTGACGGAGGTGTTACAGTATGAGTTATCAATTAGTTTGTGGTATTGAAACACACATTGAGCTTGCAACAAAGACTAAGATTTTTTGTTCGTGCACAACTCAATTCGGTGGCGAGCCTAACACTCACTGTTGCCCTGTTTGTACCGGTCAACCGGGTGCACTTCCTGTACTCAACCGTCAGGTTATCGCATATGCTGTAAGAGCAGGTCTTGCCGTTCACTGCAAAATCAACAACAACTCTCATATGGACAGAAAAAACTATGTTTACCCTGACCTTCCTAAGGCTTACCAAATTTCGCAATTTGACGAGCCGGTTTGCGTTGACGGTTATGTTGAGCTTGATTCAGGCAAGAAAATCAGAATTGAGCGTATTCACATTGAAGAGGATGCAGGTAAGCTTATCCACGAGGACGGCTACACATATGTTGACTACAACCGTGGTGGCGTTCCTCTTATCGAAATCGTTTCACAGGCTGACATTGAATCACCTAAAGAAGCAAGAGAATATGCAGAAAAGCTTCAGCTTATTATGCGCAATGTAGGTGTATCCGACTGCAAAATGCAGGAGGGCTCAATGAGATGCGATGTAAATGTATCAATTCACCAACCGGGTGAACCTTGGGGCACAAGAACCGAGATTAAAAATATCAACTCACTTTCCAACATTGTCCGTGCTATGGAACTTGAAATGGAAAGGCAGGAAGATTTGATTGAATCGGGCGAAAAGGTAATTCAGTCAACTATGCGTTACGACGCAAACAGCGACACTGTTTATGTTCTTCGTTCAAAGGAAAACGCAGACGACTACCGTTACTTCCCTGAGCCTGATATTCTTCGTTTTTACATTTCGCCTGAAAGTGTTGAGGAAATTCGTGCTTCACTTCCTGAGCTTCCTGACGCTAAGCTTAAGAGATATGTTGAGGATATGAAGCTTCCTGAAAACAACGCAAGGCTTATTTACAAGTACAGAAATGTTACAGAGTTCTTTGACTCAGCTGTTAACGAGGGCGCAAGCGCATCAAATGTACTCAATTTGATTATAGGTACAATTTATGCCACCCTTCAAACCGAAGAGGACAAGGAAAACTTTGAAATTAAAACTACAGCCAAGCAAATGGCAGAACTTGTTAAACTTATTGACGATAAGAAAATCAGAGCAAACAAGGCAAAAGAAGTTCTTGCCGAAATGCTTGAAACCGGTAAGGATGTAGGCGAATATATCAAGGCTGACGACCTTAAGGGTATGAGCGACGAAGATTTGCTTGCACTTTGCAAAGGCGCTGTTGAGGCTAATCCGAAAGCTGTTGAGGATATTAAAAACGGCAAGGAAAAAGCTATCAATGTTATGTTCGGCTATGTTATGAAAAATTCAAAGGGCAAAGCCGATGTAGGCAAAGCTACACAAATCATTAAAAAGATTATCAGCGAAATGTAATATTCGGATAATATTAAAGGTCACACCGATTGGTGTGACCTTTGTTTTATGTTGATAAAGAAGTAGTTTTATATAAAGGCGAACACAGTTCGCCCCTACGGTAATTTTTCTAATTTAGATAGTCTAAAATGACAAGACTATCAAAATTTTAATAAAAAACAATTAAGCTTTATCAATAAGGCAGACAGCGTGGGCTGAGATGCCCTGTTTTGCGCCGGTAAAGCCTAAGCCTTCCTCGGTTGTTGCCTTGACTGAAACAAGGTCAAAATCAATATTACAAGCCTTTGCGATATTCTTTCGCATATCTAAAATATGTGGTGCCATTTTAGGTGCCTGCGCAAGAATTGTTGAGTCAATATTGATTATCTTATATCCTTTGGCGTTAACCTGCCTTACTACTTCTTCAAGAAGTTTTAAGCTGTCGGCACCTTTCCATTTATCGTCCGTATCAGGGAAAAGATGACCTATATCCCCCATTGCTGCAGCGCCCAAAATTGCATCGGATATTGCGTGAAGCAAAACATCGGCGTCACTGTGACCCAAAAGACCGAGGTCGCTTGGAATATCAACACCACCGATTATACATTTTCTGCCCTTTACAAGTTTATGAACATCATAACCGTGACCTATACGCATTATTTTTCACCCCTTGAATTTAAAATCGATTCGGCAACCGGTATATCCTCCGGTGTGGTAATTTTAATATTTGTATATTCGCCGTCAACGACATACACGCTTTCGCCTGCATTTTCAAGAAGTTTGCAGTCATCTGTAAAATCCTTACCTTGTTTCTTTGCAAGGTTCATTGACGAAACATATTTTTTAAAATCAAAAATTTGTGGCGTTTGAATGGCAACAAGGCTTGAACGCTCGGGTGTATCAATAATTTTATTATCGCTGTCCACAACCTTAATTGTATCCTTAACCCGTACACCTATGGCAGCTGCGCCGTATTTTTGCGCACAACGAAGAGTTTTTGATATTTCATCTTCGCTTACAAGTGGCCTTGCGCCGTCGTGAATGACAAGCAAATCGGCGTCGTCAATCGTGTCAACTGCGTTTGAAACGCTGCCCTGCCTTGTATCGCCACCGATACAATAAGTAACATTATATTTATCAAGCACCTTTTCGTACAAAGGAATATCGCTTTCCCTTACAACCACGATAATATCGTCAATATCGGCGATTTTTGAAAAGGTTGCAACAGTTCTTTCAATAACGGTTTTGCCGTTGATTTCAAGCAGGAGCTTGCTTTTATCGGCCTTCATTCGTGTACCGTTGCCTGCTGCCAAAATTATTGCAGTATTACTCATCTTTAAGCTTCTCCACTTCTTCAATAGTAGGTGTTGCAAATTCTGTTTTATAAGGGTCGTAAACAACAAAACCCGGCTTTGCACCGTTAGGTTTTTTTATATTTTTAACCAAAGTATAGTCAACGGCAACATTTGACGATTCACGAGCCTTGCTGAAATATGAAGCCAAAACAGCGCAGTCGTGAATAGCTTCGTCACTTATTTCCTTGCCCGAAGTTTCGCAAATGACATGGCTACCTGCACTTTCCTGAACATGAAACCAAGTGTCATAATTCTTGGCAGTTTTCATAGTAAGTTTATCGTTCATAATATTATTTCGACCGACATAGACATCAAAGCCGTCACGGGTTTTAAAATGCATCGGCTTAAGTGCCTTTGGCTCACGCTTTTTGTCAGGTGCTTTTTTGATATAACCCTGAGTTGCAAGCTCCGACTTAATTGCAGTAATTTCGCTGTCCGTTTCTGCCCTTGAAAGTGAGTCGATTACACTGTCAAAATATTCTGCTTCGGCATTTGCTTCGTCAATAAAAGCATTAAGCTTACTTTCGGCAACCTGCTTTTTGCGATATTCTTTATAATATTTTTGTGCATTTTGCGACGGCGTAAGCATAGAATCGGCAGGAATACGAACGATATTGTTATTATCGTAATAATTTTCCAAATCGTAGTACGGTGCGCCCTTTTGAAGCCTGTATTGGTTAGCGTTGATAAGGTCGCCGAAAAGCTTGTATGTTTCCTTATCCTTACATTCTTCAAGCTCCTTAGTCCTGTTGACTGCCTTTCTTACTGCACGCTCCTGAAGAGTTGTGACGGTTTTAAAAAGGTCGGCGCTCCTTGCTTTAATTCTCATTAAGCGAACTCGTTCAAAGTAGAAATAATCAAGAAGCTCTGAGAATGTATCGTATGTCCTAATATCTGCCAAAGAGTCGTATTGCTTAATATTGATAAACGAAAAGTCTTTAGGTGTATCGACAAAAACGAGTGTAGGGGTCGGATTAAGCGCTTCACTCTTAAATTCATCAAGAGTAAGACCGTATTCAAATTCACGGCAAACTATAGGCGAAACGCCCTTAACCGTTTCCATTACAGCCTTATACATACCCTTTTTGCTTGAAGAAATTTTCTGCCTAATCTCCTCAATATCGTCAGTAAAAATATTCAGTTTATCCTGAGCCGGTGGCGCAACATAAGTGACGCCCGGCAAAACTTCCCTGATATGAGATTTATTTTCGTCAACACGCTTCATTGAGTCGATAATTTTATTATTTTCATCAACAAAAATTATGTTGGAGTACTTGCCCATTATCTCAATAATCAAAGAATATTTGGTTTTATCGCCAAGTTCATCGGTACCCGAAAAATCGATTTTTAAAATCCTTTCGAGGTTATCCTGAGTAATAGCCGTTACCCAAGCACCGGTAAGCCTTTTACGAAGAAGAAGGCAAAACATAGGTGGCTTGGCAGGATTTTCAGGTGGAAAATCGGTAAAATGGATTCGTGAAGAGTCGGCATTGCAGGACAAAAGAAGCTTTTTACTGCCGTTTCTCGAACGCAGACCTATAATAATTTCGTCCTTAGACGGTTGATGAATTTTATCAACACGGCTGTCAAGCGCAAAATCGGCTATTTCATTTTTTAAATGGTATAAAAATATTCCGTCAAGTGCCATAATTATAATTCCAATACCGGATTTTGAACAGGTGCAACAACAAATTCTACTTGTTCAAATTCCTTTTCAAGTTTATTTTTAAGCATAAGAAACGCTTTATTTTCGGTTTCAAAGTGACCTGCGTTAATGAGTGCAAAATTTTCCTCGGATGCGTCGAGCATTTGGTGATACTTCAAATCACTTGTCACAAAGCAATCTGCATTTTGCATAGCGTCGTCGATAAATTCGCCACAGGCTCCACCACCGACTGCAACTGTTTTAATCATCTTATCGGTATCGGTATAGCGAAGTGCGTGGACATCAAGCGCATTTGAAACGAAAGTGGCGAAGTCATCGATGCTCATTTCGTTTTCAAGCTCGCCGACAACGACATAACCGTTTTCAAGCTTTCTTGTATTTTTAAGTTCAAGCAAAAGTGATAAATTATCGTTAATACCACCGTTTGCTTTATCAAAAGAAGTATGAGCGCACATACAGCAAATATCATTATTTATGAGCTGATAAATTGCACTGTCACTTTTTATTTTCTTAACACCGTTAAAAATTATTGGGTGATGAGTAAGGAGCAAATCGGCATTAACGCTTTTTGCAAAAGCAGTTGCCTTTTTCGTAGCGTCAAGCGACATTACGACAGTTTTAACTTCTTTGTTAATATCGCCCAAAATGAAGCCGGAATTGTCCCATTCCTCCATTTGGTCGTACGGTGCAATTTTATTTATGTAATCATATATATCTTTGACAAAAGTCATAAGATTTCCTCCACTGCCGAAATAACCTCGGTTAAATCGGCACCTGATTTTGCTTTATTATTAAGATAGTTTAAAAGATGAGAAAAGTATTTTTTATCGGAAAAATCTTTAATATTACCAAGGTAATAATCCTTTTGAGTTTTTGGCGTAATTTTGCCTGTATATTTTGTATCGAAAACGCAATATGAATGCTTGCCCTCGTCAATGATAATATCGTTAAAAATCTCATAGCCGTTGTCATAAAGATATTTGCGAACATACTCGGGATGAGTCATAGGTTGCAAAATAAAATGAAGCTCATTTGAAAATGAGCAACGAGAAATAATATCTACTATAAGCTCGCCACCCATACCGGCAATAATAACCGTGTCACATTCACCACTCTTAAGCTTTTCAAGTCCGTTTGAAAGTCTGGTGGTGATTTTATCTTCAAGCTTTTCTTCCAAAACAAGCTTTTGGCACGAAGCTAACGGCTTTTCATTAATATCCATTGCAACACAGGAACGGGCAATATTGTTTTTTACAAGGTAAACAGGCACATATCCGTGGTCACAGCCGACATCAGCAACAGACGAGCCTGAATTAACAAGGCTCGCCACTGCGTTCAGTCTTTTAGTAAGCTTAAACATTAACCTACCTGAGCGTTGAGCTTTTCAACAAGCTCGTCGGCATCTGTACCGTGAACTGCGCAGGCATCTGCGATTGACTCACCTCTTGAAGCAGGACAGCCGAGGCAGTGCATACCAATCTCTAAAAAGAGTGGTGCAGTATCAGGATAAGCGTCAAGAACATCACCGATAATAGTATCTTTAGTAATTTCCATAATTTTGAACTCCTTTTCACATCTATTGAGATAATTTTATTTTATCCAAATAATTATCTGCTAATGATATTTATAACACATTTATTATATCATTGCAAGTTTAATCAAAATATGTTAATATATAAGTCGCAATTTAAAAGGATGGTGAAACGCATGGAAAAAGAATATAATCCGGCAATGCAGTTTGACGCATTTACCGGTGGAGTTGAGGACGGTGGGCTTCGCTCAAGCTCTTCAATTTCTCTTCTTGCATGCTATATTATAGCAAAAAGCAAAGAAAGGCTCACTGCAAAATATGTTGTTGAGGCTCTTGTTGAGGGCAAAATAGCAAATTATTTTGAAATATCAAACGCAATATCAAAAATGATTAAGACGGATAATCTTGTAGTTGACAAGGACGGCTATCTTTCAATCACGGACAAATGCGCATTTAATGTTGAAATGCTTGAAAATGATTTGCCACTGACAATCAGAGAAAAAGCAGTTGAGCTTGCAGCAAAAACAGCAAGGCACGAAATACTCAAAAAGGAAAATAAGGCAAGCGTGGAAAAGGACGGCGACAGGTACAAGGTTACGCTTCATGTAAGCGACAGGGATTGCGATTTTATGGTGCTTTCGCTCTATTTTCCAAGCGAAGCACAGGCAGAAGTTGTTAAGGATAAATTTCAACTTCACCCGGGCGAAGTTTACGAAAATTTGATTAATTCGATTGTTAAAAGCGATGATGAATAAAATTTAAGGTCACGCCATTCGGTGTGACCTTTGTGGTATAAATTATAGTTTATAAAAGGTTGACGGCTGACGAGTGAATTGTGCGTAGCACAAGAGACACGAGACTCCAAATTTGGCGACCAAAGGAAGCAACAAATTTGGGAGAAACAGTCCAGTGGACTGTTTCGTAGTGAGTAGTTT
>JBNMGQ010000022.1:0-23265 GCA_050872345.1 Eubacterium sp. | reverse complement strand
GCCGTCTGCTCTTCCGAAAGGTATGAATGGCGAGCTTCCTATTCCTGCTATGGAATTTTTTATGGATACTACAAGAACTTTTACTCATATGGTTATGCATAATATTTTTGGAAGGTATCCTAATATTAAATGGATTTTCCCACACGCAGGTGCGTTTTTATCAGTTCTTTCAGACAGAATGAGTGGATTTGCAATGCAGTTTAGAAATAATATGAAAACTCCTGTGCCACTTGATTTTAAAACAGATATGAAGCATGTTTATTTTGATGTGGCAGGCTTTCCGGTTAATAAACAGCTTCACGATTTACTTCTTGATGTAAGCGTTAATAATCTGCTTTACGGCTCGGATGCTCCTTACACTCCTAACATTGCTTGTATTGCGCAAACCGGACTTCTTGAAAGATTTTCGCATATGAGCCAAAACGAAAAGAATACAATGTTTACATTTAATGCCGTTAAGCTTATGCCAAGGCTTAAAGATGTGCTTGATGTCAATGTAAACGGTAAAACCGTTTGCTATAGTGATTCACCTTTGTCATTTAAGCAAAAAGCAAGCAGAAATATAAGAACTGCTGTATCAAAGCTTTACAGTAAAATATTTTCATAACATTAAATTGACCTTTCGGTATATTCCGAGGGGTCTTTTTTCTTGTAACTATAATTACAAATTTTAATTTTGTGTAATATAACTATAATTCGTATGTAATATTTGTGTAAATATTTTAAAAATAATTGTTTATTTTATTCTCCCTTTCTGTTATAATATTATATATTTATTATAAGGAGGAGTGCGTATGCCTAAATTTAGGGCAATAAAAATAATTGCAATATTGTCACTTGTAGCTTTTATTTTTTGTGGTTGCAACAATTTTCGCTTGTCCTCCTCAATTGATGATTTGATTTCACCTATATCTCCGAGTGGCGATAATGCAGGCGTTCAAAGTGCTGTTGATGAATATTGCAAGGGTGGTTATTCAATTAAAATTCCTGCCACCGGCAATTATACAACTTCATTTATTCTGAAAGATATTGACGGTGATAATGTTAATGAAGCTGTTGCTTTCTATGAACCGTCAAATAAAGTCGGCACTATTTGTATGGCTGTAATTAAGAAAAACGGCGAACGCTGGAATGTAGTGGCTAATGTTGAAGGTACTGCCACCGATGTTAACTGTGTTGATTTTTCCGACCTTGACAATGACGGCAAGCAGGAAATTATTGTTTGTTGGAGCGTTGTATCAAAGCTTACCGGTACTTCAATCAATGTTTATACACAAAGCGAGAAAAACGGTACTTACTCACTTAAATCAATGTCTAAAGCAATAACAGGCAGTGATTTTATATGCGTTGATGTTAATGATGATTCGGTGCTTGAACTTTTAGTATTCGCAACAGGGACTTCAAGTGAAAATCCGAGAGCCGAGCTTTATTCCTTTGTCGACGGTAAAAGGGAACTTATCGGCGAAACAAGACTTGACAGTACAATTACTTCTTTTGAAAATATAACTTATGCAAAGACCGACGAAGGTACTTCCGTTTATGCAGATGCTCTTTGTGCCGACGGTTCTTCTATGGTAACGGAATTTATATATTGGTCGGATTATTATAATTCAATCATTTCTCCGTTTTACAGCTATTCCTCGGGCAGAACAAGGGAAACGGTTCGCTCAAGTTTGGTTACTTGCAGGGATATTGACAACGACGGTGTTATTGAAATACCTGAGGATACCTCTTCAAAAAAACAATCGAGCGAAATTACTTCTCAAAACTGGATGAGCTACGGCAATACGGTTTTGTCACACAAGTGTTATTCATTTGCCTGCAAGAGAGACGGCTATATTTTGGTAGTCGGTGATGATGTTTTTGCACAGGTAAAAAGCGAATATGACAGTGAAAAAAGAAGCTTTAGGCTTGTTGATAAGAAAAACAAGGAAACTGCGCTTGAAATATTAACATTAATCAGTTCAAATTACAGTAAGAATGACCCTAAATACAAGGGTTATACTGCTGTTATGAATAATAGTGGATTTGTTTATCTTGCAAAAGTTAATGACAAATCCGATATTAATATAGACATACAAACAATAAAAGATATGATTAAAGTTTACTGATACAGGAGGCTATCGTATGAAAAAGGTACTTGTCGCTGAAGATGAAGAATCCATCAGAGAGTTTATAGTTATTAACTTGACTCGAAGTGGGTATAATGTTGAACAGGCTGAAAACGGTGCAGTTGCGCTTGAAAAATTTTCTCAGGATGAAAATGGTTTTGATGTTGCCATTCTCGATATTATGATGCCTGAACTTGACGGTCTTTCTGTTTGTAAAGAACTTCGTAAGCGCTCAAGTGATTTGGGTATTATTATGCTCAGTGCTAAAACGCAGGAAATGGATAAGGTCACCGGTCTTATGTACGGCGCCGATGATTATGTAACAAAGCCTTTTTCACCGAGTGAACTTATGGCAAGAGTTGACGCTGTTTACAGAAGAGTTGAGATGACAAGAGGCTTTAGGAAAAACGACACAACAGGTGACAGCATAATTCTTGATGAATTTGACCTTAATTTGAGGAATCGTACTCTTGCTAAAAACGGTGAAATGATTGAACTTACTCAGGTTGAATTTCAAATCATTGAGTATTTCTTTAAAAATCCTAACGCTGCACTTTCAAGAACAGAAATATTGAAAACTGTCTGGGGCGCTAACTATTTCGGTGACGAAAAAATAGTTGATGTAAATATCAGGCGTTTGAGAATGAAGGTTGAGGATAATCCGTCAAGTCCTACAAGGCTTGTTACTATATGGGGACTCGGCTATAAATGGATAACCGATAATCACTAATTTTAAATTTATTAATTGGCAGGGCAAAGAGAGTAATGAAAAAATTATCAAAGGAAAAATTGCATTTACCTAAAGTACAGGGTATTACACTTAGATGGCTTATTAACATCATAGGTGTAATTGCCGTATTTTTTGTTATTGTATTTGTTATTTCTGCCTTTTCAATTAAAAACACCTATTATTCTAATGTTGAAAGTATTTTAAATTCAGGTGCTTCTTCAACGGCTGTAAGCTATTTTTCCGTAAATTTGGATGCAGGTAACACTCTTGAACAGTCTGCTGCCGAATATATTGACAGCTATAGTTATAAGGAAAAAACTACAACTTGGATTATTGACAACGACGGTAATGTTGTTGTTTCGTCAAGTGGTTTTGCTATTGATAAGCAGGAAATGCCCGATTATAACGAAGCACTTTCAAATGATACAGGTAAGGGTAAGTATATAGGAAAGATAAGTAACGGCGAAAAAGCAATGGCTGTTCGCAGAATTATTAAAGATTCTAACGGCGATACTGTCGGTGCCATAAGAGTTTTATCGTCACTTGAGCAAATCGACCGTCAGGTTACTACGCTTGTTTTGCTTGTTTTTGCAGGTCTTCTTATAGTTTTTGCTCTTATCATTTTTTCAAATCTGTTTTTTATTCGTTCAATTATTTTCCCTGTGCAGGAAATTACTCAAACGACAAAGAAAATTTCACAGGGCGATTACAGTGTCAGAATTGAAAAGAAATATGACGATGAAATCGGTAATTTGTGTGATTCGATAAACACGATGGCTGAGGAAATTTCGACTACCGATAAAATGAAAAATGATTTCATTTCTACTATATCTCACGAACTTCGTACGCCGTTAACCTCAATAAAAGGTTGGGGTGAAACGCTTATGCTCGGAATGGATGACAGCGTAGATGAGCTTATGAGAAAAGGTTTGCAGGTAATTGTCAAAGAAGCAGGCAGGCTTGAAGGCTTTGTTGAAGAACTTCTTGATTTCTCAAGGCTTCAAAGTGGCAGAATGAATCTTAAACTTGCTAAAACAGACCTTTTCGCCGAGCTTGATGAAACTGTTTTCACATTCCGTGAAAGAGCTTATAAAGACGGAATAGAAGTAAAATACAGTATTCCTGAAGTTCCTGCCATAGCTAATGCAGATGCTAACAGACTCAGGCAGGTGTTTATGAACATTCTTGATAATGCACTTAAGTATTCGAGAGCACCGAGTAAAATTTTTGTTAAAGCTGAATTTACCAAACTTGATAATGAGAATTTTGTTAAAATCGCAATTGCCGACCAAGGTTGTGGTATCAGTAAAGAAGATTTACCTCATGTAAAAGAAAAGTTTTATAAGGCAAATGTGTCTGTTCGTGGCTCAGGTATCGGTTTAGCCGTTACCAATGAAATAGTTAATCTTCACCACGGCAAGCTTGAAATTGACAGTGAAGAGGGCAAAGGTACCCTTGTTACCATTTATTTACCGGTTGAAAATGTACCAAGTCAAAACGAACTTAACGATATGGTTCAAAATGCCGACCCGGCTGATGCTGAAATCAATGAGGGCGTTGAAATAAATAAAAATTAATTTAAGCTTTGCTTAATTGAAAGGCAAAAAGTATGGAAAATAAAAAAATGCATAAAACTTCTGTGGGTGGTCAGGCTCTTATTGAAGGTGTAATGATGCAAGGTCCTCGTGGCATTGCTACTGCCGTAAGAAAGACTGACGGTGATATAATTGTTGAGCATCACGAGTTTTCACATATAAGGGACAAACATAAATTCTGGGGCTTACCTGTAATCAGGGGTATGGTCAATTTTGTTGAGTCGATGATATTGGGATACAGAATGCTGATGTATTCTGCCCAGGCTTCAGGTATGGAAGACCTTGAAGATGTTGAAATGAATAAGTTTGAAAAGTGGCTTACCGACAAACTCGGTGATAAGTTTATGGATATACTTATGGCTATCGCTACTTTTCTTGGCTTTGTTTTGGCATTTGTTATATTTTTCTATCTTCCTGTTCTTGCCTTTAATAAGCTTAATCAGGCTTGCTCCGGCTCTTTAACACCGTGGCAGGGTACAATTGAAGGTTTGATGAAAATAGCAATTTTCGTAATATATATTGCGCTCGTAAGCCAAATGAAAGATATAAAAAGAACATTTATGTATCACGGGGCAGAGCATAAATCTATTGCTTGCTACGAAGCAGGTAAAGAACTTACGGTTGAAAATGTCAGAGAATCTTGCCGTTTCCATCCGAGATGTGGTACTTCATTTATATTTGTAATGCTTATTTTCAGTATAATATTCAGTACAATTTTGTCTAAGATTTTTCCGTCTATTGCTCAAATTCGTGTCCTTTGGATGCTTTTGAAACTTGCTTTTATTCCTCTTATTATGGGTATAGGTTACGAATTTATTAAATATGCAGGTAAGCACGATAATCTTCTTGTTAAAATTCTCAGTGCGCCCGGTCTTTGGATGCAAAGATTAACTACAAAAGAACCGACTGATGATATTATTGAGGTTGGTATTGAGTCTTTAAAAGCTGTTATTACCGATAATCCTGAGGACGATGAAATAAAATGAATTTAAAAGAAGCGTACAGTTATGCAGTCACTTTTTTAGAAAGAAATAATGTTGACGAAGCTGATTTTAAAGCTTTATGTATAGTCTGTTCAATATTGAACATTAAAAACAGTGAATATGAACAGCATAAAAATGATTTTGTTTCTATGAAAAAACTTGCCGATATGCTGTGGAAAGTTAAAGACGGCACTCCTTTGCAATATGTTATCGGCAAGTGGGATTTTTATGAAAGTGAATTTTATGTCGGCGAAGGTGTATTAATACCAAGGCCTGAAACCGAAGAACTTGTTGAAAAAGCCATAGATTATGTCAATACACTTGATGAATGTGTAGTTTACGATTTATGTTCGGGCAGTGGCTGTATCGGTATAAGTATTGCAAAAAAGTGCAAAAATGCCTTTGTATATCTTATTGAAAAAAGTGAACAAGCGCTTGTTTATCTTAAAAAGAATGCTTCCTCGCTTGAAAATGTTAAGATAATCAACGGTGATATTACCGTTATTAATCAATTTAACAATCTTGAAAATGCTGATATTATAATTTCAAATCCACCTTATATTAAGAGTGAAGATATGAAAAATCTTCAAGATGAAGTGAAAAAAGAACCGTCAATGGCACTTGACGGTGGCAAAGACGGTCTTGACTTTTATCGTCTAATCAACGATAATTGGAATGATAAGCTTAAAGAACACGGCAGGCTTTTCCTTGAAATCGGTAACGACCAAGGCGAATGCATCAAATCTGTGTTAAGCAATTTTGTTGGTATTAATGTTTATAAAGATATTTACGGCAATGACAGAATGGTTGTAGCCGATAAAAAATAATTTAAGGATGATATTATGCTTTCTATTCTTTCATATTTGAGAACGGGTAATTATATCGAAGCTATTATTGCTATTCTTTCTCGTTGCTTTGTTGTATTTTGTTGCTTGCCTATTCATGAACTTGCCCATGGCTTGATGGCTGATAAGCTTGGTGACCATACTGCGAGAAATCAAGGCAGGCTTACATTTAATCCGTTTGCACATTTGAATCCACTCGGTACAATTATGATTTTCCTTTTCGGTATCGGTTATGCCAATCCGGTTCCGATTAATCCTAATAATTTCAAAAATCCTAAAAAGGGTATGGCTTTGACTGCTCTTGCAGGCCCTGTGTCAAACCTTTTGATGGCATTTGTATCGCTGTTTTTCTACTACGGTGTTGCAAAGATAGGTATGAACAATACTGTAGTATATGCTATTGCATACTTCTTCTACTTCAGCGCAAGCGTTAATGTTACTCTTGCTGTATTTAACCTTATTCCTATTCCACCACTTGACGGCTCAAGAATCCTTCTTGCAGTATTGCCTGATGATAAATACTTCAAGTATATGCAGTATGAAAGATATATTATGATTGCGCTTATGATTGCTCTTTTCACCGGAGTTCTCGATACTCCTATTTCTTGGCTTTCAAGCTTTATGATGAGAATTGTAGGTATTATTCCAAGGCTTATTTTCAATCTTTTTTAAGAGGTACAAACATATATAATGGAACAACTCAGTTATAAAATTGATGTATTTGAGGGTCCTATGGACTTACTGTTACATCTTATTTCCAAGCATAAACTGAATATTAATGACATTCCTATTGTTGAACTTGTGAATCAATATCTTGATTATGTAAGGCAAATGCAGGAGCAGGATTTTGATGTTGCCGGTGAGTTTCTTGAAATGGCTGCAAGGCTTATTTACATTAAAACTGTGTCACTTTTGCCGAGGCATGAAGAAGCCGAAATACTCAAAAAGGAGCTTACAGGCGAACTTATTGAGTATCAGGATTGTAAAATTATGGCAGGCAAGCTTGCTAAACAAACCGACGGTTTTAACAGATTTGTCCGTCAGCCTGAAGAAGGTCATATCAATTATGATTATGAACGCTTTCACGAGGGTGAGGAACTTTTAAACGCATATATTAATGCTGCCGGCAGAGGAAGAAGAAAGCTTCCACCACCACTTGACAGCTTTAAAGTTATTGTTGCCAAGAAATTTGTTGCAGTTGCTTCAAAGGTCGGCAGTGTTATGAAAAAGCTTTTTGGTGGTAAAAAGGTTAAGTTTTTAAATCTTTTTTCCGATGCTCAGACTAAGAGTGATATGGTTGCTACTTTCTTGGCAGTTCTTGAACTAACTAAAACCAAGAAAATTATAATTGACGGTGAAATGTCAAATCCTACTGTACAAATTAACGAAGAGGTGACGGATATTGAGCAATAATAATATACTTGCATCCCTTGAAGCAATGCTTTTTGCTGCAGGTGACCCTGTTGAACCCGGTAAGCTTGCCGAAGTGCTTGAAGTAGATGTGGAAAATGTAATAAAAATGCTCGGTCATCTCGAAGCAATGTATGACGAGAATAATCGAGGATTAAGGCTAATTCGTGTTGACGGCAAGTATCAGCTTTGCACAAGGGAAGAATATGCCGATGAGGTAAGAAAGCTTCTTGAAATAAAAAAGAACACTCCTTTAAGTCAGGCTGCATTTGAAGTTTTAGCTATTGTAGCTTATAATAAAACAGTTACTCGTTCTTTTATTGAGCAAATTCGTGGCGTTGACTGTTCAGGTCCGGTTGCAAACTTGATTCAAAAAGGACTTATTGAGGAAAAGGGAAGGCTTGATTTACCGGGCAGACCACTTGTTTACGGTACTACGGACAGATTTTTGCGTTGTTTTTCGCTTAACAGCCTTGATGACCTTCCTGATTTACCTGAGGAAGAAAAGCAGGATGAGGAGCAAACTTCACTTTTTGAAAAAGAAGATGATGAGCCTAAAATGCCTGAGGCTGAAATTCTTGATGATAACGACGAGGAGGAAGAATAATGAAAGTATTTCTTATTATAGTTGCTGTTTTGGCATTAATAATTATTGCCCTTCTTTCTCTTTCGGCTACCGTTACTTTGGTTTACGATAAAGGCTGGCACACTAAGGTTCAAATACTTTTTATTGAAAAGGATATAGTTTTATCTAAAATTCTTTCTTTTATTATGTTTCCTGAAAAAAAGGCAGAAGAGGTTGCCAAAAACGAAAACGAAAAGAAAAAATCTAAAAAAGATAAAAAGGGTAAAGAATCAGTCGGCGAAAAAGTTGCTGATGTTGTCGTAAAAGCCGAAGAAGCTTCACTCGATGATTCAAGCGATAACAAAGAGGAAGCAGAAGCTAAGACTCAGGAAAACAAAAAGTCCGACAATAAACCTGCAAAACCTAATCCGATAAAGCAACTTTGGGATACAAAAGGTATACTCGGCATACTTGATTTGCTCACAAATGTGCTTGATACTGCAAATAATGCTGTTTTAACTTTATTTAGGGGTTTACATATTTACTCACTTTATGTTATGATATTAGTAGGTGGTGGCGACGCAGATTTGATTGCCCGTGCCTATGGTACTCTTTGCAGTTATTACTATCCGTTAAAGGGTATGATTTTAAACGGAATGAAGGTTGATAATTACGACGACTATATTCAACCTGATTTCATCGCCGATAAAACCGAATTTGAGTTTCAACTCATTGCGAGCATAAATGTAAAATTAATCGTTAAAGTCGGTTTTAAGGCATTATTTATATTTATCAAAAATTTAATTTCAAATAAAAAATCTTATAAAGGAGATAAATAATTATGAAAGAAACTCCGGTAAACAAAATAATGGAAAACACACTTGAAAAAATGCGCCAGATGGTTGATACTTCAACTATTATCGGCGAGCCTATGGTAACAGGTACAGTTACTCTTATTCCTGTATCTAAGGTTTCATACGGCTTCACTTCAGGTGGTACCGACCTTCCGTCAAAGCAAAATCAAGAGCTTTTCGGCGGTGGAGGCGGTGGTGGTATTTCCATCACTCCTGTTGCTTTTATCGTTATTGAAAACGGTAAGTGCAGAATGATGCAGATTAATAACTACACTTCATCTGCTGACCGTGCTATTGCTATGATTCCTGAACTTGTTGATAAGGTTACAGAACTTCTTAAGCCTGAAGAGAAGGAAGAAAGCAAAGAAGAAACCGAAAAAGCAGAATAATAAAGTTAATTAATACATAAATCACCTGCATATATTTATGTGGGTGATTGTTTTGTTTAAGAAAATATTTGTATTAACGCTTGCTTTTTTATTTTCATTTCCGAATTTAGTATATTGTTCTACATATTCTGCTTCGAGTGTATGCGTTATTGACAAAAATACTCATCAACTGCTTTACGATAATAATATTTATGAGCATAGGAGTGTTGCGTCAACGACTAAAATTATGACCTGCCTTATTGCTGTCGAAAGTAGTAAGTTGAATCAAACTGTTACAATAAGTGACGAAATGCTTTATAATACCGAAGGTTCGTCTCTTTATCTAAAAAAAGATGATAAAATAACTTTGTATGATTTGTGTGTCGGTATGATGCTTGTTTCAGGTAATGACTGCGCTAATGCAGTGGCATATTTTTTGTGTGGCAGTATAGAAGCATTTGCTAAAATAATGAACGATAAGGCAAAGTCGTTTGGTATGAATAATACTGAATTTAAAACTCCGTCGGGTCTTGATGACGGCAAGCCTTATTCGTGCGCATACGATATGGCAATACTTTCGGCGAATGCTATGGAAAACGATATTTTTTCAAAAATTGTTTCTATGCAAAGTGCTGAAATTACAGTAAACGGTGAAAAGAGAATAATATATAATCATAACAGATTGCTTGGCATTTCTCTTGATGACGGCAAATTTGTCGGCGTTAAAACAGGTTTTACCGAAAAGGCAGGCAGGTGTTTAGTCAGTGCAAGAGAGTATAAAGGAAATGTTTTAATATGTGTTACGCTCAATTGCCCGGATGATTGGGATGCTCATATATATTTCACAAATTTGTGCAAAGAAAAATATAACGGCTTTGAGATTTCAAATAAAATAAATATTAAAGCAGTCGGTTCAAATAAAAGTTATGTAAAATGCAGTTATTATAAAAAATGTTATTTACTTGCAAATGTAAATGTTAAAGAATACTACTATCCGTTTGTTTATTCACCCGTTAAAAAAGGTGATAAACTGGGCGAAGCAGTAGTTTATTATAATAATAAAATAATAGAAAGACTGCCGATAGAGGCAGACGAGGATGTTAAAGATTATGGCAAACAACAATTTAGTACGACTTCAAAAGTTTATGGCTGAGTGTGGCGTCGCTTCAAGAAGAAAGAGTGAAGAACTTATTGAAATGGGCAAGGTTAAGGTTAACGGTCATGTTGCTCATATCGGTGATAAAGTAAATCCTAAAAAGGATATAGTTGCCGTAAGAGGTAAGAAAATTAATAAAGAAGAGCGTATGTATTATATTATGCTTAACAAACCTCGTGGATATGTTACTACCGTTTCGGATGAACTTGGCCGTAAAACTGTTATGGACCTTGTCGATTGCGAAGCTCGTGTTTATCCTGTCGGCAGACTTGATAAGGATTCCGAGGGTTTGCTTATTCTTACAAACGACGGTTCTTTTGCAAACGCTTTGACTCATCCTAAGCACAATTATGCAAAGGTTTATCGTGTAACGGTCAGACCGGCTGTTAATGATGAAATACTTGAAAAGATGAGAAACGGTATTGAAATCGACGGCAGAAAAACTGCTCCTTGTGATATTAATGTTATCACCGAAGAAGAGGGCAGAGTAGTGCTTGAATTTATCCTCAGAGAAGGCAGAAACCGTCAAATCAGAAAAATGTGTGAAGCTGTAGGCTTGCAGGTTGCAAGACTTAAAAGAATATCTATCGGTCCTGTTAAACTCGGTATGCTTCAAACAGGAAAGACTCGTCGATTAACCGACAATGAAGTTCATAAACTTCTTCGTTCATCAAACCCTGCTTCACAGGAAAATAACGAAAAGTAAATAAATTTAAACATAAAATAAGCAGGTCATCTTCAATTGAGGATGGCCTGCTTTTATCTTAACTTATTTATCAGTTAACGCCATTGAGAATAGCAAAGTTCTCTTTGTTGCACTTATAAAGGTTTTTAAATACCTTAAAGTTTCTTTCATAAACGGCTCTGTTAGCTGTATTTGGATGATATGTAGTCTTAATAGGGATAAGCTTTTTAACATCCTTCATTGAATTAACAAGACCCATACCGACTGCGATACAAGCTGCTGCGCCGACAGCACCGATATTTTGAGGTGATTCAACAACTACTACATCCTTTTCAAGAATATCTGCAAGGATTTGGCAAGTTGTTTCACCGAGAGCGCCACCACCACAAAAACGAACTGCGTCAGAAGTCTTAACCTTAAGACCCTGTCTTTCATACATCCACTTCATATGGAAGCAAATACCTTCAACAACCGAACGGATAAGTTCTGTTTTACCGGTTTCAAGTCTGATATTGAAGAACATACCGGCAGCGTTAGGGTCTTCAAACGGACATCTGTTACCGTGAAGCCATGGAGTAAATACAACTCCGTTTGAACCTGCAGGAACAGTATCAATAACTTCTTCGAGATAATCGTAAAGGTTAAATTCAGTTTGCTCGAGGCTGTCGGCTGCATTGCCGTATTTTTTAAGGAATACACCGATTTCGTCAAGAGCAAGGTGGTCCTTAACCCAACCTACACATTTGTTAGAGGTTTCAAGTTCTGCAAAATAGTTGAATGTATTAGGGTCAGCACCGACAATAGCAGCAATCATAGCACCTGTATCAACAGTCTGCTTTTCAACAACAGTGCCTACCCAACCTGATGTACCTGAATAAATATGAGTATCACCGACTTCAACAGCACCTGCACCTACACCGATAAGTGATGCATCACCACCACCACCGTAAACAGCAGTGCCCGGAGCAAGACCAAGTTCTTTGGCAGCTTCTTCTGTTACTTCGCCGACTTTTTCTGTACTTTGTTTAATAGGAGCAAGGTGTTCCATCTTAACACCTACCATATCGCAAACAGGCTTGCACCAACCTTCGTGACCTTTTCTTGTATCATAAAGAAGAGTACCGAAAGCAGAGTCCTGAGTCATAACAAACTCACCACTTGCACGAAGAATAAGATATTCTTTAATGTCAAGCCACTTGTAAATCTTTTTAAAGTTTTCAGGCTCGTGAGCTTCAACCCATCTGTACTTCCAAATAGGGTCCTTTACAGAAGATGAAACTGCACCGGTATATTTTAAATATTTAAGAAGCTTTGTAACTTCGGCACCTGCAATCTGCAAACCGTGAGCCATACCTTTTTTAAGCTCTTCTCTTGCTCTTTGATCCATATAGGTCATAGGACGACGGATACATTTACCTTCTTTATCTACAAGTACAAGACCCTGCATAGCAGAACAGAAGCTGATACCTTCAACCTGTTCTTTTTTTATTGTAGGCATTTTGTCAAATACAGTTCTTGTGGTTGAACACATAGCTGCCCACCATTCGTCAGCATCTTGTTCAGCACCGCCTTTAACACCTGTTTCATCATCAACATAAAGATTATAGCCTGCAGTAGCAGAAGCTAAAATTCTCATTGTGTCTTCAATTTCAATAAGACAGGTCTTAATACCGGTTGTACCGATATCATATGTAATTACATATTTTTTCATAAACTTACATCCTCCGTAATTTCTGTAATACCCAGCAGACCGATAAAGAATAATGATTAAACATGCTGTGTAATACATCTATTATACAGTACACATTGTTCATTTTCAAGAAAATTTTAACAATTGTTACTGCTTTTTCTTTTCATAAGTAAATGCAGATTCGATAAAACTTAAAAGTTGACTGACAACCTGTTCGTCATCCATTTTGCTTACATCTATACCTGTATATATTTCGAATCGTTTTCTGTAGTATTCACAAGTGTATGAAAACTGAAGAGAAGTTAAAAGATTATCAAGGAAAAATGCAAAAAGCTTAGGGTCAAGGTCCGACCTGACATCGCCTTTTTCAAGTGCCTGAGCAATGCTTGTAATATACTTTTTGCTGGTGCTTTCTTCAATTGCAGTAGCTAAAATGTTAACCATTTCCACATTCTTACTGCAAGTAATTTCATTATACATTTTTATATAGTTAGCATTCTTTTTGGAATGAAAGCAAGTTGCCCTTATAACTTTTTCGGCTTTAACAAGAATTTTATCGTCACTTGCCATAATATCGTCAAGTATGTCATCAAGTATTTTCATACCTCGCTGAAGGCAGGTTATAAACAAATCCTCCTTAGTGGAAAAATACTTATACATTAAACCGATACTTATACCACACTTTTTTGCAATAACATTAATATTAGCTTTTTCATATCCTTTTGAAGAAAATTCTTCTATTCCTGTTTCCAGGATAAGCTCTTGTCGCTCTTCGCTTATTCGCTCAAATGGCTCTTTGTATCTTTTTTCTAACATTTTATAATTTTGTAGTGTTGCACAAATTCATTTTGCTACCTTTGTGCAAGCTCTACAAATCTCCCTCTCAAAAGTTAATTGATATAAGTTATATTATCATTTTAAAGCTGTTTTTGCAATAAAATAGACGATTTTTTTAAAATATTTGATTTGACAAATCGTAAAAAAGTGATATACTTAAAGTGTAAATTTTAGTGAGCAGTCACTCACACCATAATAGGTGAGTAGCTACTCACAGCAAAATACAACTATTTCTAAGGAGGAATACCACAATGGATACAAGATTCGCTATTACCGAGTATCCTGATGCAGCCGTTCTCACAGCACAGCTTGATGCGCTCATCAAAAAACCAATTTACTCAATCAACCGTACAGCTCTTAAGAAGTATGAAGAAGAATACTTTGAAAAGAAATGTGCAAAGTCAAAGGAAATGATTACAGAAGCTAAGGAAGTAATTCCTGGTGGCGTTCAGCATAACCTTGCATTTAACTATCCGTTCCCAATCGTTATGACAAAGGCTAAAGGCAACAGACTTTGGGATATTGACGGCAACGAATATTTTGACTTCCTTCAGGCAGGTGGTCCTACAATCATCGGTTCAAATGATGATGTAGTTAAAGAAAAAGTTAAGGAACTCCTTGATGACTGTGGTCCTTCAACAGGTTTGTTCCATCCTTATGAATATAAGCTTGCTAAGAAGATCAGCGAATGCGTTCCATCAGTAGAAATGTTCCGTATGCTCGGTTCAGGTACTGAAGCTTGTATGTGTGCAGTTCGTGTTGCTCGTCTTGCTACAGGTCATAAGAACATCATCAAAATGGGTGGTGCTTACCACGGTTGGTCTGACCAGCTTGCTTGGGGTATGCGTGTTCCTGGTACACTTAATCTCCAGTCACACGGTGTTCCTATGTTCGTATTTAAGCATACACAGGAATTTTTCCCTAATGACCTTAAAGACCTTGAAAAGAAGCTTATCATCAACAAGTTCCGTGGTGGTACAGCTGCTGTATTTATCGAGCCATGTGGTCCTGAATCAGCTACCCGTCCTGTAGATAAGGACTTCCCTAAGGGTGTTCAGGCTCTTTGCCGTAAGTATGGTGCTCTTCTCGTTTGCGACGAAGTTGTAACCGGTTTCCGTATCGGTCTTTCAGGTGCACAGGGTTATTATGGTATTGACCCTGATATTACAATCTTCGGTAAGATTATTGCAGGTGGTTATCCTGGTGCAGGTGGTATCGGTGGCCACATGGAAGTTATGAAGTATCTTGGCGCAGGTCTTGATAAGGCTGAAGGCAAGAAGATTCATAAGGCTATGTGTGGTGGTACAATGGCTGCTACTCCTATTTCTTGCGTAGCAGGTTACACTGTAATCACTGAAATTGAAAAGAGAAATGCTTGTCAGGTAGCAGGTCAAATGGCTGACAGACTTGTTAAGGGTATTAACGAATCTATCAAGAAGTATGACCTTCCATTCGTTTGCTACAACATTGGTTCTATCTGCCAGCTTCATACAGTTGCTACAATGCACTTCAGAATTAACTGGAAGAAGCCTTGGACTATTCCTTCAGTACTTAAGGAAACAGGCATCCGTCAGACTGAAATGCAGTATATGGGCGCTGCTTATATGGCTGAAGGTCTTGTAACTCTTGCAGGTTCTCGTCTTTACACTTCAAGTGCTTATACTGAAGAAGATATTGACGAATGCATTAAGAGATTTGACAAGGTTCTTTCTCAGTGCGAAAAGATTGATTATTAATCAATAGCTTTAAGGGAGCAGGCTTTTTTCTGCTCCCTTTATGTGCGTTTATATATTTTTATTGTTAAGGAGAAAATTTATGGCTTACGATGTTGAAGAAGCTAAGAAGTTGGTTGTAGAAGCTGGTAAAAAGCTTCTTGAATCAGGTCTTATTGCTCGTACTTGGGGTAATGTTTCAGCAAGAATCAGTGATACTCAGTTTGTTATCACACCATCAGGTCGTGCATATGACACACTTACACCTGATGAAGTTGTTGTTGTTAATATCGACGATTGCTCACACGAAGGTGACATTAAACCATCATCAGAAAAAGGTATTCACGCTGATGCGTACAAGCATCATCCACTTGTTAATTTTGTTATCCATACTCATCAGAAGGCTGCCACAATTGTCAGCATTACAGGTATGGAAATCAGAGATGTATACAATGAGTTTAAGCCTGTACTCGGCGATTATGTTCCTGTTGCAGAATATGCAATGTCAACAACCAATCCACTTCGTAAGAAGGTTGAAAAGTGTATGATGATGAATCCAAGCTGTCGTGCATTTATGCTTATGCACCACGGTACTCTTTGCCTTGGTGACAGCTTTGACCAAGCATTTGAAGTTGCTGACGCTCTTGAAAAATGCTGTGAGAAGGTAATTAAGGATAACTATCTTCGTCATTCTTGGGAAAAGGAATATTCAGTTGACAATAAGCTCAACTACTTCCTTGATAAGGAAAATGCTGGCAAAATGCCTGAAGCTATTTGCGACCTTGGTTCTTCAGTAAGAAACGGTGGAGTCTTCACTCTTACATACGATGGTGGCAAGAAGGTTGATGTTGATATGACAACAGGTCTTGCTGTTAACGGTATTGCTCCTAAGTGTGCAAAGATTCATAAGGCTATTTATGAGTCACAAAACTGCACTATGATTAAGCATGTTGCTAATCCTTATGAAGTTGCTGTTTCTTGCCTTGATGAAACAATGTACCCAATGATTGATGACTTTGCTCAAATCGTTGGTGTTGATGTTAAATGTGTACCTTGGATTGACGGTGACACTGATGAATGTGCTGCTGAAATCGGTAAGGCTATCGATGGCAGAAATGCTGTTCTTATTCAGGGTAACGGCGCTATGGTAACAGGCAACAATGACGGCGATATGCAGGCTCTTGACCTTATTATGGAAAAGGGTTGCGAAGCACAGGTTGATGTTTTTATCTTCAACCGTCCTCATTATGTTCCTAAGGCAGAATGCTTCCTTATGAGAACTGTTTATCTTGCAAAGTATTCAAAGCAGATTAATAAATAATTTTTGCTTTGCTTAATAAAAAATTAAGGCACGAACCGTATGGCTCGTGCCTTTTTGTGTGCTTTTATATCATTTGTTCCGGATGGAATACTTCGTCAAATTTTTCTTCAGTTAAAAATCCGAGCTTTACACAAGCTTCTTTTAACGAAATGTTATTTTTATAAGCATACTTTGCTGTTTTTGCAGAATTTTCGTAACCTATGTAAGGATTAAGCGCAGTAACAAGCATTAATGAATTATGTAAATTACTGTTCATTTTTTCTTTATTTGCTTTTATTCCACTTACACAGTTTTTATTAAAACTAATCATTACTTCACTGAGAAGCCTTACAGATTGCATAAAATTATAAATTGTAACAGGCATAAACACATTAAGTTCAAAGTTACCTTGGCTTGCTGCAATGCCGATAGCTGCGTCATTACCCATAACCTGAACTGCCACCATTGTAACAGCTTCGCATTGCGTAGGGTTAACCTTACCCGGCATTATTGAAGAACCCGGTTCATTTTCCGGAATTGTGATTTCACCAAGACCGAGACGAGGTCCGCTTGCAAGCCATCTTATGTCATTTGCTATTTTCATAAGGTCGCAGGCAAGTGCTTTAAGTGCACCGTGAGCAAATACAATTTCATCTTTAGATGTTAGTGCGTGAAATTTATTGCTTGCTGTTATAAACTCTTTACCGGTTATTTCGGATACAGCCTTGGCAACTTCCGTGTCAAAGTCTTTCGGAGCATTAAGGCCTGTGCCTACAGCAGTACCACCGAGTGCTAATTCTTTAAGTTGTGGCAAAGCTAATTCAATAAGCTTTTTATCCTTTTCAAGTGAACTTCTCCAGCCACTGATTTCCTGTGAAAATGCAATCGGAGTAGCGTCCTGTAAATGAGTTCTGCCACTTTTTACGATGCCTTCGTTTTCTTTTTCAAGCCTTTTAAAACTTAAAATTAATTCATCAATAGCAGGTATAACTCTGTCTTCAAGGCCGATAACACTTGCAATGCTCATTGCAGTAGGAAATGTGTCGTTTGAGCTTTGGCTCATATTAATATCATCATTTGGATGAAGAATTTTTTTACCTGCTATTTCGTTACCTCGGTTGGCAATTACTTCGTTTGCATTCATATTTGATTGTGTGCCGGAACCTGTTTGCCAAACAACAAGAGGGAAGTGGTCGTTAAGCTTTCCTTCAATCACTTCATCACAAGCTTGCGATATTGCACTGAGTTTTTCATCAGTCATTTTTTCTTTTTTAAGCTTATTATTAGCAATCGCAGACGCTTTTTTCAGTATTCCGAAAGCGTGTATAATTTCGCTTGGCATTGTTTCAATACCAACGCCTATTCCAAAATTTTCGTGACTTCTTTGAGTTTGAGCGCCCCAGTATTTATCACTCGGTACCTTAACTTCGCCCATTGAGTCGTGTTCAATACGGTAATCCATTTTTCTACCTCCGTGTATTTCTTTATATAATATACAACAATTGTATTCTACTTTCAAGAAATATTCATTTTTTGTATATTTACTTATATTCAAAATTGTGATAAAATTATATTAAATTAAACGGATAAAATATGAAAGGAAAATGATATATGAACATTTGGCATAACATTTCACCAAAGAGAATTAAGAAAGACAGATTTTATGCTGTTATTGAAATTTCAAAGGGTGGTAAAAATAAGTATGAACTTGATAAGGAAACCGGTATGTTAAAGCTTGACCGTGTTCTTTTTACCTCAACTCATTATCCTGCTAATTACGGCTTTATTCCAAGAACATATGCAAGCGATAATGACCCACTTGATGTTCTTGTTCTTTGCAGTGAAAAAATCCAGCCTATGACAATTGTTGAATGTGTTCCTATCGGTGTTCTTATTATGGAAGACGGTGGCGCTAAGGACGAAAAGATTATAGCTGTTCCTGTTAATGACCCTAACTATAACTGCTATACCGATATTGACCAACTTCCAAGTCATAGATTTGATGAGATTAAGCATTTCTTTGAAGTGTATAAGAGTCTTGAGCACGAAAAGACTACTTCTGTTACCGAGGTAAAACCAAAAGAAGTTGCAGAGGAAATTATTCAAAACTGTATTGACAGTTATATTAAAAACTTCCAAATGTAAATTTTAAGAAGCGACTATTTTAGTTGCTTCTTTTTTTATATTTCATCGTTAAATAATTAACAAAAAATATTTGAATTAATTGTATAAATTGACAAAATATTCTCAATCACCATAAAATCTTATACAAATCGTTGTTTTTATATAGAAACTTGTGTATAATTAATTAGGTTAAAAATAATTTTTATATTTAATTATATAAGAGGGTAAAGTATGAGAGATTTAAAACATCTTATTTATTTTGAAAATTTGCTTCAAGAGGCAAATAATGAGCTTGTTAAACAGGCAAGGGATGAGGGCAAGAAAGCAATTGCTTATACCTGCTATCATATTCCTGAAGTTTTGCTTAATCTTGATAACTGCTTTTCGGTAAGACTTCGTGCACCGAGAACAGGTTCAATGGACATTGCTACATATTATTTAAGCTCGTATTTGTGTGGTTATTCAAAGGCACTTCTTGAAAGAGGTATTGAGGGTGGTTATAACTTCCTTTCTGCTCTTATCGGTTCTGAATCATGCTCGGAAATGAACAGAACTTACGAGCATTTCAAACTTCTTAATCTTGTTGAAAATGATAAGTTTTTTGTAAGTATTGCCGATATTCCGTTTAAAATTGAACCTCATACAATTAAGCATTACACTAATCAAATGCAGATTAAGGTTCTTGATAAGCTTCACGAAGTATACGGCGTTGACATTAGTGATGATGCCATTCGTAAAGCAGTTGAAGAACATAACGAAGTATGCCGTTTAATTACGGAAATCGGTGAATATCGCAAGGAGGAAAATCCGAGAATTACAGGTTATGAATTTCATGTAATCAACCTTGTAACTTATTGCTGTCCTAAATATCTTATTATTGATAAGCTTAGAGAAACAGCAGAAGAACTTAAAACAAGAGTTCCTGACGAAAAGAAAAATTACAGGGCTAAAGTTGTTGTTGTAGGTTCGGAAATGGATGACCCTGACTTTACAAAGCTTATTGAAGAATCCGGTGCACTTGTTGTTGCTGACAGATATTGCTTCGGTTCACTTCCGGGCAGAGAGGAAATTCACCTTAAGAACGACGGCACTCCACTTCTTGAACAAATTGTTCTTCATTATATGAAAACCTGCCAGTGTCCAAGATATATGAGCGCCGAAAAGGTTCACGGAAGAAAAGAATATGTCAGAGATTTGGTACATAAGTATCACGCTGACGGCGTTATTTATGAACAAATCAAATTCTGTGAATATTGGGGTTACGAGCGTGCGCTCGCATCACATATTATGACTAACGAGTACGGTATTCCATCTGTTACAGTTGACAGGCAGTATACAGCTAATGCTTCGGGTCAGCTCAGAACAAGAGTTCAGGCTTTTGTTGAAAGCCTTGAAATTAAGAAAATTCAAAAGGAAAAGGAGGGAAAGTAAATGGCTAATCAACCTAAAAATCTTGGTAATCTTCATAAAGATAAAACCGGTATTTTAAAGCACAGAGAGTGGCGTGGATTTAAAGACACAATGTATGATTATTACCGTTGGCTTATTACCTGGAAAGATATGATTAAAATGGTAATGAAGGCTCCTGTGTCAACAGTTAAAGGACTTTGGAATTACAGATGGATGTGTAGCTATCTTACCGTACCTGCTTGGATTGACCGTCATACAGAAGGCTTAAGAGGTCCTCAGCTTCGTATCACACAGCTTCATTTTAATGCCATGGTTAAGCATGCTTGCGATATGATACATATTCTTTTCAAACACGACAAGCATTTTCATCCAAACGATAAATTTTCCGACAAAGTAGTTTGTATGGATGAGCTTTTCTCGTTTGAACTTATGGCAGGTTTTCCTAACCTTTACGGCAACCCTGTACAGACAATGCCTATTTTCCTTTCTTCAATGGTTGACCAGCATATTTCTGCTCCTTATATTGATGCTACGGAAAGCTACGGTGTTCCTGCCGATGTTTGCCCACTTCCTTCTGCTGAGGCAGGTGTTGCAATTTGCGATGATTACCCTATGATGGGTAAAATCTTCCTGTCCTGCAATATGCCTTGTGACGGTTCAACTATGAACTCCTCATTTTTGGAGAGAAGATTTAATATGCCGACTCATGTTGTTAATGTTCCTTTGCGATATACCGAAGAAGCAACACAGGAATATGCAGTTGAAGAGGTTAAATCCTGCATTAGATTTATTGAAGAGCAGACAGGCGAAAAATTTGATTGGGATGCTTATTTCAGCGCAATGAAAAATTATAATAAGCAACTTGAATATGAACTTCAAAAGTGGGATGTTAACAAAACTCAATATCCGCAAATGACAGGTGCAACCTTCTGGCTTTATCGTTTGTTCTATTTCCATCTTTCGGGTGGCTTTGACAAACGATTCTTAAAGACCGATAAAAAAGTTAATAAGATTATGATGAAAGCATATGAGAAGAAAACACCTTGCTCAAAGGAAATGCGCCACAGAGCTATCGTTTGGTCTTGTCCGGCTAACTACTACACAAGCCTTGCTAATTGGCTTGAGAACTGCTGGGGTATTAATGTTGTAATGGATATGGAAACCATGATTTCATACATTATGTACGATACCGAGGATAAAGAAAAATCACTTGCAACATATGCTAAAACTCTTCAGCGTACCACAATGCGTAAGCATACTAAGGGTGGTTATCAAAATGTACTTGATGAACTTTGGAGAGTATGCGAGGACTTCAACGCCGATACAGTAATTATGTACGACCAAATTTCCTGTAAAGGTATGGACGGTCTTAACGGTCTTTTTGATGACCAGGCAAGAGAAAGAAATATTAACTTTATTTGGGTTAATCAAGACCTTATGGACCCTCGTACAATTTCCCGTCGTGATATGCGTGAACAGATTAATAAATATATGACAACTGTCCTTCAGGAAGAACCTGTTGACCCGACACTTGTTGATTTTGATGATACAATGGCTTGGTAAGGAGATAAGAAAATGAAATATTTTGGTGGATGCGATGTAGGTTCAACCTACGCTAAATGTGTAATTCTTGATGAAAACGGTAAGCTTGTTGCCGACTCTACAGTAAGAAGTAAGATTAATCCCGTTAAAAGTGCCGAACTTGCTTTAGGTGAAGCTATTGATAAGGTAGACGACCTTAACAGTGCAGAAGATTTAACATACCTTATCGGTACAGGTTACGGCAGAAACAAAGTACCTTTTGCAGATGAAAATATATCTGAAATCAGCTGTCATGCTATGGGTGTTCATGCAACTAATCCAAGCGTAAAAGCTATTATTGATATTGGTGGTCAGGATGTTAAGGGTATTGCAATCGATACCGACGGTACCGTTAAAAATTTCGCTATGAATGATAAATGTGCTGCCGGTACAGGCAGATTCTTTGAAGCTATGGCTAACGCTTTTGAAATGTCACTTCCTGATTTCTGTAAGCTTTCACTACAAGCTAAAAATACAATTCCTATTACTGCTCAGTGCACGGTATTTGCAGAAAGTGAAGTTATTTCACTTGTAGGCGAAGGTAAGCCTATGGACGAAATTGCTGCCGGTATTCAGCTTGCTGTTGCAAAGCGTTGCTTTGTTATGGCTAAAAAAGCAGGTGCTACTGATTCAATCACATTGACAGGTGGCTGTGCTAAAAACGAAGGTCTTAAGAAAGCAATTGAAAAGGTACTTAAAATTAAAGTTGTTGACCTTTCAATCGACCCACAGCTTATGGGTGCTCTCGGTGCAGCCGAATATGCAAGGCAGAAAGGACTCGCAAAATAATGAAAGCTTTAATTATAATTCTTATTGTTTTACTTTGTCTTTTTGCTCTTACATTCTTGATTTATTTCTTTAATCTCGATATGAAGCTTATCAGAGTTGTTTATGACAAAATGGGAAAGCATTACGATAACCTTGAAAAGAAAGATAAGCGCTTATAATTTGTAAATAATATAAGCACAAAGATATTTAGAGGGATGTATATGAAAAAATTATATCGTTCAAAAACAGAAAAGCAAATTGCCGGTGTTTGTGGTGGTATTGCAGTTTATTTCAACATTGACCCGACCGTGGTTCGTCTTATTTGGATTGCAATTTCGCTTCTGTCTGCAAGTGTTCCGGGTGTATTGATTTATATTATCTGTGCACTTGTTATACCGGAAGAGCCGGACGGTTTTGATTCAACAGGTAATTATACAGAATAGTTACTTTATGACAAAAAGGTCACACCAAACGGTGCGACCTTTTTTCTGTAGCATTAGTTTTAAAAATATTTGCATTTTTTCACCAAAGAATATATAAT
>JBNMGQ010000021.1:0-24085 GCA_050872345.1 Eubacterium sp. | reverse complement strand
TCCCCACACTGTGGGGAATCACCCTCGTCAGAGGGAGCCAAGTTCTTGCTTCCCTCTGACGAGGGAAGTGTCAGCTATGCTGACGATAGGAGAGATAGGCGAACTGCGTTCGCCCGTTAATCCCTCCGTCACGCAAGCGTGCCACCTCCCTTTTCAAAGGAGGCTCAATTCGGTTTACTATTATAAACTATAATTTTTGGTGATTATATGAAAATATTACTTATCTCAACCGGTGGAACGATTGCGAGCGTAAAGGGTGAAAACATTCATCTTGACGCACCGTTCAAGGTTATTGATTACATTGACAAAAGTAAATTTAAAAACATTCAGCTTGAATATGCCACGCCTTTCACCGTTTTGAGTGAAAATATGAGCCTTGACCTTTGGCAAAGGCTTATTGACGCAATCAAGCAAAGTGATACGGATAATATAATCATTCTACATGGTTCCGACACGCTTGCTTTTACTTCAAGCCTTATTGCAAAGCTTTTTGACGATAAAAACATTGTGCTCACTGCGTCCGACAAACCTGTGGAAGATGAAAATTCAAATGCCGTTGCTAATTTTACAAACGCTCTTGAGCAAATCAGAAAAGCGCAAAAAGGTGTGTTTGTAAGCTACGACGGTGTTTACAGCGCCGATACAATCGCAAGTGCAGACGGTTTTGACAAATTTCAACCGGTCGGTAAAAGTATAGGAAACGGCAACAAGAATTTTCAAAAGAAAAACATTTTGCTCATAAAGCCATATGTCGGCATTGACTACGACAATTATAATTTGGAAAATGTTGACGCAGTTTTGCACGAAATGTATCACAGTGCAACCGTGCCCGAAAATGCAAAGGTATTTTTGAAAAAATGTGAAGAGGAGAAAATTCCTTTTTACTTTGTCACGCCTAAATCATCTGCCGATTATGAAACGGCGAAAGATATTAAAGAAAAAATCATTTTCAATTCCACAACAGAAAATGCGTATGCACTTCTTTGCACCGGATTGATTTAATAAGCAAACTGCCCTCGGAAATTCCGAGGGCTTTATTTTTTGCCTTAAAACAAAAAAATCACGGTACAGATAAACCGTACCGTGATATATTCATTATTTCAAAAGAGATAATTATTTGTCAAGGTTTGACTTAACTTCTGCAAGAACATCAGCGAGTTCCTTAGGAAGTTTGTCACCGAACTTAGCATAAAGTTCGTCAACACCCTTAAGTTCTTCCTTCCAAGCATCCTTGTCAACATCAAGAATCTTTTCAAGGTCGTCCTCAGTCATATCAAGACCGTCAAGGTTAATGTCCTTAGCATATGGAAGGTAACCGATAGCAGTTTCCTGAGCGTCAACCTTGCCTTCGCAACGGTCAATAATCCAATCAAGAACTCTGAGGTTATCACCAAAACCAGGCCACAAGAAGTTGCCTTCGTCATCCTTACGGAACCAGTTAACATTAAAGATTTTAGGAGCTTTGTCCTCATCAAGTGTTTCACCGATTTCAATCCAGTGCTTCCAGTAGTCGCCCATATTGTAGCCACAGAATGGGAGCATAGCCATAGGGTCACGACGAACAACGCCAACCTGACCTGTAGCAGCAGCTGTAGTTTCTGAGCCCATGATTGAGCCTACGAATACACCGTGGTTCCAGCTCTTTGACTGATATACAAGTGGAGTGAGCTTAGCACGACGGCCACCGAATACGAATGCTGAAATAGGAACACCGTTAGGGTTCTCAAATTCAGATGAAATGCAAGGGCAGTTAACAGCAGGAGCTGTAAATCTTGAGTTTGGATGAGCGCCCTTTTCTTCGCTTGTCTGACCGTTCCAAGGATTACCCTTCCAGTCAATTGCGTTTGTAGGTGGGTTCTTGTCAAGACCTTCCCACCAAACTGTGTTGTTGTCAAGGTTGAGAGCAACATTGGTGAAGATTGTGCCCTTCTTAGTAGAAGCAAGAGCGTTAGGGTTTGACTTTTCGTTAGTACAGGAGCTACACCGAAGAAACCGTTTTCAGGGTTGATAGCATAAAGGCGTCCGTCCGGACCTTTCTTAATCCAAGAAATGTCGTCGCCTACGCACCATACTTTGTAACCCTTTCTCTGGTATCCTTCAGGTGGGATAAGCATAGCAAGGTTAGTTTTACCGCAAGCTGATGGGAATGCAGCGCAGATATACTTGATTTCGCCGTTTGGCTTTTGAAGACCGAGGATGAGCATATGCTCTGCCTGCCAGCCTTCGTTCTTACCAAGGTAAGAAGCAATACGAAGAGCAAAGCACTTCTTACCGAGAAGTACATTACCACCGTAAGCTGAGTTAACAGAAATGATTGTGTTATCCTCTGGGAATTGGCAAATCCATCTCTTCTCAGGGTCAACATTACATTTGCAGTGCATACCACGAACCCAGTCGTTTGAATCGCCGAGAGTATCAAGTACTTTCTTACCGATTCTTGTCATAATGTTCATATTAAGAACAACATAGATAGAGTCTGTGATTTCGATACCAATCTTAGACATAGGTGAGCCTACAGGACCCATTGAGTAAGGGATGATATACATTGTTCTGCCTTCATAAGAGCCTGCTGCGATGTCATAAAGCATCTTGTAGCACTTATCAGGAGCCATCCAGTGGTTAGTAGGACCTGCGTCCTCTTCCTTAGTTGTGCAGATAAGAGTTCTGTCTTCAACACGAGCTACATCGTTTTCTGCTGTTCTGTGAAGATAGCAGTCAGGAAGAAGTTCGTCGTTAAGCTTAATCATCTCGCCTGTTTCAACAGCTTCTTTTTTAAGAGCGTCGATTTGTTCCTTAGAACCGTCAATCCATACAATGTTTGATGGCTTAAGGAGTTCTACTTTTTCGTCAAGCCAGTCAAGAAGTGACTTGTTAGAAGTAAGATTTGTTTCCATAATCTTGTATTCTCCTTTGAAATTATTTACAAACAAATTGAATAAAGCCGGAAAACACTCAAAGTTCTCCAATTTCATCCTTATTAATTATATCAAAAAAAGTTAAAAATTCAATAGAACTGCTCAAAATTCATTAAATTGTAACAATAAGATTAGTTTTAGTTAACTTAATTTGTTATTTTTTTAACATTGTGCCGTTATCAAAATAATTTTTGCCGTTCGAAAGTGCAAAATTGCGATTATTTACTTCTTTTCATACGGCTTATCAATAGCCATTGTCGCAAAAGCGTTAAGACTTTCGTCGGCAACGGTACCTGCGATAAATTCATAATATCCCTGCGAAGCAATCATTGCAGCATTGTCGCCACAGTATTTAAGTTCGGGTAAATAAAGCTGCCATTTATGCTTTTCGCAAAGTTTCTCTGCTTCTCTTCTTAACTTAGAATTTGCAGAAACGCCACCGGCTATTACAATTTTTTTGAAGTTTTTATCAATTGCAGCTTTTTCAAGATTAGTGATAAGGCAATCAACAACGCTTTTTTGAAACGATGCTGCCAAATCGGCTACATTAATATCTTCACCCTTTTGCTTTGCATTATGCACGGTGTTGATAACGCAGGTTTTAAGCCCACTGAAAGAGAAGTCATACTTACTGCCTGTAACCTTCGGATGTGGAAATTTAAACGCATTTTCGTCACCCTGCTTGCTTATTTTGTCAATGCTGATACCACCCGGATATGCAAGACCCATAGTTCTGCCGGCTTTGTCAAGTGCTTCGCCTGCTGCGTCATCACGAGTCTTTCCGATAATTTCAAAATCGGTGTAATCATTTACTGCAACAATATGCGAGTGCCCACCACTCACAACAAGGCACAAAAACGGTGGCTCAACTTCGCTTGAAATATAGTTAGAAGCAATATGACCACGCAAATGGTGAACAGGCACAAGAGGTGTATCTGTAGCAAAAGCAAGACCTTTTGCAAAATTTACGCCAACCAAAAGAGCACCGATTAAACCGGGCGCATATGTAACTGCAACAGCGTCAATATCGTCCATAGTGCAGTTTGCATTTTTAAGTGCTTCGCTTACAACACCACTGATTGATTCAGCGTGCCTTCTTGATGCTATTTCAGGTACAACACCACCGTAAAGCTTGTGTTCCTCAAGTGATGTCGCAATAACATTTGATAAAACTTTTCTGCCATCCTCAACAACAGCACACGCCGTTTCGTCACAGGATGATTCAATTCCTAATATTTTCATATTTATGTTCCTTTTGTTTATGTATGATAAATTGTAGTTTATAATCGTTAAACCTATTTGAGCCTCCCTTGTGTAAAGGGAGGTGGCACACGAAGTGTGACGGAGGGATTGTCGGGCGAACGCAGTTCGCCCCTACGGTGATTTTTCTAATTAAAACAGTCTAAAATGATAAGACTTTCGTAGGGGCGATCTATGGTCGCCTTTATAATGTGGCGTCAGCCGTCAACCGATTGCAAACTATAATTTATTCTTTGTCATAATAACTGCGTCTTCGTCCGGGTCAGAATAAAAATGTGGGCGAATGCCGACGGTTTCAAAGCCGAATTTTTCATAAAGTTTAATTGCAGGAAAATTACTTTTCCTAACTTCGAGTGATATAAAATCCATATCGTTTTCAAGCTGTTTACCGATAAGCAATTGCGCTATGCCCTGTCGTCTAAACTTTGGCAAAACTGCAACATTTGTTACATACCCTTCACCTGAAAAAATTTGAAGTCCCATATATCCAACGGCTTTACCGCAGGCAACTGCAACAATAAAATGCGAAGTGTCAAGGTCAAGCTGTGCTTCAAGGTCTGCCTTGCTCCACGGATGAGAGAAGCAGGCACATTCTATATCATACACATCGTCAATGTATTTTTTGCTGAATTTTTCTATACTAATCATAATCAATGAGCATCAAACCAAGTGTCGCCGATTTTACCGTCTGCACGAAGGAGCACCTTCATCTTGCAGGCATTTTCCATTTCTTCGGTTACTATTTCAAGAGCCTTTTGTGCTTCGTCTTCGGGAACTTCAACAATAAGTTCGTCGTGCACTTGAAGAATAAGACGAGATTTCATATTTTCATCACTAAGCCTTTTATCAACCTTAACCATAGCAATTTTGATAATATCGGCAGCAGTACCCTGAATCGGCATATTCCTTGCAACTCTTTCACCGAAAGCACGCATCATATGATTTGACGATGCAAGCTCCGGCAAATATCTTTTTCTGTGGAAAAGAGTTTCGCTGTAACCTTTATCCTTGGCAAGGTCAATCATCTTTTTCATATAATCGTCAACGCCACTGTAATGGGCAAGATAATTTTCAATATACTGCTTTGCTTCCTTGTTGGATACGCCAATATCCTTTGCAAGTGAAAAAGCACCGATACCGTAAACGATGCCGAAGTTGACTGCCTTTGCTCTGCTTCGCATTTGAGGTGTAACCATTTGAACAGGTAAGTTAAACACCTGAGAAGCAGTGATTGTATGAATATCCTCGCCACTGTTGAAAGCGCTGATCATATTTTCGTCACCCGAAAGGTCGGACAAAACACGAAGTTCGATTTGGCTGTAGTCGGCGTCAACAAGCTTTTTGCCGTCGCCTGCAATAAAGAATTTACGCATTTGGCTGCCAAGTTCCGTCCTAATCGGAATATTTTGAAGATTAGGCTCGAGGGATGAAATTCTGCCCGTTCTCGTTTCAACCTGATTAAACCTTGTATGGATTCGACCGTCGTCGCCGATAACCTTTAAAAGTCCGTCGCAATAAGTCGACTTAAGCTTTGAAAGCGAACGGTATTCAAGTATTTGACTTACGGCAGGATGCTCGTTTACCAAGCCCTCAAGCACCTCTGCATTAGTCGAATAGCCGGTTTTTGTTTTCTTCTTACACGGCAAAGCAAGTTTTTCAAAAAGCGCAACGCCAAGCTGTTTAGGAGAGTTAATATTAAACTCATAACCGACGCTTTCATAAATAGAAGCAGTCAAATCATTGAGCCTTTCGCCAAGCATCTTACCAAATTCCTCAATGCCGTTTTTGTCCACCTCAAATCCTATATATTCCATTTTTGCAAGCACCTTTGAAAGTGGAAGTTCAATTTCTTCAAGAAGCTTTCTTTCATCGGCTTCGTCGATAAGACTGTCCGTCTTTTCAAAAAGTGGCTCAATCACGCTTGCAAGTTCAACATTTTCTTCCTTAGTACCGAAAGAATTAAGATACTCCGGAATTTTAATATTGTATTCAAGGCAAAGGTGAGAAATATCGTACTTGCTGTCACTCGGTCTTAAAAGGTAAGCACTGAGCATTAAATCGCCCTTAACGCTTTTTAATTCAGCGCCGAGTTTGCACGCAAGCCTGTGAAGTTCTTTAGTATTAAAGCTGTATTTTTCTATGCTTTCGTCCTCAAAAAACGCTTTGACAAAATCGCCGTATCCGTTTGAATCATAAGGCGCAATTACAACTTCATCACCGAATGAAAAATACAAATCACCGACCGAGCCGTCGGATATAATCGGATAAAAATATGCTTTACTGCCCTTTAACCTTGAAAGCAAATCGTCAAAGCTTTCACACCTTTGGCAAGTAATTTTTCTTTTCTTAACTTTCTCAAGTTCATCAGCCTGAACCTTGTTCGGGTCAAGGTCAAATTTCGGAATAAGTGAAAAAAGTTCAAGCCTTACAAATTGAGATACTGCCTTTTGCTCGTTTCTGTCAGACACGACATAAGTGTTAATATCAGTATCAATCGGTGCTTCGGTGCTGATAGTACCGAGTTTGAGCGAAAGGTAAGCTTTTTCCTTATCGTTTGCAAGCTTAGTTTTAACACCCGGTTTAATTTCGAGTTCGTCAAGATTATCATAAATATAGTCAATGTTATGGAAACGGGCAATAAGGTCGAGTGCAGTTTTAGCACCGACACCTGCAACACCCGGAATGTTATCCGAGCTGTCGCCCTGCAACGCCTTAACCTGAATAAGTTCCTGTGGTGTTACACCGTATTCCTCGTCAATTGCTTTTTCGTCGTAAATATCGGTAACTGCCTGACCCATTTTAGTCCTTGCAAGGAGCACTTTAGTGCCACCCCAGGCAAGCTGAAGCGAGTCACGGTCACCTGTTGCTATGAAACATTCGTCACCGTTTTTCCTGCAAGATGACGCAAGAGTGCCGAGAATATCGTCAGCTTCCCAGCCTTCTTTTTCAATCGTCTTAATACCGAGGGAATGGAGAAGTTCCTTAAGCACAGGCATTTGCGCCCTGAGTTCTTCGGGCATACCCTTTCTGCCTGCCTTGTATTCGTCATACATTTTGTGCCTGAAAGTAGGAGCGTGAACATCAAAAGCAACGCAAACAGCGTCCGGCTCACATATATCTTCAAGCTTTAAAAGAATATTTAAAAAGCCGTAAATAGCGTTAGTATATTCGCCGTTTTTAGTTGTAAGTAATTTTATACCGTAAAAAGCACGGTTGACGATACTGTTACCGTCTAAAACAAGAAGCTTCATTTTCTTCGTTTCCTTTGTTTAAAATCATAATATTATAGCATATATTAAATAAAAAGTAAATATAACCCATTCAGGCTCCCCTTTTAATGTCATAAAGGGGAGCTGAGTGAATTTTACGAAGTAAAAGAGACCGTTGCTCCAAATCTTTGATTTGGGAGAAACAATCCGGTGGACTGCTTCGTAGCAACTTGGGTATAAAGACTGAGGGGATAAAAGGTAACAATCCCTCCGATTGCTTTCGCAATCACCTCCCTTTACACAAGGGAGGCTTTATCGACAAACAACAATTTTCACATTTACAAATACCACCGTTTGTGCTATATTAATTAGAAGTAAATAAAAAGGTATACATTATGAAAATTGAAAATATAGAATTTAAAAACAACATATTTTTAGCGCCTATGGCAGGCATTGCCGACAGAGCATTTCGTGAGCTTTGCATAAATTTCGGCGCAGGCTATACGGTAACCGAAATGGTATCGTCAAAAGGCTTGACTATGGGCGACAAAAAGAGCAGTGAGCTTTTAACGCTCGGCGAGATTGAAAATCCGGCAGGTGCTCAAATCTTCGGCGACGACCCACAGATTATGGCTGAAGCTGCGAAAAAATGCCTTGATTTTCGCCCACAAATTATTGACATAAATATGGGTTGCCCTGCCCCTAAAATCGCTATGAACGGTGGTGGCGCAAGCCTTATGAAAAATCCTAAGCTTGCCGGTGAAATCGTCAAAGCAGTCAGCGAAGCCGTACCTGTTCCTGTTACGGTTAAGATACGAAAAGGTTGGGACGACGAAAGCGTAACGGCAGTTGAACTTGCGCAAATTGCAGAGCAAAACGGTGCTTCGGCAATAACCGTTCACGGCAGAACGAGAACGCAAATGTACTCGGGCAAGGTTGACTACGACATTATTGCCAAGGTTAAAAAAGCCGTGTCAATTCCTGTTATCGGCAACGGTGACATAACAGATGAGCAAAGCGCAACGATTATGCTTGAAAAAACAAACTGCGACGCTATTATGATTGGCAGAGGTGCGCTCGGCAATCCGTGGCTTTTCAGAAGAATCAACGCATATCTTAGCGAGTGCAGGGTTTTGCCCGATGTCGGCATCAACGAAAAAATGGTAGTTATGCTCAAACACATTCAAAAAATTATTGAATACAAGGGTGAATACACTGCCATGAGAGAAGCAAGGCACCACGCTGCTTACTACACAAAAGGTATTCGTGGAGGCGCTGCTTTAAGAAAAGAAATCAGCACATTTGAACATTTTGAACAGCTTGAAGAATTAGCATTTAAAATAGCAAAGGAAAATGAATAATGATTTTTAAAAATTGTACTTTCTTTAATGAAAATTTTGAAAAAGAATTTGGCGACATTGAAGTTGAAAACGGTAAAATTAAAGAGATAGGAATTATAGAAAAAGACGGCAAGGATATGAGTGGATACATACTCATACCGGGTTTTATTGATGTTCACATTCACGGCTGTGCCGGTGGCGACGCTTCCGACGCCGACAAAGATGGTCTAAAAAAAATGGCAAACGAACTTGCAAAGCACGGTGTAACTTCATTTTGCCCAACTTCTATGACTTTACCTAAAGACAGGCTTGAAAATATTGTCAAAACAATAAGCGAATACAAAGAAGAAAATAACGCAGGTTCAAAGGTAATCGGCATTAACCTTGAAGGTCCGTTTATCGCCATGAGCAAAAAAGGTGCGCAAAACGCAGAATATGTAAGAGGTGCCACAATAGAAGAGTTTGACGATTTGTATGAAAAAAGCAATTCACTCGTAAAGCTTATCACTATTGCGCCGGAAGCTTTTGAAAGCGAAGAATTTATCAAACACGCAAGCAAGTTTACCAATGTTTCAATCGGTCACTCGGCAGCAAATGCAGATGAATGTAAAAAGTCGATTGACAACGGCATTAACCACGCAACCCACCTTTTCAACGCTATGACACCTATGAATCACCGTGAAGCAGGAATTGTAGGAACTGCTCTTGACGATGAAAGAGTAATGTGTGAGCTTATTTGCGACGGTGGTCACATTTGCCCGACAGTTTTAAGAAATGCTTTTAAAATTTTGGGCGAAGAACGAGCAGTAGTAATCAGCGACTCTATGCGTGGCGCCGGACTCGGCGAAGGTGAATTTGAACTTGGCGGTCAGCCTGTTTTCGTTAAAAAGGGTGGCAAGTATGCCGTTCTTGAGGACGGTACAATCGCTGCTTCAATTTCTAACATTCACCGTGAATTTAAAAATCTTATTGAATTTGGTATTGATTTTAAAACTGCGCTCAAATCCTGCACAATCAATCCTGCCAAATCAATCGGTGAGGACGAAAGTGTCGGTTCAATAGCAGTCGGAAAATGCGCCGACCTTGTATTTCTCGACGAAAATTTAGACATTAAAGAGGTATATATTAATGGAACACTCGCTTAACATTGCACTTATCGAGCCTGAAATTCCACAAAACACAGGCAATATTGCGAGAACCTGCGCTGCAACAGGTGCACGCCTTCATCTTGTTGGTCCTATGGGCTTCACGATTACCGACAAACAGGTAAAAAGAGCCGGTCTTGACTACTGGGACAAGCTTGACATAAGCTACTACGACAGCACCGAGGAATTTTTTGAAAAAAATAAGGGCGCAAAATTCTACTATTTTTCAACTAAAGCAGAAATTGCACACTCCGATATGGAATATGAAAACGGCGCTTTTCTCGTTTTCGGCAAGGAAACAAAAGGTTTGCCCGAAGAACTTTTGAAAGCCAACCACGACACCTGCGTAAGACTTCCTATGCGTGGCATAATCAGAAGCCTTAACCTTTCAAACGCAGTTGCAGTCGGCACATACGAAGTCCTGCGCCAGTGGGGTTACCCTGAACTTTCACAAAAGGGTAAATTGACGAAGTACAGGTGGTAAATTGTAGTTTAGCGCAGGGTTAACCGAATTAAGCCTCCTTTGAAAAGGGAGGTGGCACGCTTGCGTGACGGAGGGATTAACGGGCGAACACAGTTCGCCCCTACGATAGTCTTATCATTTTAGGCTATCTAAATTAGAAAAATTACCGTAGGGGCGAACTGTGTTCGCCCGATAAACTATAATTTATCATATATTATTGCATTACATATTATATCGTGCTACAATAAAAACATCTTATTTAAGGAGATTTTATTATGAGTGAAGAAAAAAAGACAAAAGGCAGTGTTTGGCAATTTATAAAATTTGCTCTTTTTTCTGCATCGGCAGGTATCATTCAGGTGCTCAGCTTTACGCTTATGAGCGAAGTTATAATCAAGCTTCCTGCTTTACAAAATCTTATGAACACTAACAAAACATTTGCAAAAATAATGTCTAACGAATACGGTCCTATGTACCTTATTGCGCTTATTCTTTCGGTTTTATGGAACTTCACATTTAACCGTAAGTTCACATTCAAATCGGCTAACAATGTACCAATTGCAATGCTCAAGGTGTTCGCTTTTTATCTTGTATTCACCCCGATTTCAACACTTCTCGGCAACCATTTCACAGCAAAATTTGCCGATGTAACAGCTATCAACTACATAGTTTTAGGCTGTACAATGGCTTGCAATATGATTACCGAATTTCTTTACGACAAATTTGTTGTATTTCGTGGAAGCGAAAACACAGCAGTCAAAGAAAAATAAATATTACATAGAAAAATCCACGGGCATCTGCTCGTGGATTTTTTAATATATGCGATTGTTTAAAACTTGTCTATGTACCACCATACCGGTCCGTCAGGTGGATAGCTCATAGGTGCATCGGTTCGATACGGAGTATAGTCACTGCTGATAAGCTTTTCTTCAACCTTTTTGCCTTCATTTTGGCAATATGTACGCCTTACGGTGTCGGTATGCTCGTGATCCTCTTTCTTATAGAAAATATCATAAGTATCATATGCCCACGACCAACCTGAGCCTTCCTGATTTAAAACATTACAAATATAAAACATATGAATATCCCAATCATCGTGCTTAGTCGGACCGTAGAAATACTTGCCACACTCGCCACAATACATTGCATATTCGCCTGTTTCGTACCGTTCGTAAACATTTGGGTAATAATCATACTCGACTTCACTAAAGCTGTCGTCAAAGCTACCACCGTCGTGAATACACTTCAATGTAGCTTTATCGCCGTTTGGTATACCACAGCCAAGATAAAATTCAAGCGCCTCCTTGTATGACGAAAGCTCAATACCGTACTTTGATTTCACAATTTGGATATAAGCCTTTGGGTTAAAATATGTTGTAGGGCAATAGCCCTTATCAAGCATTTTATCAAGATAATACTGCTTAACTGCGCTGTTATCTTCCCAAGGCTTATTACTGTCAACCATTACATCCTGAAGTTCGTCATAATATGCATTGACATAATTATTTTTCAAATAGTCAAGGTCAACAATGTCCCTGTAATCTTCTGCCTTAAGCTTTCTGTATTTTGCAACAAGAGTAACATTTTTACTTATTTTTGAGCCGTAATAATATTGATTTTCACCACTAAACCAACCACGCACCTCATAGCCTTTTTTGTATGCAACAGGTAGGTCGGTTACATAACCGTTTTTGGTTTTAAAACTTCCTAAAATAATGCCACCGTTTGCATCAAGCTTAACTGTCTTTGAGCCAACCTTAACCGTCTTTTTAGCCACCGGCTTTTTCACGCTGATTTTAAGCTTTGCGCTCTTTTTCTTATACTTAACGGTAATTGTAACATTGCCATTTTTAACTGCTTTTACAACACCTTTTTTGCTCACTGTAGCAATTTTTTTATTGCTTGTTTTAAATGTAACGCCCTTTGTCACTTTCTTTTTATTATACTTCGTTGTAATGCTTGCATTTTGACCGACTGACATTGAAGTTGACACGCTTGCGCTAAGCTTACCGTTTTTAACGGTTTTGGCATACGCATCAATATCGGCAAAGCAAAACGAAGCAACAATTACTGCGACTGATAAAAAAATCGATAAAATTCTTTTCATCCACATTCTCCTATAATACTGTTAAAATCTAATCAATATTGTATCGTTAAAAGAGTGTATCGATAAGGTGGAAGAGTAATAAATCCGTCCACTGCCCTTTCGTCAAAAAGAGAATAGGAATTATCCCATTTTGTGCCGACAAAAATTCGCTTTGACTCGTTAGAATTATTAACTGCTACAAGCACTGCGTCGTGCTCTGCATTTCGTGAATACGCTATAACTCCACCGTCACAATAAATCTTTTCAAAGTCACCGTTTACAAAAGCCTTTGAGCTTAAGCGAAGTTGACCGAGTCGTTTGTACCACTTGAGCAGTTCCTCGTTAATATTGTCCCACTGCATACAGCCACGGTTGAATGGGTCCTTCATACCCTGCATACCAATCTCGTCGCCGTAATAAATTGACGGAACACCCGGCAAAGTGAACTGAATAAGCGACGCAATTTTCATCATAGAGATACCTTTTAAATAGTCGTATTTTGAAAGGGTGTTATGTTCAAACTGCCACTGTCTGTCCCTGCCGTCGCAGTTTTCACCTGCAAGGCGAGTAATTGCACGCTCGGTATCGTGAGTGCCGATATGATTCATAAGAACAGACAAAACCTGAGGTGGATAATTTTCAACAATTGACATAACGCTGTTAAAAAATGCATCACCGTTTGCAAAACGAACAAAATTTAAAATTGCGTCGGCAAACGGATAGTTCATCACGCTGTCAAGTTCTTCACCGAGAAGATACTTTCGCCTTTGACCGTAAGCGAATTTATTTGTAGCGTCCTCCCAAACTTCGCCGATAATAATTGCGTCCTTGTTTTCATCCTTAACTGCTTTTCTCAAATCGTCAAGAAAAATGTCGGGAAGTTCGTCTGCCACATCAAGCCTGTAGCCTGCAATGCCACATCTAAGCCACTTGCGAAGAATACCGTCTTTGCCGCAAATATATTGTCTGTAGCTTTCGTCCTCTTCAATAACCTCAGGCAAAAGCTTAATGCCCCACCAGGAATGGTATTCGTCGGGCCATTTTATAAATTTATACCACGAAAAATACGGACTTTCCTTGCTGTTATATGCGCCTATATCGTCATACCTTGAATACATATTAAAGTATCGGCTGTCACAACCGGTATGGCTGAACACACCGTCAAGAATAATGCTGATACCAAACTTTTCCTTAGCTATTTTGCAAAGGTGCTTTAAATCATCTTCGTCACCGAGAAGACTGTCAACCTTTTCATAATCGGCAGTGTCATACCTATGGTTTGAGTGAGATTCAAAAATCGGATTAAGATAAATACAGGTAACGCCCAAGTCGGCAATGTACGGCAATTTCTTTTCAATACCCTTAAGGTCACCGGCGAAATAGTCGTTATTCCAAATGCCGTTCATCTGCTCTTCTTTCCAAAACGGAGTATCGCCCCATTCACGCATAACTCTCGTTGAAGGTACATTTTTCTTAGCCGTGCCGGAGTTATAAAACCTGTCAGGGAAAATTTGATACATTATGCCACCCTTTAAAAAGTCAGGCGTGACAAAGTTTTTATCGTAAACCGTCTGCTGAAAATCAGGAAACGACGCATTGAGTTCGCCCCTGCCCTGCCCTGCATTTTTAACATAGCTTTTGCCCCAAGGAGTATCGAGAACAAAATGATAAAAATAAAGACCCGGTGTCGTTGCGTAAAAGTGAAGTTCCCAATATTCAAAATTGTCGCCACACATTCCTGCCCAAAACATATTGTAAAATTGAGTTTCCTCATTTTCTTTTGTAATGGCAAGGCTTGCGCCCGAGCATTTCATATCTCTCGGAACAATGATACGAAACTTACATTTTTCATCAGTTGCAATTGCCGAAATTATTGACTTGTAGCTTTTATCTCGTGAATTATATATCTGCACTAAATCTTTTTCCTTTACAAAAATAAATTGTAGTTTATTATAATCATCAAACCGATTTGAGCCTCCCTTGTGTAAAGGGAGGTGGCACGCTTGCGTGACGGAGGGATTGTTGCCTTTTATCCCCTCAGTCAGCAAAGCTGACAGCTCCCCTTTATAACATTAAAAGGGGAGCCTTGATAGGTTAATTAAACTACAATTTATTATTTAGACTTTTTTGTTGTCTTTTTAGCTGATTTTTTAGGCTCTGTCTTTTTAGCAGTTTCCTTTTTTACTTCCTTTTTAGGTTCTGCTTTCTTTTCAACCTTTTTCTCAGCTTTCTTAGGCCCTGCCTTTTTTACTTCTTTGCTTCCCATAGGAGCGCTCTTTGAAGCTTTTTTAGGCTCAGCCTTAAATTCAACAGGCTTTGTGTGCCAAATGTTATTAGCATAATCCATAATTGAACGGTCGGCACTGAAAATACCTGCGCCACTGATATTCATAAGTGACATCTTAGCAAACTTTTCCTTATCCTGATAAGCAAGTGAAGAAGCCTGCTGTGCCTTTTGATAGTCGGCAAAATCAGCAAGTGCCATATACTGGTCAACATTCATAAGAGATGATGAAATTTCGCCGAAGCTCTTACCGTTAACACCTGCCTGGATAAATTCAACAGCGTTTTTAAGAACCTTGTTGTTATACATATATTCCATAGGGTTATAGCCTTTTTTCTGAAGCTCCATAACCTCAGGAGTTTTTAAGCCGAAGATGAAGATATTGTCATCGCCTACAGCGTCGTGAATTTCAACATTTGCGCCGTCAAGAGTACCGAGAGTGATTGCACCGTTTAACATAAGCTTCATATTACCTGTACCCGAAGCTTCTGTACCAGCAAGTGAAATCTGCTCTGAAATATCGGCAGCCGGCATAAGTGTTTCGGCAAGTGAAACATTGTAGTCTTCCATAAATACTACTTTGATTCTGCCCTTAATGTCAGGGTCATTGTTAACAACCTTTGAAAGAGCGTCGATAAGTTCAATAATCTTCTTTGCCATAAAGTAGCCCGGTGCTGCTTTAGAAGCGAAGATATATGTTCTTGGCTGGAAGTCCATATTAGGGTTAGCCTTGAGCATTTGATATTCTGCAATAATGTTGAGAACATTAAGCTGCTGACGCTTATATTCGTGAAGTCTTTTAACCTGAACATCAAAAATAGAAGTTGGGTCAAGCTCAATGCCGTTTCTCTTTTTAACAACTGCTGCAAACTTTTCCTTATTTGCAAGCTTAATAGCAGTAAGTCTGTCAAGCACCTGCTTGTCGTCCTTGAAGTCACGAAGCTTAAGAAGCTCGTCACTCTTAGTAATAAAGCCGTCGCCGATAAGTTCGGTAATAAATGAAGTAAGTTCAGGGTTAGCCTGACAAATCCATCTTCTAAATGCGATACCGTTAGTTACATTAGTGAACTTTTCAGGGGTGATTGTATAGAAATCGTTAAATACTGTATCCTTAAGGATTTCAGAATGAAGTGCAGATACACCGTTTACCGAGTGTGAACCTGCAACGCAAAGGTTAGCCATTCTTACTACGCCACCTGAAATGATAGCCATACGCTCAACCTTATCTGCGTCACCTGTTGCGCCCCAAACATATGCTCTGAAACGATTGTCAATTTCCTTAGTAATAGCATAAATACGAGGTAAAAGACGCTTGTAAAGGTCCTCGCTCCAGCATTCAAGTGCTTCCTTCATAACTGTATGGTTAGTGTAAGCAACAGTTCTTGTTACCAAGCTCCAAGCAGTATCCCAGTCATAGCCACATTCGTCAAGCATAATTCTCATAAGCTCAGGAATAGCCATAGTAGGGTGAGTATCGTTAATATGAATAGCTACCTTATCAGGTAAATTATCAAGAGTGCCGTACTTTGTCAAATGACGCTGAATAATATCCTGAATTGAAGCAGAAACAAGGAAATACTGCTGACGAAGACGAAGTGACTTACCTTCAGGAGTATTGTCGGCAGGATAAAGTACCTTTGAAATAGCTTCAGCCATAGCCGATTGCTCCATAGCCTTAATATATGAACCTGAATTGAAAAGACCCATATCAAGCTCAGGCTTTCTTGAAGCCCAAAGACGAAGCCTTGAAACGCCCTTGCCCTTACCTGAAACATACATATCGTAAGGAACAGCAGTTACGGTGTTGCAATCCTTGTAGTCAACATGGTGGAAATCACCGTCCCAGCTTTCGTCAACCCAGCCTTCAAACTTAACTTCAACTGCTCTTTCTTCACGAGGAACGAGCCATACTTCGCCACCCGGAAGCCAGAAGTCAGGAAGCTCTGTCTGCCAACCGTCAACAAGCTTTTGCTTGAAAATACCTGCTTCATATCTGATTGAATAACCCATTGACTGGAAGCCGTTAGTAGCAAGGCCGTCAAGATAGCAAGCTGCAAGTCTGCCGAGGCCACCGTTACCGAGACCTGCGTCAGGTTCTTTTTCGTAAAGCTTATCAAGGTTTACATCAAAAGACTCAAGAGCCTTTTTAAATGTGTCTGTCAAGTCAAGGTTATAAAGATTATTCTTAAGTGAACGACCCATAAGAAATTCCATACAAAGATAATAAATCTCTTTGCTGTCCTGTCCCTTGGCTTCGTTTCTGAATTCGCTGTTCATCTGTGAAAGTCTGTCACGGATAATCATAGCTACTGCTTTATAATACTGTTCGTCGGTTGCTGTTTTTGTATCAACACCGAAGAAATGGCTAAGCTTGTCGCTTATAGCTTTCTTAGCCTGTGAAACAGTCATCTTTTCCATACATATCCTCCAAAAATTTTTATATATTTAGTTTATTTCTTTGTGTTCTTTGTACATTATATACTAAAATTTACGATTTTGCAACTGTAAGTGCAAATTGTTTATATTTTAAAATTTATGATTTCTTCTTTTTCAAAAATTTATTAATAAGAAGTGTGGCAAGCTCTTTAATCGGTTTAAGATTAAGAAGGAGCATAACTGCAACAAGTACTGCCTCAATCACATAAAGAATTACGCCTGATTTAAGTTTTAAAAGAAGCACCGATTGAGTCACCAATACAGCCGTTTCGCCGAGCATAATCGGAAGCTTAAAGTCAATTTTGATATATCTTCTTGTATCAAGACCCCTTGTAACAAATACTACAAGGAAAGCGCAAACAGTTGCAAGCGCAGCACCGTTGGCACCGAGTCGAAGAATAAACACAAGGTTCAAAACGAAATTTGTAACGGCACCACTCATAGCAGTAACAAGTGACATAACACTCTTCTTTTTAGCCATATAAACGGAAGCAAGATAGTTTACAATACACGAATATGTTGTTGCGATAATCAAAATAGGAACATATTGCCATGAATCGTAATAGTCGCCTGCAACAAGAATTTTTGTTATAAGCTGGCATAAAAGAATAAGAACGGAAGCAACGGCGAACACGCCACCGGAGTAAACTCTGAACACCTTGGTAAAGAACTGAGCGCCACCCTCTTGGTCGTACTCGTCAACTGCACTGAGTTGCCAAGCGTCAATAAATATTTGCGAAAACAGGATAACGAAATTAGGAATCTTCGACGCAGCAGTATAAAGACCGTTGGCAGAAGATGAAATGAAGTAAGTTACCATATATCTGTCGGAAACATTGATTATCCACCACAAAACAACTGTAGGAATGAGTGGAACGCAATACTTAAGCATTTGGTGCGCTATGCCCTTATCCTTAAGCTTATTGAAATTGACATATCGATAAAGCTTAGCAGTAGTAAAGTAGAAAACAACAGAGCATGCGTCCGACGCAATAATAGCAACAATATAACCTGTTACGCCCCATTTGAACGGACCTAAGAAAAGGATTGTAAATGCCAATGTTGTTGCAGTGGCAAGAATACCGTCGAGTGCATAAAGCTTAACATGGCCGCAACCTCTTACAAACTGCTGGCAAAGTTGCCTGAAGCTTGAGACGAGAACGAAAGCGATAATCAAAATAATGTAATCGCCGAGGTGGAAGTCGTTGATTTTAAGCGTGCTCAACGGATAAGTGAAGAGCAAAAATACTGCAAAGCCTGCCAAGGTTGTCCTGACTCCGACTTTAAAAACATCGGCTTTATTTGTCGCCTTGTCAAGCGAAAACCTCAGCGCAGCACTGTTAACCTGAAGGGTCACAACAGGTATGAGCACATTAACCGTTTGCTGAACGAGGTCGGCAGCACCGTAGTCGCCGGTACCCATCATTCGTGTTACAAACGGCATTAACAAAAACGACAATACCTTTGATGAAAAAGTACCAATCGCAAATATTAAAGTGTTGGAAGCTAATTTTTTGTATTTGTCCATAAATTAAAATTCCTTGTGTGTTAAGATTGCCAAAAATGTGGGTCGTCGGGGACGCCAACCCCTTAGATTATCTAAATTAGAAAAATCACCGTAGGGGCGAACTGTGTTCGCCTTAATAAACAAGCTTGTCCCCATTAAAGTTCAATGTATTATCGCCCGAGGATGAAGTATAAATACAGCTTGCCTTACAAACCGACTCACCGTTTTGAGTCTTGGTTCCGATTAAAAATACATACTGATAACCGTAGCCGATACCGAGTGTACCGGTCAAATCACAATCGGACGCTGACACCATAGTTTTAGTATCCATTGAGTTCATATTAAGCTCTTTCGCTCTATACTTTGAGCCGTCAAGCTCGCCGTAATAAAGCCTGTTTGAGTAAACGCTCGGGTAATCCGTAACGCTTGCATTTTCTATCAAGGTCACAACATTTTCCGACCCGAACTTTTGCCTGCAAAGCGAATAAGATGAATCGTCATTTTTCTTATAATAATACATAAATCCACATTCAAGCGAAAGGTTGATAATGTCACCGTCCTTGCTGTCATCCCTAAAGTTCAAAACATCGTTTGAATCAGCGACATTGACGGTTATGTACTCGTCATAATTTGCAACATTGTCGTGCAAAACGAAAAATACCCTTGAAAGTGAAATACCTGCAAACGAAACTGTTTTGTCGCCACCGGCAGCATAAAGAACAGTCTTTTGAAAATCGGAAGTGTTAATAAAACCGACTGTATTATCGGTACCGACAAAGTAAATATTATCATTATAAAGGTATGCAAAAGCAATACCTTCTGCCATATTTACACTGTCGCCACCTGCAACAGGCATTTTCTTAAGCACATTTGAGTTCATATCAACAGCGTAAAGATAATCGCCCAAAACATTAAGATATTTAAAGTTATAATCGCCATTTAATACCTTGGAATTTTTCTCCTCGTTCGGCTCAAAACGGAAAATGCCACTGCCCTCAACGCTGTAGTAAATATATGATGAGCTGTATGTTACGGCGCCCTGAGTTTTGCCGAGCAAATTACCGATTTGATTGCCCTGAAGCGAAGTGTCAAAAGCAAAAACGCTGAAATCGTCATAATCATAGTCAGCCTTTTTTGTTGCAATCGGTTTAGTGGTTGTCACCTTTTGAGTTGAAGGCGCTTTAGTGGTTGTTGTAGTATTTTTAAACACCTTTTCGTCAACGAGTTTCACAACCTGCTGCGCCTTACCTTCCGGCAAATAGGCAGAAAAATCAAATGCAGGGTTAACAATTTTAATTGTTGTTATAAAAACAGCCAACAATATTATTATGAGCGCAATTATTAATAATATCTTTTTTCTGACTCTTTTGCGTTTTCGTGCCCTTTGGCGCTTTTTACGCATTTTTTGTCTTTCTTCGTCTGTCATTACCTAACCTGTCCGTTTCCGTAAATTAAATATTTGGTAGTTGTAAGTTCCCTAAGACCCATAGGTCCTCTTGCGTGAAGCTTTTGAGTTGAAATACCGATTTCGGCACCCAAACCAAATTCGCCACCGTCCGTAAATCTTGTTGAAGCATTGTGATAAACAGAAGATGAATCGATAAGTTTCATAAATTTATCGGCGTTTTCTTTATTTTCCGTAATAATCGATTCGGAATGACCTGTTGAATATTTGTTAATATGCTCAATAGCTTCGTCAATATTTTTAACGGTTTTCACGCTGATAATGTAATCAAGATATTCCGTACCGAAATCTTCTTCACTTGCCTCTTTAATATCAGGGCAAGCTTTCCTTGCTCTTTCGTCGCCACGAATCTCTACATTTTTTTCATCAAGCTTGGCTTTAATAACCGGCAAAGCTTTGTCAATAATATTTTCGTGGATAACAAGGCTTTCACAAGCGTTGCACACACCGATACGCTGAGTTTTTGCATTAAAGATGATATTTGCAGCCATATCGATATTTGCACTTTCGTCAACATATATATGGCAATTGCCCGAGCCTGTTTCAATAACAGGAACGGTAGCGTTTTCAACAACTGCCTGAATAAGCCTTTTGCTTCCTCTTGGAATAAGGCAATCGAGTGTGCCCTTCATTCTCATAAGTTCTGTTGACGATTCTCTGCTTGTGTCACTTACAACCTGAACGATATTTTCGTCAAGGCCGACACTTTTAATAGCATCTCTCATAACTTCGCCGATAGCAAGGTTTGAATGAATAGCTTCTTTACCGCCACGGAGAATTACTGCGTTACCACTCTTTAAGCAAAGCGCAGCAGCGTCGGCAGTAACATTAGGTCGTGCTTCGTAAATGATACCGATAACGCCCATAGCACAGCTGACTTTTTTAATCACAAGTCCGTTAGGTCTTTCAACTGTTTCAAGCACTCTGCCACAAGGGTCGTCAAGAGCCATAACCTGACGGCAACCGTCTGCCATACCCTTAATCCTGTCCTCGTTAAGTTCAAGTCTGTCAAGCATACCCGAATCAAGAATACCTATCTGAGCGTCATAATCGATTTTATTGGCGTCGATAATCTTTTGCGCATTTTCCTCAAGAGCATCTGCAATTGCTTTTAACGCTTCGTTTTTCTTTTCACTTGAAGCGCAAGAAATAGACATTGCAGCTTTTTTTGCATTAATTCCTAATTGTTCAAGCATTGTTATCACCCTTTGCCTTAAAATATGTTCCGATGCTTTCGCCCGAAAGCACCTTGTATATATCAGTCGGTTTTTCACCGTTCATAATAATTACCGGAATACCGTTACCTGTTGCAATCTCGGCAGCCTTGATTTTCGTTTGAAAACCACCTGTGCCCTTTTCACTTGCACCACCGGCAATTGAATAAATATCGTCGTTAATTTCTTCAACAACGCTGATAAGCTTTGCGTCGTCATTTTCACTCGGGTTCGAATCGTAAAGACCGTGAGTGTCGGTAAGCATAATAAGTAAATCGGCATTGATAAGCGAAGCCACCATTGCACTGAGGCAGTCGTTATCACCGTTTAAAAGTTCTTCAATATAAACCGAGTCGTTTTCATTAATAATCGGAAGCGAGCCGTAATCAAGAAGCTGATTAAATGTATCAACAAGATGTTCCTTTTCCTCAGGATTTTGAAGAGTGTCGGCTGAGAAAAGAAGCTGACTTACAGTAACACTGTATTCGGAAAAAAGCTTGTCGTAAAGAAACATAAGCTCACACTGACCGACTGCTGCCGAAGCCTGCAAACCCTGAACGGTTTTGGGCTTTTCGCCGAGTCCGAGTTTTGACCAACCTACTGCAATAGCGCCACTTGAAACAAGCACTATTTCGTGACCTTCGTTTTTCAAATCCGAAAGCACCGAAGCAAGCTTTGCAAGCCTTGCAATATTGGTTTTACCTGTTTGGTGAGTAAGCGTTGATGTGCCTACTTTAACTACAATTCTCTTTTTTCCTTCGACCTTTGCCATAATTCTACTACTCCATATTAATTACAATTAATAGCATTATATCACAAAGAATAATATAATAAAACATTTTTTTGAATGTTTTTGAAAAATCAGGCAAAAATATAAAACGGAGGTAATCTAAATGACTAAAAGAAGCTATATCAGGCTGTTTTCATATGCCGTAGCCTTTGCTTTGGTACTTGCAAGCTGGGCAATAATCAATATGAATCGTGCCGATAATTACAAAGCGCAATTAGAATTAAGCTATCAGCAAAGCTTAAACGAGCTTTCGGAAAATCTCGACTCAATCCAAACAAATTTAACAAAATCCGTTTATTCAAATTCGGACAAAATGCTGATGGAAATAAGCAAGGATTTATACAGCGAATGTTCATCTGCAAAGGACTCGTTATCACGCCTACCCGTTGAGCAAATGAATTTAAACTCAACATACAAATTCATCACTCAGGCGAGTGACTACGCAAGCTTTATTGCAAACAAAATTACAAATAACGAAACAGTCAGCGAAGAAGAGCACCAAAATCTAAGCAAGCTTTTAAGCTATGCCACAAAGCTTAACCAAAGTGTAAGCGATATGGCAACGATTGCAAACAACGGTGCCGACATTGACACCGACGATTTAAAAGCAAAAAGCGTAAAAATCAGTTCCGTTTCGAACGGATTTTCAAGTTCGGCAAAAGTTTTTAAGGACTACCCTACTTTGCTTTACGACGGTCCGTTTGCCGACGCTGTGCTTAACCGAAAATCGAAACTGCTTGAAAAAAGCGACAAAATCAGCCGTGAGGAAGCAAGAGAAGTGGCAGCGAAGGTTATCGGATGTAATATAAGCGAGCTGTCATATTCGGGCGACGACAAAAGCGACATTGCCTGCTACACATTCACTTTTGCTCAAAAAACCGTGGCAATAACGAAATGTGCCGGTTACCCTGCTTATATGCTTTACGGTGGCAAAATTTCATCAAGTTCAATTGATGAAAACAATGCGATAAATCTTGCCGAAAGTTATCTTAACTCAATCGGCTACAAAAATATGACAAACACCTATTATGCAATCAACAACAACATTTGCACGATTAATTTTGCATATAAAACCGATGACACAACCTATTACGCAGACCTTATCAAGGTTGGTGTGTCGATGTACGACGGTAAAATCGTTTCACTCGAAGCGCAGGGTTATTTAAAAAATCATACCGATAACCGTAAAAGTTTCAACTGCAAGCTTACAAAAGAGGACGCTCAAAAGAAACTTTCAAAAAATCTTAAAGTGCTTTCGTGTAAAAAGTGCGTTATTCCAAAGGAAAACGGCAAAGAGGCAAACTGCTATGAATTTAGGTGCAAAAGCAGTGAAACAAAGGAAGAAGTACTCATTTATATCAATGCCGACAACGGATGTGAAGAGGACATTATGCTCCTTCTCTACTCTGACGGTGGCACTCTCACAAAATAAATGTATAATCAAAATATTTTGAATAATAATAGTGTTGAAAGGAAGTATCATTATGAACAGTAAAATATTAATTATAGCAATTGCAATAGCAGTAATCGCAACGGTATTTATGGGTTGCTCAAAAAACAATGACGATATGACAACGACAACCTTACCAAGTACAAGCGAAACAGGTACAAACGAAAGCACAAGCACAACCGATATGGCAGAAAGCGACGCAAGCGGCGCTATGAGCAATGCCGAAAGCAGAGCAGATAAAGTAGGCGACGACATCGGCGAAGGCGCAGACGATATTGCCGACGGTGTAGGTGGCGCAGTAGATAAAGCCGGCGACGCAGTAAGCGATGCACTTGATTAAATTATAATTTCCGGTTGTGAATAAGCAGCCATAACCACACCGAAGTGTCAAACAATTAGATTGTTTACTTCATTAGTGCAAACCGATTACTAAATTAATCTATATCAACAACGCAGGAACGATACGATTTTAGGTATCTAAGGATACCGTAATCGTATCGTTGGTGCTTCGAGCCTTTCGC
>JBNMGQ010000020.1:0-27399 GCA_050872345.1 Eubacterium sp. | reverse complement strand
CTCCTATCGTCAGCATAGCTGACACTTCCCTCGTCAGAGGGAAGCAAGGACTTGGCTCCCTCTGACGAGGGAGCTGTCACGAAAGTGACTGAGGGAGAGAAAAAATATAATGTGGCGCAAGCCGTCAACCGATTATAAACTATAATTTATAAATTGACTATATCCAAAATCTAAAGTATAATAACCTCAAAAGGAGTGGTAAATATGGAAGAGCTTAACTGGGCAACGCTCGGTTGCGGTGTTATAGCAAACCAGCTTGCATCTGCTATGCAGGCAAAGGGCAGGAAGCTTTATTCAGTTGCAAACCGTACTCACGACAAGGCTGTAAGCTTTGCAGAAAAATACGCAATTGAAAAGGTTTACGACAACATTGACGAAGTGTTTGAGGATGAAAATGTAGATATAATTTATATTTCAACTCCTCACAACACCCACATTGAGTATTTGAGAAAAGCACTCAAAAACGGTAAAAATGTTATATGCGAAAAGTCCATTACACTTAACAGCCGTGAGCTTGACGAAGCAATAAATTTGGCAGAAGAAAACGGTGTTGTTTTGGCAGAAGCTATGACCATTTATCATATGCCGATTTACAAAAAGCTTAACGAAATAATATCAAGTGGCAAGCTCGGTGAGTTAAAGCTTATTCAAATGAACTTCGGAAGCTACAAGCCGTATGATATGAACAACAGATTTTTCAACCGTAATCTTGCCGGTGGCGCTATGCTTGACATAGGTGTTTACGCAATTTCTTTTGTGCGCTGGTTTATGACTTCAAAGCCACATAAAATTACTTCACAAGTTAAATTTGCACCTACAGGTGTTGACGAACAGGCAAGTATTCTTCTTCAAAACAAGGAAGATGAAATGGCAAGCATTATCCTTTCACTTCACGCAAAGCAACCTAAAAGAGGTACAATCAGTTTTGACAAGGGATATGTTGAAATATTTGAGTATCCTCGTGGCGACGAAGCAGTTATCACTTATACAGACACAGGTGAAAAAGAAGTCATCACTTCCGGAAGTACCGACAAAGCGATTGAATATGAGATTGAAGATATGGAAAAAGCAGTGCTTGAGGGTAATGATATGCACCTCAACTTCACAAAAGATGTTATGGACATTATGACCTTTATAAGAAACGAATGGGGTATGTATTACCCTGAGGAACAAGGTCACGATATTATTTAATATTTTAATGGGGTAAAATTATGAGCTACAAATATAACATTATTTACACTGCAAACGGCAAAACTCACAAAACGCATCACAGTGAAACAGTCGACTTTGAAATCAGAGAAGAGGTCAAAGACGATGTGCTTGTTTTAACTCTTTTGCCGAAAACAGATGTAAGCTTTCAAAAGTTTGAAATTAAAAACGATATTTCTTTTTCAAACCAAAGCAAGTTTTTTGTAAACGGTTATCAAAGCTGGACGGTATCAAGAGAATATGCCGTTGATGATTCTATGATTGACGACTTTAATCCGAAAGTTCTATCATTCATTGACAAAAAGAAATTCAATATTCTTGGTATTTGGGGCGCCGGTGATTTAACATTCCACGACTATCCACAAACCTCAGGTGTATTTTACGGCTATTCTTATGCCTACATTCGCAACGGCTGTGATATTCGTCTTTTTGCGTCACTCAGCGAAAGAGCCGGTTACACAATCATCACTTTTGACACAAATCGCAAAACAGTTTCAATCGAAAAAGACCTTGAAGGCGTAACCTACAAAGCCGGTCAGGAAATTAAGTTGCTTGAACTTTGCGACATTATCGACGAAAGTGAAAGCGCATTTGAAAAATATTTTGAGCTTGCAAAAATTTCAAAGCCAAGGTCAAAGAGAATGTGTGGCTACACCACTTGGTACAACTATTACACAAGCGTAACCGAAGAAATTGTTGAGCGTGACCTTGACTCTATCGCCCATCTCGGCTCTAAAATCGACATTTTCCAAATTGATGACGGATACGAAAGAACTGTAGGTGATTGGCTTTACCACGACGAAAAGAAGTTTCCGTCAGGTATGAAAGCTGCAGCCGACAATATTCATAAAAACAATATGCTTGCAGGCTTATGGCTTGCTCCTTTCGGTGCAACGCCTAAGTCTTACATATATCAACAGCACAAGGATTGGTTTGTAAAAAACAGCAAGGGTAAAATTCCTTTTGCCTCTCAAAACTGGGGTGGATTCTATGCACTTGATATTTACAACAATGAAGTAAGGCAATACCTTAAAGAAGTTTTTGACACCGTGCTCAATGTATGGGGTTACGATATGGTTAAGCTTGATTTCCTCTATGCCTGCTGTATTCGTCCTATTCACAACAAGAGCCGTGGCGAAATTATGTGCGACGCTATGGATTTGCTTCGTGAATGTTGCGGCGACAAGTTGATTTTGGGTTGTGGCGTTCCTCTTGCACCTGCTTTCGGCAAGGTCGATTTTTGCAGAATCGGTGCCGATATGGCATTGAGTTTTAAAAAGAAGCCGTTTTCAAGGGAAGATGTTTCAACAAAGAGCGCACTTTTAAACACTGTTTTTCGTCGTCAGCTTGACGGCAGAGCTTTCCTCAACGACCCTGATGTATTCCTTCTTCGTGACAACAATATTAATATGACCTTACCTCAGCGAAAAGTAATTGCAGAGGTTGCGAGCCTTTTCGGCAATCTTCTCTTTGTTTCCGACGATGTGTCGACTTACTCAAGCGAGCAAAAGGATATTTTTGTCGATGTGACAACTCGAAACAAGGCAAAAATTGATTCTGTCGTTTTAGATAAAAACGGCGATGTATCCGTCAGATACACTCTCGACAGCGTGAAAAAGGCTTACTGCTTCAATGTAAATGACGGAAGTACAAAAACACTTATTTAGCGAAAATATAAAATAATTCGTCATTCCTATTGAACACTTACAAAACCTATGGTATAATTAGGTTATGAAGTAAAAAAGGAAGCGATAAAGTGAAAATATCTACAAAAGGACGATATGCGTTAAGATTAATGCTTGACCTTGCGCAAAATCAAAAGGACGGTTTTGTTGCGCTTAAGGATATTGCAAGCAGGCAGGATATATCAAAAAAATATCTTGAGCAAATTGTACCTATTTTAAATCGTGCAGGCTTGCTCAAAACTACAAGAGGTTATCAGGGTGGCTATATGCTTGCAAAATCACCGTCAAGCTATACTGTCGGCGATATTTTGAGAATAACTGAAGGAAGCCTTGCCCCTGTTGCCTGCCTTGAAGATGAAGAAAATCAGTGCGACAAATACGAAACATGTATGACCGTCGGCGTATGGCAGGGTCTTTATAATGTTATTAACGAATATCTCGACTCAATCACATTGCAGGATATTCTCGATAAAAGCAGAAACCAGCTTATTGACGAGTATTACATTTAATGGGGATATGAACACTCACATCCCCATTTTATAATTTTTTTGACTTTTTTTCAAAAAAGTATTGACAAATCGGTGAGAATATATTATTATATCCAAGCGTTGAGAACAACGAGGTGTAACTCAGTTTGGCTAGAGTGCCTGCTTTGGGAGCAGGATGCCGCAGGTTCGAGTCCTGTCACCTCGACCAAAAAATAACAGATACCTTTTCGGTATCTGTTATTTTTTTATATAATCCAAACAGGACTCGAACTTGTGGCTCGTCAAAAGAAATTTCGTGTTTGAATGAATTTTCTTATAAGCAATTATTCTTTAAAAATTCATAGTAAACACTTCATTCCTTTTTCCTTTTCCCCAACAAGTTTCACAACTTGCCGTGGATCCTGATTCCAAATTCGGCGACCTCAGGAGCAACGAATTTGGGAGAAACAGTCCGGTGGACTGTTTCGTAGAAGGCTGGTTCAGTTCTGTGTCACCTCGACCAAAAAATAACAGATACCTTTTGGTATCTGTTATTTTTTTATATAGTCCAATCAGTCTCAACCATTTAATTAAATTTCAGCCTAAAGCAAAAAACAAGCCCTCCTATGACGGAGAGCTTGCTTTTTTTGAATTGTAATCTTTTTTTATTTTGCCTGAGACAATCAGTATGCCTTCAAGTATTACACTTGCACAGCAAGGTGCAAACACAATATTAAAATCAAAATGAAAAGATACCAATTCTGCTATAACAATGCACAACAGTATTATGCGAGTCCTTTTGCGAAAATATTTAAGTTCTTTATCTGTTAAAGGCTTTTCGGGAGTATCTAACGGGCACAACAAAAATATTAAAATTATACATAAAGTCGATGTGCAAAAAAGTGTTATTTTAATATCAAGTATTTTAGAAAGTTTCATTAGCACTACACAAGCCGATAAAGAAAGAAACGACAATATTTCGCATCTTGCTTCTGTCTTAGCATGATAACCTCCGGCATATTTTCTTACCGTCATAAAAACGATGAAGAAAATTATGCTTTGTGCAAAAACATTTAAGAGCAAACCCACAGAGCAAGTTAGAATGAAGAGGAGAGCTTTAGAAAAAAACATAAAAAAGCCATAAATGTATAATTCTCGCTCGCTTTCGTCTATTTCGCCTTTGGCTATGAGGTTATCGGTAAAAGCAGCAGATAGTTTATTAATCATTATCTATCTTGCTGAACTTTTTTAAGGAAGCAGGTGCTTTCGGCTGATAAACAGCCATACAAGTTGTGCTGTTAGCATCTATTTTTAATGAGTTATTAGCAATAGCTTTGAGTAATTTTGAGTGTTTTTTGTTTTGTGTTTTCATATTAAAAATCCCCTTTCTGTTTGGTGATTTTATTGTATTTCCAAAATCTAAAAAAATCAACAATTTCGACCGAATTATAGACAAATTTGTCTTTTCAATCGAATTTGTACATATTATTAGAATTTTCTAATATTTTTTCAATTATTCTAATAATATTAGATAATACTAATGTAGTGAGTTTATGCCACATATAATTACTTATAAAGTAAATTTAGAGGTGAATTATATGAATAATAAAATCTTTTTAAAAGAAGTCGGCAGTCGATTAAAGAGAAAAAGGAAAGAATTAGGCTATACTCAGGCACAGCTTGTTGAAATAATCAATAAAGATAAAATTGTGGAAGACGACGATTACCTGTCGGACAAGCAAATGTCAAGAGTCGAAAGTGGCCACAATTATACAAGGCTCGACAAATTTGTTGCGTGGTGCTTGGCACTCGGCAAAACTCCGGACTACTTTCTTTTAGGCATTGACAACGGCAACGATGAAAAAAGCGACAAAATTGCTCAAATAAACGGCTATTTACAGCTATGCAATAATGAAACGATAGACAATATATTAATTCTTGTTAAAGCAATGTACGAAAATAATAAATAATATTTTCTGATTTTTATTATGAGGTAAACATATGAACATTGCAATATGTGATGATGATAAAACCTTCCGAAAGGAACTTGAAAAACATTTAAGAAATTATTTTGGCGAAAGAAATATTATTCCGAATTTTATTCAATTTTGTGCAGGAGAAGATTTGCTCGAAAGCAGTACACTTTTCGATTTAGTATTTCTCGATGTAGAAATGGGAAAAATAAACGGTATCGATACCGGCAAAGAACTTAAAAGGAAAAATCCACATAATATTATTTTTGTAATTACATCGTTTGAAGGTTATCTTGACGACGCTTTCAAAATCAATGCGTTTCGATTTTTGCCAAAACCTTTGAATGTTTTAAGGCTTTACAAAGCGCTTGACGATGCAGAGGAGTTAATCAAAAACGATACAATAGTGTTTTACGATACAAACACATTTTCAGATGTCAAAGTATATACCAACGATATAATATTTATTGAAATTGTAAAGAAGAAAACTAAAATTGTTACAACAAATGCTACATATTACTCGAATGAAAAAATATCGTTTTGGAAAAACAGGCTTAGTGGCATTTCATTTGTTTGCCCACATTCAAGCTATATTGCCAACTTAGACTATTCGATAAAGCATACAAGGACGCTTTTGGTTTTGGCTAAAAAGGATTTAGACGGCAGAATAGTAGAAAAATATGAAATTACCATTGCACCGAAAAGGCAGGCTGAAATAAAAAGAATGTTCTTCTATGTTTTGGAACGGAGATGAAAAATTGACTAATATATTCTTTCTGATATTTATGTACTTATCGGAATGGCTGATTGTATATTCGTATGCAAAAACTATTTTTGAAAAGAAAAACAAGTATTCGCCGTTAGTGACAATTTTGCTTTATATGGTATTAATGCTTGTTTACAGATATATAACCGATTACGAATTGTTTAATGTAATATTCACATTGATTTGTAATGTACTGTGCGTATTCTTAGGATTCAAAAGCACATTCAAGTCATCATTTTTCCACGGTATGATTTTAGGAATATCGCAGTTCGTTTCGGAAGTGGTGGCGATATACATTATTTCGCTTATATCCGGCTCAACCAACAATTCATATACCAAAAACGAAATCATTTATATAATGGATGTGGTTATAAGCAAAATATTATATTTCTTAATCAGCCGATTTTTATTAAAATTTTCCAACAAGGAAAGATTTTCCGGCTCGTGGGGAAGATGGTTTTCGCTGTCTGTTTTGCCGATAAGCAGTTTGCTGATTATCGTTACTGTCAGGATACTTACAAACGGTCAGACCTTTTCGCTTTATGAAACCGTAATGTGCATAGTGTCTATAGTTTTGCTTTTAATTGCAAATGTCGTGATATATTTAATTTATGAGCAGGCAGAAAAAAGCAATCAAAAGTTGATAGAACTTGAACTTGTAAATCAAAAGAACGATATAGATATGCAATACCTTGAGCTTCTTGAAAAGAAAAACGAAACTATGAACATAATGGCGCACGATTACAAAAACAATGTGCTTACAATTGCCAATATGTCCGACTCAAACGATATTAAAGAGTACATAGACGATATGCTCGGCGAAATATCAAAATATAACAGAATTGCCAAAACGAAAAACAGATTGCTTGATGTAATACTCAGTAAATACACCGATGTTTGCAGCAGTAAAGGTATAAAGTTTGATACAGAAATCACAACGGATAATTTGTCTTTTCTAAACAGTTATGATATTTCTTCGCTTTTTAACAATATTCTTGACAATGCAGTTGAATCGGCAGAAAAATCAGAAGATAAGTTTATTCATTTGGAAATATCAAACGCTTTGGGCTCGTATCATAAAATAGTTGCCACAAACAGTTGCGCTTCAAAGCCGAACAGCAGAAACGGCAAACTGCTTACAAGCAAAAAGAAAAGCGAAGCACACGGCTTCGGCACAAAAAGTATTAAAAATATAGTTGATAAATACGATGGCGAAATGCAGTGGAAATATGATGAGGCTGATAAGATATTCAAATTAGCAATCATTTTTCCTTGTGAATAGATATACTTGTTGCTGTTTAAAAGTCAGTTTGTAAATTTAAGTTTTTTGAGATCGAGGTGACACAGAACTGAACCAGCCTTCTACGAAACAGTCCACCGGACTGTTTCTCCCAAATTCGTTGCTCCTGAGGTCGCCGAATTTGGAATCGGGGTCCCCGGCAAGTTGTGAAACTTGTTGGGGAAAAGGAAAAAGGAATGAAGTGTTTATTATGAATTTTTAAAGAATAATTGCTTATAAGAAAATTCATTCAAACACGAAATTTCTTTTGACGAGCCACAGGCTCGAGTCCTGTTTGGATTGTATAAAAAAATAACAGATACCAAAAGGTATCTGTTATTTTTTGGTCGAGGTGACAAGACTTGAACTTGCGGCCTCTGCGTCCCGAACGCAGCGCTCTACCAAGCTGAGCTACACCTCGTTATTAATGTTTACTGAAAATCACAGCATAAAAAGTATATACGAAACGAGAAAAAAAGTCAAGAGTAAGATTAAAACACCTCGAAATAAATCGAGGTGTTTCTTTTATTTATCTGAAAAAGATGTATCCGTAAAGGACGCCGTTTTCGTTCAGGTTTACTACTTCATTGTTTATTGAAGTAGTTTTTTGAATAACGGAAAACGATTTATTTTTAAAATTAGCAGTAATTCCGTATGACGCAGCCGTTGTCGAAGCAAAAGCTGTATAAAGGTGACCCTGATTTGTAGTGTCCTTCCAAACATAAGGCAAAGCGTTATGGGCAAAAACAATTACGGCACTCGGAACAAACGGACATTTTGTCAATACGGTTTGTGACGCATTACCGTCGCCGAAATAAACGCCGTTGAAAATATTTTGATTCCATTTAGTTCTGTCGTCATCCGAAACATGGTGGGCGCTGTCGCCGAAGTGGGAAGTGATTTTTTCATCAATAATTGCATTGTCATTGCAAAAATCCTGCCTTTGAGGGCAATCGCCACCCTCCCAAAGATTAAGACCCAAGCTTGTTTTATTTGAGCTACTCATAATATACCAATCCTCCTAAACTGTCTAAAAAATTAAATGAAGCCGACGCAAGGTATTCCCATTCATCTGCATTAAAAGAGAATGAATCAAAATCGTCAAAATTATAATAATTGCCTATAAACTGAGCAACAACACCCGGCGATAAATAATCCCTTAAATACCTGACCATATTTTTCAAATCATCAGAATTTTGCTCACTTGAAATACTTATCGTTGTGACATAATTTTCACAAATACATTCTCCGTTTTTAACATAATTTTTGCTGTAATTATATTTATATGAGCGTGGTCGGTACTTCTCACTGCTTTTTGCAAGCATTTTTTCAATTTTATCATAATCAAGCGTCTTTACGCCGACTAAATCGGCATATTTTCTTAAGCCGTATTCACTTGCAGAGTCAACGAAAAACTCATTTGAAAGCCATTCAAATATGTCGTAAACACATTCACATCCTTTTGCTATTGAATACAAAAGTGGTTCGTTTGGCGTTTCACCGATTGTATCAAGCAAATTTTTAAGCCGTGAAACGACCTTGTTGCTATACATCATAAAGCTCAACCTCCAAAGAAGAGAGATTTAAAAATTCTTTAGACGAGCAGACTATCGAATTATTAACCAAATTGTCCGATTCAATAGAAATTCCTTTGACCCAGTCACTCTTAAAAGCCACATTTTTAAGTTCATCAAGAGTAATTGTGTGTCCGATTTTCTTTCTGTCAAGAACTTCAAAAAGTGAATTGTACATTTCCTGCTTTTGAGCATCTTCATCATATATTACATCAACAAGAATCTTAGCCTTGATATTAAAATCCACACGCTTTGCTTGAATAACATTGACCTGAATGCCAAAAAGTTCTGCCTGAGCAACGCTGTTTTCAATCGTTCTTAAAACTGTATCACTAAGCTCAACGCTTGAAGAAACGACCACATCAACCCTGCGCTGTTCTTCACTGAAACGAACCTCGCAGTCATCAACTTGACTCAAGTTTTTTATCACGCTTTCAACGGAATATCGATTATATCCGTTTAAAGGAAGGCAGAAGTTTGCCATTATCCTTTTTCTGTAAGCGCTGTCACTTTCAAAGTCACTGCCACCGTTAATGTCAGTTTTATTTATAACGCTTTCAATCTTAGCCGGTGCATTTACAAGCACTGTAATTTCACCTGCTTTTGAATTATATTTTGCGCCCATTTTGAGTGCCCGTACCTGAACATCAACCGACACCTCTCCTGCTTTAAGCGTTGCAGTATTAATAGTTTTAAACTGAATAAGTGCATCCTTTGACGAAGCGCAAATCGTACCCTGTTCGATTACTATGTCCTCGCTTTGCGCTTCACTTACGGAAAAAGTTAAAACGCCGGTTGCTACCCTTCCTATTTTTCTGTCGCAACTTCGCATAATACCGTGATTGTCAAGGTACTCACCCGTTGCAGTTTGAACGAACGCCTGCTTTAAGATAAAATCACCGTAGCACGAAATTGCATAAAGTTCGCTTGCCACAGCTTCAATCTTTTTGTAATCGACTGAATTTTCATCAATTTTTTCGCCACTTTTTGCGTTATATGACGCAATCATATCGCCGAGTATCTCGCTAAATTTAATTTTCATAAATCTACGCTCACCTGCCTTTCTTCATCATTAATCAAAAGCGTAGCAGTCAATTTGTTTTCTTTTAAATCGGCACTTTTTACATAAACGGCGTCAATATCGTTCAAAGCACTTCTGGCAAAAGACAAAAGAAGCTTTTTATCATCTATTGCCTGCCTGATTTTCGAGCCGAAATTTTTATCGGGATAGAAACTTCCGAGTTTGCAATAAAGGGCACTTTTGCAAAGTCCTTCTATATTTTTGATTTTCTCATTGTCGTTCAATAAGCTTTCCCTCCTTGGTAATTATTAAGCCGTTAATCTCCACGCTTCCGTCATTTTTAAGGTAAACATATCCACCACCGTCTGCTTCTATTTTTATTTCACCCTCCAAAAGCGAAGAATCATCGTTTTTAACGCCTATGCAAACCTGAGAGCCACCACCCTGACTGAGCAAAAGTTCTTCGCCGCTCGGTATACTCGTATGATAGCCGAACGGCGCATAAACCTCGATACTTCGCTCCATACCACTTGAAACTGCTTCGATTGAGCCGTCAACATTCATAGTAAGCCTGCCACACTGATTAACAGGCTGTGACTCTCTTTTGATTATCTGTTTACTAATCCACATATTCCACCTCGTCAATATCAATATTCTTTCTGAGCTTAAGCTTTGTTTTTTCACCGTTTGAATCAAATGAGTAAACCTTTTCATCAAGAATATAATCGTCAAACTTTCCTATCTTGCCATCAAACGAAAATCGATTAAAAAGTTCACCGTCAATATAACCCAAAGCCACAAGTTCAACGCTTTTGTAGTTTTTAAAAGAATTTTTGAACATATTTGAAATCTTATAATTTCTTTGCCACGGTGCAAGATTTGCAAGGTTAACATATCTCTGCCTTGAAAATTTATTAAGCTTTGAAGTGTTTGAAACAGCGTGGCAGTCATATGTAAGCGACAAATCCTTTTTAAAATGAACGCTCGATATTACCTCACTTCTGTTAATAACACTTTTTGCAGAAATGATTTTGCAGTTTTTCAAATCGGTTATCTTTTCGCTCAGCTTTAAAAGTTCAATTTCGTTATACGGATTTATTCTGATTTTATTGCCGGTCAGCATTGAAGCAAGATTATTAATTGCGCCGTAAAGCGAAGTCGAGTTTGAAACTTCATATTTCCTGAAACTGCAAACATCGTCCATCTTAAACTCAAAACCGTACGGCTTTGCATAAACGGTAAAAAGGCTGAGTGCCGACGGCTGATTAAAGGTATAAGGTTCTGCCTGATTGTCAACAAGAACGCACGCACTCGACCTTGCGTAAATATACATTTCAAAACCGTAAGCGTCAAAGCTTGCCTTTTGACAGTCGCAATAGCCGTTAAAAATCAGCTTATCATCCTTGTACGCTTTTACCTTTTCAATTTCGTCAATCGGTTCATCCATAATAAACTCAACGCTTAAGCTGTCGCAAGGTGCATCAACGCTTTGAGTCAAAACGGCTTTTTTGATATTTTTAAGTTCCGTGATTTTTCCGTCAAGAGTTTCTGCAATGATTCTCATTTAAGCTTCACCCTTTCGCCTTCAGTGATATTAAACGGATTTGGAAAATCATTCAAATCCATAATTTTATCAACGCTCACATTCATTCTTTTTGCAATGTCAAATGCGTTTTCATCCATAAGTGCAAAAGTATAATCAAGCTCAACACTTTCCTTTTTATCACTGCAAACTTCAATAAAAGAAAATGAATAATCAAGACCGTCCTTCATTGCATTTTCACTGTATGTGAACTGCTCAAAATAAGCGTTAATCGGATAAAGCGACGGGCAATGAAGTTCACCCGGTGTACCCTGCTTTAAAAGATGCGAAAGCAAGGTGCATACTCCTTCTGCCTCGTTGCCGTAAAAAGTGCCGTTGCCACTGACGACAATCGGCTTTTGCGAAATGCTTTGCACATCGCTTTTACTTGAAAATAACGAAGCTACGGCTATATCCCTTTTAGTTGAAATTTCGATTTTTTTAGGATTTGACGGAAACACAAAATCCTTAAATCTCATTTTAAATTCTTTCATCAATTTTCAGTGGAACTGTCATAACGATTTTTATCAAGACGGATAATTTCGCTTAAAATTTCTGCCCTGTCAAATTCATCATTCACCACTTTCACCTCCAAACTCAAATCTTGATTTAAAAGTAAATTGACTTTTTAAAACGACAGCCTTTGACGATTTTGAATATTCACACTTTTCACATTTGATTGAAACTACATTAAAAGCAGAAATCACCCTGCAAATATTACAAAAAACCGTTTTGGCGAAGTCGGCATTGTTGCCTTTAACATAAATATCGGCGCAAACACCGACTTCTCCGCAATCGGCACTTTCGCCTATTTCACCTGCTTCAAGCGACGCTTCACCGAGGTAAACGGCAATAACATTTTGATTCAAATTGCCCGAATAAGAAGTATTTGCAAACGGCTTGATTATTTTAATATCCTTAAAAAAATCATCCTCTTTAAGTGCTTTTGCAAAGATTTTCGGCAACGATTCAATATTCATCATAGCTTGCCTCCTTAACTTCCCTGACAATACCGGTGTAATAAATTACCCTGTCACCTATCATCACTGCATTTTTGCGAACGAAAGCGAATTTTTTGCCGTTTAAAACAAGGTTTGCCGTATCACTCAAAGCAGTAATATCGTGAGTATGGGGTCCTATATAAAGACTGTACCTTGCTTCATTTGTACCGACCATATTCACATTATCGTCAAACATACTGCTCTTTTTTCGCCACAGTGAGTCGAGCGAACATTTAAACGGCATTGAAGTCCAAGTGCCGTCAACCAAGGTGGCAGTATTGCCTGTTTTTTCAAGTTGCTTTTTAATAACTAAAGCGCTGTTCATATCAAATCACCTCGAAAGCAAAGTTTTCATCCTTCATAATCGGTGCACATTTTGCAAGGGCAAAATCAAGTATTGCCCTTGCGTTTTTTACTGTTTCGTTTAAATCAAGCGAGTACGACACATCACCTGCTTTAAACGAAGTTACACCGTCTGACTGATTTGTTAAAAGGCACTGATAATATGCTCTGGCAGCGCAAAGAAAAACTACGCAAGTCTTGTTTTCATCTTCACTGCTTTTTAAAAGTGAATCAACATATTCTGCTTCCATAAGCATAATACTTTCAAACTGCTTTGCCTCTTCGCTCGTATATGACGAAAGAAGAATAAAATCCTTTTTTATCAAAGTTAAATCAGTCATACTTCACTCCTTAAGCCTTTTTAAGCATTTTGCAGGCATCGGTGTAAAGAGCGTTGAAGCCTACAATGGTAGAAACGCTTGCTCTTTCAAGCTGGCAGTCGATAAGCTTGTCAAACTCGGTTGTAACATCGCTTGCAACAACTCGCTCAATTGTATAATTCTTATCAAGACCGAATACCACATCATCCTCAAGTGTGTCGGTGCAAAGCACTTCGGCGCCGAAAGGTGTAATCATTCTGCCTGTACCGTGGAAATCAAGACCTGCGTTTGCGTCACGAAATTCCGGCATTTTGAGAAGCTTTGAATATGTGTTGTAGTTCATAATCAAAGTTGTAAGCTTGAACGGAGCAACGGCGTTATAAAGGTTAACAAGGTCGCCGTATTCAAGGCTTTCACCTTCAATGTTTACAGTACCGAGCTTCTGCTCAGGAATTGCAGAAAATGCTTCTTCAAATTCCATATGCATAATATTTTCGCCGATACGCTTTAAAGCAAGTGAAAATACATCAAGCTTTTGGAACTTGATAGCCTCGTATGAAGCAGAAATAATCTTGCCGTACTTTTTAAGCTTAGTAAGATTTGAGCTGACCTTAATTTCAACTGTAGGAAGCTTTGTGCCTTCATCGACTTGATTAAAAGTTTTAAGCTCGTCTGTGTCTTCAAGCGAAAGTGACCTGTAGTCAAGTGAGTCGATATATGTGGTTGTTGCAATAATCTTGTCAACCGTGCAATCGTTTTGCATACCAAGCTTAATTGAACGGGCAACATATTCAGGGAAAAGTGCAGCAGAATCCGTTGTTTTGAAAAACTTTGAAACAGTGTCGCAATCTCTGCCCGACACCTTAATGTTAAATCTCTTAAGCTGTCTTTCATAAGCGTCAAGACCTTCAAGTGGTGTGCCTACATAATTTTCCGATGGGTCAAGCTCCTCAAGAGCCTGTGTGAATGATTTACCGGTTGTGTATAAACCCTTTTCGATTTTAATGTTGTTGTATGCCATAATAAATATTTCCTCCTAAAATTTAATTTTATATTGCTTAATGAATATCGTCATTTTATATTTCTCTCCTATCGTCAGCATAGCTGACACTTCCCTCATCAGAGGGAAGCAAGAACTTGGCTCCCTCTGACGAGGGTGATTCCCCACAGTGTGGGGAAATGTCACGCAGTGACAAAAGGGACGGCTCCCGTAGGAGCTGTCGGTTTACCGACTGAGGGAGAGAAAGTTATAATTTATACTGATTTACAGTACCTTTATTTTTATCTTCACTCTTAAGTTGAAGATTAGCTGTTTTTTCTCTGCTTGACTGAGTGAAAGCTTTTTTAAACGACAAAAGTTCTTTTGCAGTCATAACCTGTACAAGAGATGAAAAAGTTTTCATATCCATACTCGGCATTGCCAAAGCGCAAAGCTTTACGACCTCACTGCAAAGATTCTTTTTGTACTCTCTGCCAAGTTCTGCGTCGTCCTCAAGTGTTTCGATACAGTCAAGTATTTTTCCTGCCTGACTCTTTGTCAAAACAGTATCATCGCTCATATTTTTCAAAGCCTTGATAATATCGCTCTCACTTTCAAACGCAAGGCTAAACGCTTTTGTAACACCTGCGCCACGCTGTGCCGGTACTGCAACAAAGCTAAATTCGTATGCATCGCTTATACCGTCTAAAACAGAGCAAGCTTTTTTGCCGTTATACTCTTTGCCCAAAATATGCTCGCATCTGTTCTTTCTTCTGTCTGCGCCGCAAATACTGCAAGTGGCTTTTGACGAAGCACAGGATACGGAAACTTCCTTTTTAATTCCTGCGTCAATCTCGGTAATAAATGACTCGTTTGCTTCATTTTTCACCATATACGCCTTTGCCTTAAGGCAATAGTAATCTTCGCCGTCGGCTGTTTTTTTACCGTCAACTTTTTCCACCCAAGTGTCAAAGATTCGTGCTCTTTGGTCACTTGATTTCATCGAATGGTCGCTGATACCTGTCTTTCCGACGAAAAGATTTTTAAGCTGATTAAGTGCGTCGAGTGAAAACTTTTCGTAATCTCGGTCAATATCGTTGTCGCAAAGAACGACGCTGAAAATATAAAGGTCATCCCTTTCAAATTCTCGCCTTGTAAACGAGTTGATTTTCTTCATATCCTCGTCCGTTACACTGTAGCCTTTTTCTATATAGCCTGATGTCAATTGTTTATCTCCCTTCTGATTTTTTCTGCCTGAACGCTGTAAAGCTGAGCCTTTGCAAGCTCACATTCATCTTGAAGAGTAATCTTTTTCCACTCAACATTTGCTTCATACGGCAAAGCGTTAAGCGCAAGGTACATATTGCCTATCTTTTTGATTATCGGTTCAAGAATACGCCTGTACGATTCAAGCTCTGTAGTCAAAATATCTGCCTGCTGCGTGCTCATTCTTTCTGTTGACGACCAACTCAGTCCGAGCATAAACGGTGGAAGTCCTGTTTTTGCAACTATCTGTTCAAGAAGCTGTTTAACCGGAATTTCGCTGTCAAGCACGGCATTGTCTGCGCCGATAACCTTAACGCTCACATCACCTACGGCAACAAAATCCTTAACCGTGTCGCTGTCCATTGCGTCCTTCCACGCTTTAGCAACGGTCTTTGCAGTTTCACCTGCGTTTGAGTAAGCGCCGTTATCGTCATTTTTGCAAACGACAGAATATCGAATATTTCCTGCGTGCTTCCAGTTTTCGCCTATCGTGTTGTAAATTTCAAGAAGTATGTCGCTCACAAAAGGCAAACCTTTTAAAAGGCTTGTGCCGCAAAGGTTACCCGGTTCAGGATTGAGCACCGAATAAAGAATCAAATTCGGCTGATTGATTTTATTTGAAAAATTATAAAAATCAACATCAATTCCGTTTTGCGCACGCTTAAGTTCAATTGACGAAAGCTCGCTGTTATAAAGAGCGTAAATACCTTCGTCGCAAAGGACTATTTCGCCTATGGCAGTGCCGAAGGTCAAAAGCTGATTGAGATAATTCGACACAAAAGCAGTTATGCCCTTTTGATTTCCACCTACATTAATCGACTCAAAGTAAGAGTTCATCATATCGTTTACTCTGTCGTTTCCCGTGTCAAATTTGAAGCCTTCGCACAGTCTGACAATCTTGTTAATGGCAGCGTCCAAAATCGGAACAGCGTTTCTAAGCTCAACATACACTCTTGACTCACCGTTCATAGGCATATAGCTTGAAAGCTGATAATAGGGATGCGTTGAAGCGTTTGAAGTTTGAACAGCACAGGCAATATTAGAATTTCGACTTTTCTTTTTTCTAAAATCTAAAATACCCAAAGCTTATTTCCTTTCTATTGCAAAGGACACAAAAGAATTATTTTGCCTTTGCTCGTTTAAAACGGTTGCAACAAAATATCTTATATCGTCCATTGCGTGGTCATTTTCTTTTTTGACTGCATCTTTTCTTATACTGTCGTCCCAACGGTAAATTGAAAATTCTCTTATGGCGTCGGCGCACGAAGGTGAAATAAAAATTTCTTCATCCTTAAGTGCCTGACACACTCGGTTAATGCCTGACAGAACATCGTTGTTTGCCTTAATCACTTTAAATTTACCGTGGCGCAAAACAGTTTGGATAAAAGACGCAGCCGACGGGTCAATTATCAAAGCCTCGATTTTTTTACCCTTCGCAAGCTTTTCAAGCTCACGGTAGTATTCCTCGTCGGTAAGCTGTATTCCGTTGTTTCTGCCCGAATAGTAATACTCGTCAACTCGATACCACTTGCCCTCACTTTCGCCCCAAAGACCGAGTGAAAACGGATTTACCGTTCCGTAATCACAAGAAAGGTAATATTTGCTTATCTTACCTTTGCAGTTTTTAATATGCCTTTGGGCTGAAAACATAGGGTAAACAAGACCTTGTGCCGTGACCCATTTGCCTTCAATAAATCGTTCGTAAAAAGCACCGGAATAAAGACTTTTATACCGATTTTTTACGCTTTGCGACAATGAAGGATTGTCGTCCATAGTGAAATGGATGTACAAAACATTCTTCTCTTTGGCTTTCTTTATCCATTCCATATAAAACCAATGGTAGGGATGCTCCGGATTGCAGTTGAAAAAGTACTTTGCGTTTTCAAGCGAGCAACGGGCAAGTGCCTGTTCAACAAAGCTTCTCGGCATAAGCGCCACCTCATCGAGCATAACGCCACCCAATGTCATACCCTGAATAAGAGAAGCACTCGACTCATCTCGTCCACCGAAAAGATAATATGTATTCGTTACATTGCCCTTTGAAATTGTAAGCACATTCCTGCTAATCCTTAAGTCACATTTAAAGCCAAGTTCATTCAGAGTCGGTATAAGTGGAGTGACAACATTTCGCCTAAGCGACGATATTGTCTTTCCACAAAGCGCAAACGAAGTATCGCAAAAAGCGTAAAACGACCAACAGATGAACGATATGCCCATACAAAGCGTTTTTCCACTTCTTACTGCACCGTCGCATATAATTCCGTTTTTGTCGTTTACTCCACTGCCCTTGCACCACCAATTGAGAACTGCAAGCTGTTTTTTTGAAAAAGGTATAAATTTATTCATCATATACCTCCCCATACTGACCCACGCTTGCCTTGGCGCTTTTTTCAAGTGCTTCGTAAAACGAAGTCGGCTTGTTATCCGTCTGCTCGTTTACCATTTCTCTGATTTTGTCAATTGCCTTGAGCCTGTCGAAAAATTTTATTTCCATTCCACCACCTTTAGGTCGCTTAATTTCGCTGACATTAAATAAATCAAGCGTCGGCAGTTTGGAAATAATTTCCTCCTCAGACTCAAAAAGCAAACTGACTGCATCGGTAATATCACCGAATGCAAGCTTACGAAGTCCGTCGCATACCTCCTTTTGGCTTATCTTTTTTGTTCGTGACATTTATACACCTCCAAACCTTTTTGCAGGGATAAAAGAAAAAACTCCCTACACTAATACCGTGCAAAGAGCAAAAATATAGCGTCAAAACGCTATATTTGGGGTGTAAAAGTGCAAAATAAATTTATTTTGCCTCATTTATTCACTTTATGCGTATATTGTGCATAACCCAATTGCACAAAATATTTTCGCCTGTTTTTGGGCATAAAAAAAGAACCCACAACCAAGGCTTGCCCTTGATTATGGATTCATATATATTATTTATTATTTTTATCCTTCGTCAATAGGATTCTTATTATCCTTCTTTGACTCTCTGCCGTACTTTTCCTCATAACCCGGATTGATATAGTCCTCAACAAGCTTACCGTCACGAATACGAATAACTCTTTCGGCTTCTTCTGCAATTTCATTATCGTGTGTGATAACAATTACGGTTCTGCCCTCGTCCTTAAGTTCGTGAAGAATAGCCATAACTTCCTTTGTAGACTTGGTATCAAGGTTACCGGTAGGTTCGTCGGCTAAGATAACAGGAGGTCTTGCTGCGATAGCTCTTGCTACGGCAACACGCTGTTGCTGACCACCCGACATTTCGGCAGGTAAATGGTGCATACGACTGCCAAGACCAACTCTCTCAAGAGCCTGAGTTGAAATTTCCCTTCTCTCCTGCTTCGACATACCACGGTAAACAAGAGGAAGCTCAACATTTTCAAGCGCAGTAAGAGAAGAAATAAGGTTAAAGCCTTGGAAGATAAAGCCGATTTCTTCGTTTCTGATAGCGCTCATTTGGTCGTCCGTCAAATCGTCAACAAGCTTACCGTTAATATAATATTCACCGTGAGTAGGAGTATCGAGCAAGCCGAGCATATTCATAAGAGTTGATTTACCCGAACCCGACTGACCGATGATAGCAACAAATTCACCCTCATCAATAGTAAGTGAAACGCCGTCAAGCGCATTAACTTGGTTTTCACCCGGATTATATATTTTGTATACATCACGCACTTCTATAAGATGCATAAGTACACCTCCGATTCAAATTTACAAATAGTATATTATGATATTACAAGATATAATTAAAAAAGTCAAGTGAATAATTGTTATTATAATGTAAATAATATTCTTATCAATATATGAAGGTGTGTTTTATGAGTATAAGCAAAGACGATTACAGCAAAATGACCGACAAAGCAAGTCCTAATTCACCGAAGCTTTTAAATTGTATCAAGGCTTTTTTATTCGGTGGAGCAATTTGCCTTTTCGCTCAGGTGCTTATGACAATTTTTGAAAATGCAGGATTAAAAGAAAAAGAAATATCTGCCTTAACATCAAGCGTGCTCATCATTATTACGGCGATACTTACCGGCATTGGCGTGTTTGACAAAATAGCAAGGCACGCAGGCGCAGGTACAATCGTCCCTATCACCGGCTTTGCAAACAGCGTTGTGTCGCCTGCTCTGGAATTTCAGCACGAAGGCTTTATCCTCGGTACTGCTGCGCAAATGTTTACCATTGCAGGACCGGTTATCGTTTACGGCACGGCAACGGCTTTTCTTTACGGTCTTATTATTTTTATATTTAAGTTGTATTAAATATATTGTTCTCTCATATCGTATCTTTATTCGGGCGAACACTGTTCGCCCCAACGATGGTTTTTGATTTACATTAACTATATTATTGTCATTTTGTATAAAATATCCTTATATTCTTCTTTACTTTTATTAACATTTGCTATATTATATAATTAAATATAATCATTTTTTGGAGATAAAGCTATGTTAAAGCCCTCGCTTATCATAAAAACAACGGCAAAAGCGAATGATAATCAAGTTAAAATTTCAGATAACATTCGCATTACATATTTAACTTCCCGTCTTATCCGTGTTGAAGTTGACAAATTTTACGACGAAGCAAGCTTCACCGTGATTAACCGTCAATTTGAAAATGTCGAAAAATTCAAGGTTGCAAAAAACGGCAACAAAATCGCCGTTGAAACAAACGATGTGATTTTCACGATTAAAAACGGCAAACCTGTTTGTGTTAAAATGAAGTCAAACGGTGATGTGCAGTATTTTACGAAGCAAAAGAACCTTAAAGGTACAAGGCGAACGCTTGACGCAACCTTTGGCAGAGTACATCTTGACGACGGTTTAATCACAAAAGACGGTGCATACTTGCTTGACGACAGCAACACATTTTTGTTTGACGACGCCGGTCATTTTGTGCCGAGATGTGGTGGAAAGGACTACTACTGCTTTGCTTACGGCAACGACTATCGCAAAACAATCAAAGCGTTTTTAAGCATTTCCGGTGATACTCCTATCGTGCCTCGTTTTGCCCTCGGTGTTTGGTGGAGCAGGTACCACGCATATACCGACAGCGAATATTTAAACCTTATGGATAGGTTTGAAAAGGAAAATGTACCTTTAACCGTTGCCACAATCGATATGGATTGGCACTATGTCGATTTAAAAAAGCAATTCGGCATTAAGGAAAACGGCTGGACAGGATACAGCTGGAACCGTGAACTTTTCAAGGATTACAAAAGCTTCTTGTCAAACCTTCAAGGCAGAAATCTTAAGGTGACTTTGAATCTTCACCCTGCCGACGGAATACGATATTTTGAAGATATGTACGACGAAACTGCAAAAGCAGTCGGCATTGACCCGAAAACAAAAGAGCCGGTTAAATTCAGTTGCAAAAGCGATAAATTTTGGAACGCTTATTTTGACAAGGTTCACAAGCCTTACGAAAAGGACGGCGTTGACTTTTGGTGGATAGATTGGCAACAGGGTAAAGAAAGCGACATTAAAGGTCTTGACCCACTCAATGCGCTCAACCACTACCATTACCTTGACAACGGCGAGAACGGTCAAATTCCGTTAATTCTTTCCCGTTATGCAGGCTTTGGCTCGCATCGATACCCTTTAGGCTTCAGTGGTGACACGGCAATCAATTTTAAGGTTCTTGATTTTCAGCCGTATTTCACTGCAAACGCTGCCAACTCTGCTTACTTTTGGTGGAGCCACGATATAGGTGGTCACCATTTCGGCTATCGCAATGATGAACTTTATTTACGCTGGATTCAGTTCGGTGTGTTCTCGCCTATTTTAAGGCTTCATTCAACTTCTAACGATTTGCTTGGCAAAGAGCCGTGGAAGTACAGGCAGGATGTGTGCGAAAATGCAAAACATTGGCTCAGGTTTAGGCACAGCCTTATTCCGTATCTTTTCACAGCCGATTACAATTGCCACAAAAACGGCACTGCACTTTTGGAGCCTATGTATTATTCATATCCTGATTGCAAAGACGCTTTCAATGTGCCTAACGAGTACAAATTCGGCAATGAGCTTATCGTATGCCCTATCACCGAAAAACTCAACAAAAAGACAAATACGGCAAGCGTGAAAGCCTTTATTCCAAACGGTACTTATACCGATATTTTCACTCTTCAAAAATACAAAGGTCCTATGAACATTACGCTCAGTCGTGAACTTTATACCATTCCTGTACTTGCAAAGCAAGGCGCAATTATTCCGTTATCCGGCGATAAAGGCAACAGCGTTGATAATCCCGAAAATCTTACTCTGTGGATTTTCAACGGCGACAACACCTACACTCTTTACGAGGACAACGGCAAAAAGGATTTTGAAAAGCATAATATAAAAACAAGAATCATCAATTCCTTTGACGAAAAAAATAACACTGCAAAGCTTGTTATTAAAAAGCCTTTCGGTGACGAAGATTTGATTAACAAAAGCAGAAAATATACACTTTGTTTCAAGGAAATTGAAAGCGCAAGCGTTAAGTCAAATACTTCTTTTGAAGTGGTAAACGGTGAAAAATGCCTTACTGTAAAAGTTGATTTTGCCGACGATGACATAACAATCGAACTTAGTAATATCAGGCTTATTGAAAAAGAAGATTACAAAGACAGAGTTATAAATTCATTTTCTCGTTTGCAGGAAAAGACGGTAGTAAAATCAAATATGTACAAACCGTTTAAAAAAGCACAAAGCAGAGATGAACTTTTGAAAGCGTTGAAAACTGCAAGGCTTCCAAAGGATTTGAAAAATCTTTTGTTTGAGCAATTAATTTGTGATTGATAATATATAAGGGGTTTATTATGGAAAACACAAACACATACACCAAGCGTGAAAGAAATATGTTTTTGACAGGTATGTTCGGTCAAAATATGATTTACAATGTAGTTGCAGTCGGTCTTTACTATTATTTTCAAAATGTAATTTGCCTGCCTGCAATTGCACTCGGCTGGATATTTGCAATAGCAAGAATTTGGGACGCAATCAACGACCCTATGATGGGTTCAATCGTTGACAAAACGAGAACTAAATGGGGCAAGTGCCGACCGTATTTAATCTTTTCGCCGATAGCAATATGCATAATCACCATTGTTGCATTTTTCAACGGAAACTATGCCGAGGCTAAAATGAACGGCAACCACACGGCAATGGTTTTAATCGTAATGTGGGCAAGTATATCATATGTCCTTTGGGGTATGAGTTATACGGTCGGTGACATTCCTCTATGGGGTATCATTTCCCGTATAACGGAAGATGAAAAGGACAGGTCAACTCTCATTTCACTTTCAAGAATCATTGCGTCAATCGGCGCAGGTCTTGTAGTTGTGTCCATTGTTGCGCTTTCGCAGTCGCTCAACTCTGCACTTCACCTTGATGTAAACGCACAAAAAGGCTTCATTATAGTTGCTATTATAACTACGATTATCGGCTCACTTCTTTTTGAATGTGCAGGTTTAGGAACTAAAGAGAGAGTACCGAATACGCAGGAAACAAAGACTATGAGGGAAAGTTTTGCGCTTATGTGGAAGTGTAAGCCGTTTCGCCGTATTCTCATCAGTGGTTTACTTCGTGCACCTCTTCAGCTTATGATGAATATTGCAATGACACTTTTGACATATTATTACTGCAAAGGCAACCTTGCAAACGCTTTTACAAAGGGTGATATTTTCGTAATAGTTTTAATCTTAGGTGGTGGACTTTTCGTAGGTCAGTTCGTTTCAATGGCAATTTCCCCTGCCCTTATGCGTAAGTTTGAAACGAAAAAAGTATATAACCTTTTCAGTGGGCTCAGTGCTATTGCATTTGCACTTCTGTTTGTGATATACTTAATGGCACCGACCGAGCTTTCAAAAATGGGCTTTGTAATCATCGACGGTATACTTTTCTTCGGTACAGGTATGGGCTTCGGTGGAGTCAATGTTTGCCAGTCGGTAATGATAAGTGACTGCATTGACTATGAGGAATATCACCACGGCTACCGTCCGGACGGTATTTTCTTCTCGGGTCAAAGCTTTATCACCAAATTTTCTGCCGGCATTTCTTCAATCATTTCAGGTTATGTTTTTGACGCAGTAGGATATACGGATATTAATATCAGCAAGATGAACGAAGCTATCGCAAACGGTGCAAACTTCGCAAGCGACTACACTGCATACTCAAAAGCTATGTGGTTTTTAATTTCAATTCCACCTGCAATAGGTATGGTTCTTGCCGTCATTCCGACTCTTAAGTATGAAATTGACAAGAAGTCGCACGACCGTATGCTTGAAGAACTTGTAAAAAGGCATAAAGAAAATAATAATTAAGGAGATACAATTAGTATGGATAAGTTAATCAAGAACATTGAGCACAAAACAGTGCTCACTCTCAAGGACGAAGTAAGCTATCAAAAGGGTCAAATCGTCAGCAAAACACTTTCGCAAAACGACCACCACTCACTTACTCTTTTCGCATTTGATAAGGACGAAGAAATCAGCACACACGAATCGGGTGGCGACGCTATGGTGGTTGCACTTGACGGTGTAGGCAAAATCACAATCGAGGGCACAGAATACATCTTAAACGAGGGCGAAACAATTGTTATGCCTGCTAAAAAGCCACACGCAGTTTTTGCAAAAGAACAGTTTAAAATGCTTCTTATCGTAATGTTTGCCGAAGAATAAATCAAAAAAACAAAAAGAACTTTCCGAAATCAGTGGAAAGTTCTTTTTTTATGAAAAAGTAATTTATTTAAACTTATAACCTCTGCCCCAAATGGTTTTGATACAGTCGGTTTGGTTATCGGCTTCTTTAATTTTATCACGAAGTCGATTAATATGAACCGTCAAGGTAGAAGTATCGCCGAGTGAATCGTAGCCCCAAACACTTTCAAAAAGTTCACTCTTTGAATAAATCGTATTTGGATGGGATGCCAAAATATAAAGCACTTCAAATTCTTTTTTGGTAAGAGTAATTTCCTTATCGCCTACAAATGCTTCACCGGTTTCCCTGTAAAGCTTAATATTGTCACGAACGAGAACATTGCTTTGCTTTTCGTTTTGGCTTGTCAAGGTTTTATACCTGCTGATATGCGCTTTAACTCTTGCGACAAGTTCACCCGGTGAAAACGGCTTGACGATATAGTCGTCGGCACCGTAGCCGAGACCTGAAATTTTGTCAATCTCATCACGCTTTGCCGTAACAAAAATAACAGGAGTATTTTTAACTTCCCTTATTTTTTTGCAAATTTCAAAGCCGTTAATACCCGGAAGCATAACATCAAGCAAAATAAGGTCGAAGCTTTCACTAAGCGCAAGCTCAAGACCTTTTTGACCGTCTGTTGTTCCAACAGCCGTCATATCGCTTGCTTCCAAATAATCTTTTTCAAGTTCAAGAATGTTTTCGTCATCTTCAATAATTAAAATATTACTCACTGTCATCTGTCCTTTCTGTTATTTTCGGCATTGAAATAAAGATTGAAAGACCTTCACCCTGCTTACTGCTTGCCCAAATAAGTCCACCGTGAAGCTCAACAATTTGCTTGCAAACGGCAAGACCTAAACCTGAGCCTTGGCTGACCTTTGTCCTTGCAGGGTCGGTACGATACATAGTGTCAAATATTTTTGAAACATTTTCTTTTTCAACGCCTATACCGTTGTCGGTAAGCTCAATGATAACCGTTCTTTCATATTCGCTTACTACAAGGCGAAAAGTTTTTTGCCGGTCGTCACGGGCATATTTTATTGAGTTCATAACAATATTGCGAAAGACCCTTGCAAATGCGTCGGCGTCAACGCTGATTTGTGTATCGTCTTTAAAATTGCATTGAAGCGAAAAAGTGAAATTGCTTCGCTCAAGCATAAGTTTAATTTCGCCTGCGCCGTCGTCAATAAAATCTTTAAGGTTTACATTAACTCGATTTAGCTTATATCCTTTAAGCTCAAAACGGGAAATTGTCAAAAGGTCGTTTAATATTTTCTCGGTATCATCAATCGAAGTACAAATTCTGTCAAGGTACTTTCTCTGCTTTTCAGGGGTGGTGGCAATGCCGTCCTTAAGACCCTGAGCATATCCTTTGGCAGAGGTTAACGGAGTCCTTACATCGTGGGCAATTCCTGCGATAAGTTCTTTTCTCTCCTCTTCTGCCTTATTTTGCTTTTCAATCGAGTTTTTCAGCCTGAGTCTCATTTGGTTAAAGCTTTCAACCGTTTGACCGAGTTCGTTTTTCGATTTGTAATTTATTTCATAATCAAGATTACCACGGGCAATTTCATCTGCACCTTCGGCAATTCGATTAATAGGATAAACAATCGTTCTTGAAGTTATAAGCGATATAATCACTATAGCAAGAACGAATATTAGCACAATTATAAGTGCAATTATACCTGTTCTGCCGATTAAAAGATTAGTAAATTCACTGGCAGTATAATGGGTTGAAGCGTCGTTAACGGTATAATCCCTGTTAACTGCTACAATAAGATAAGTGCCTTTGCCTGATTTAGCGTGGTTTACAATTACAAGACCGTTGTTGCCGAAATAATTCAAATTTTGCTTTTTGTCAAACGATACGATTTTGCCTGCTTCTTTGAGCACATTTTCATCGTGCCGAGAAGAATAGAACATTTCACCGTCTTTTTCAATATAAATCGAAGAGCCTAATTTTTCAATCGGTGAAATAAATTCCGTAAGGCTTGCAATTTTTTCATTATCGTTTTCGTCCGACAAAAGAGTAGAAGATATACTGCTTATCGTTTGCGCCCACTGGATTTGGTTTACCGTGCTGTACGAATTTGTAGTCACGCTCGATATGTTGAAATATGAGCCGGTAAAATGAATAAGAAGTGGTGAAAACGCAGCAATAAGAATAATCGGAATTAATATACCGAGCAGAGAAGTCAGCATAATTCGTGTACTGATTTTTAAATTTTTACTGCTTCGCTTTTTCGCTTTCTTTTCTTTTGATTTTTTGTCGCTCACTGCCTTGCTCCGTTTCTTTTCGATTCCTGAAGCGCAGCTATAAGACCGCCGAAATGTATTTCTGCAAATCTGTACGCTTCACTGTCAAGGTTAGAAGATTCGTGTGTGACATGGTACTTGATGATTCCGCAAGTGCCGCTGATTATGTACTGAAGCGAATACTCGCTGATGCCTTCAATATCTTGATTTATAAGGTCAAGCGCACGACGGATACCCTGTTGAAGCTTTTGAGTAAGCAAATCGGAACCGGAACTTGTGAGCAAAATACGATAAGCTTCCCTATCCTCTTCAATCGTCTTTATGCCCATTTTAATTACGCTTGCAGCACCGACCGTATCAACCCGAAGCTTTCTCGTTTCACGCCTGAGCTGTTTGCCGACACCGAAAAAAAGCTTAAACACAAGCTCGTCGCAAACCTTGTTGAGCAAATCGTATTTGTCGCTGTAATGAAGATAAAATGTGTTACGGCTAATCATTGCAAGGTCGGTTATGTCTTTTACGGAAATGTGGTCAAATCCTTTTTCCTCAACGAGTTGAAAAAATGCCTGCTTTATTGATTTCTGCGTTCTTTTAATTCTCAAATCTACTGTTCCGTCTCTTTTTGCCATTGCGTTCTCCTTAATATCGGACATACTATTAATTATTAGTCACTGTGTTCAATAACTAACTGTTTTCTCTATTTTAACATTATTTAACACAATAATCAATATAAATTAGAGTTTAGCGTGATAAGTTAAGGCTCCCTTGCAAAGGGAGCTGTCGGTTTACCGACTGAGGGATTGGCAGGCGAACGCAGTTCGCCCCTACGATAGTCTTGTTATTTTAGACCATCTATATTAGAAAATCACCGTAGGGGCGAACTGTGTGTCAAGAGGAACATAGTTTACAGTTTGTGTAAGAACATACTTTACACTTTTTCGGTTATAGAATATCGAGGATCGTTATCAATAAGGTAAGCTTTTTTAAATTCAAAGCAACGCCTTTCGAT
>JBNMGQ010000019.1:0-27562 GCA_050872345.1 Eubacterium sp. | reverse complement strand
TTCAATACCCTTGTCAACACCTGCAATAACTACGCCTGCAGTTGCTGCAAGAAAGACAAGAAGCCAAATAATCGGCTGTGATTTGTCGCTTATAAAGTTAGTAAAGTAGCCGTCCGTTGCAGCCTTTGCGCCTGCGCCCGAAATGAAAGTGACAAAATATTTGCATACCCAGCCACCGATAGCGCAATAATACGGCAAAATGATTATAGGTACGAGAGTTGCAAGTGAACCCAAAAAGCTGAATTTTTTATTGATTTTACCGTAAGCCGTAAGTGGACTTTGCTTTGTTTTTCTGCCTATTGCAATTTCAGAAGTAAGAAGTGTAAAACCAAAGGTTACGACTAAAATAAGATAGCAAAAGATGAAAAGGCCGCCGTTATCCTTTGCTGCCAAGTAAGGAAATCGCCAAATGTTACCCAATCCGACTGCACTGCCTGCTGCAGCGAGAACAAAGCCGATTGAGCCTGAAAAAGAACTTCGTTTAGACTTGTCCATATTTTTCTCCAATCAAAATAATATGTTTCATATTATATATGGTATCACTTTTCAAATCAAGTCAGTGTGTTATCACTTTAAAGCGACGCATTAACGATGTATTGCTTTTTTGATTTATTAAAGATATAATTAAGTTATCAAATTATTTGGGTGATAAATATGACTGAATTTAAAAATATTATTTCAATAACGCTTGCAATTATTATGTGTTTTTCGTTTTCGCTCACAGCTGTGGCTGACGAAGTAACGAGTGGCACTACGCTTCAAACTACAACAACCGATTTGACTTTGGCAACAACTTCCAACACCAAACCTACAACGCAAAAGGAAAAGACGGTTGATGAGAGAGCAGACGAAATTTTAGCCACAATGAGTCCTGAGGAAAAGGTTGCGCAAATGTTTATGGTATATATGCCAAGCAAAAACGCAACAAAAATCCAAAAGAAGTATCAATTCGGCGGCTATCTTCTTTTTGCTGAAAATTTTAAAAATTCCACTAAAAGCGAAAAGAAAAAGCAGATTGCAGGGTATCAAAAAGTGTCAAATCTTAAAATGCTGATTGCCGTTGACGAAGAAGGTGGAGGAGTCAACCGTGTTTCACTTTACAAGCAGTATCGCAAATCGCCGTTTCTTTCTCCTCAAAAGCTTTACTCAAAAGGTGGGTACAAAAAAATCATCGCCGACACTAAGGAAAAATCAAACTTGCTTTTAAATCTAGGTATCAATACAAACCTTGCGCCCGTTGCCGACACTGCGTACAACAGGTCAAACTACATTTACAGCCGTACATTTTCAACTTCTGCAAAGAAAAACAGCAAATATGTCAAAACCGTAGTTAAGGAAATGGGCAAGAAAAATGTTGTAAGCACATTAAAACATTTTCCGGGTTACGGCAACAACGGCGACACTCACAGCCAAATTATCCGTGACAGGCGAAAGCTTAAAACATTTGAAAGCCGTGACCTTTTACCGTTTGAAGCAGGCATTGACGCAGGGGCAGATATGGTTATGGTAAGCCACAATATCGTAGAAGCGTTTGACAAAAAGTATCCGGCTTCCCTATCGAAAAAGGTTCATAAATATTTGAGAGATGATATGGGCTTCGACGGTGTAATCATCAGCGACGGCTTAGGTATGGCAGGCGTGATTGACTTTGTCGGTGGCAACAAGGGTCAGGCAGCAGTAAAAAGCGTGCTTGCCAGCAACGATATGCTTTGCGCAAGCGATTACAAAGTGCAGTATAACGCAGTGCTCAAGGCAGTTAAAAACGAAACGATAAAGCAATCGCAAATAGACAAAAGCGTTAAACGAATCCTTGTTATGAAATTAAAACGAGGAATAATCAAATAATTTTCAGTCAGACAATAGAATAAAATAATAATAAAAGGCGAACACTGTTCGCCCCTACGGTAATCTGTTAAAGTGATACCGTTGAATGAGGGGGGGAAAACTGTGTTCGCCTTATTATTTGTACTTATTTTTAATTTCTTTGTGGTGATTTATAAAGATGGATTCTACCGGCGTCGTTAAACGCTTTGAGCGTCATAACGCAAATAGGAACGATAAACATGCCCATAAAGCCGAAAAGCTTTAATCCGAAGTAAAGACCGGCAAGAGTTACGAGTGGGTGAACGCCGAGTGAATTGCCGACAATCTTAGGCTCGATATACTGACGGATAACCGTAATAATAGCATAAAGAATTAAAAGACCTACGCACTGACCGACATTGCCGTTGACAAGCGAGATAAGCGCCCACGGAATGAGGATACCACCCGAGCCTGCAACAGGCAAAATGTCAAACACAGCGATACCTATCGCAATAACAAACACATAGCTGTTTTTCATTACGCCGATTAAATTGAGAATTGTCAAGCCAAGGAAGTTTTCGCAAAATGTGATAAACATAATAAGACCGTATGCTCTTATCATTTTAAGAATGGTTGTTGAAAATACCTTTTTGGTTTCGCTCAAAAGGTTTTTATGTTTGTCGGGAAGCTGAAGCTTGATGAATTTAACAACTCTGTCGTAATCCTTTGTGAAAAGAATCCAAGCGATAATACCGATAACGATACCGATAATTACACTCGGAATATTTTTAACAACGCTGTAAACGCCACTGATACCACTTGAAAGACCCGAGGTGATACTGCTCATATTAATGCCGAGCTTTGACACATCAAAATCCTGCACAAGGCTACCGAAAAACTTGGTAATATTTTCAGAAACGCTTGTGTAAATAGCGTCCGGCAAAAACTTAAGACCTTTAAGTATCTCATTTTCAAGAGTCATAAGGAAAGTAGGAAGGTCGTTTAGCTGATTGCCGAGATAGGATATAAAATTACCGATTTCATTAATAAGCGCTGCGATAATTGAGATTATCGGACCTAAAATTATTGCAACGCATAAAAGCACAAGCACAATAGACCAGGCAGTCCTGCCCTTGTTTTTACACTTTTTTACAAGAAAATTGAGTGGTTTTTGCAAAAACACTGCAAAGAAAAACGAAAGGAGAAACGGAGCTGCAACGGCGAAGCAGTATTTAAAAAATACATAAACAAGACCTAATATTGCAATAACATATACAAGGTCGATTAAAAATGCTCTCCTTTTTTCAACATTTTGATTCATACAAGTTTACTTCCTTTTGGTCAATATATACATTATTTTAAAGCAACAAAGCCGTTTAATCAAGTAAATTTCATATATTTTAAAAGTTTTTTAAATAAACACTTGATAACTCTTAACTTTTTTGTTAATATATAGAAAGTGTTTTTCACAGTAATACAATTGTCCGTGAGAGGTGAACACTTTTAAGATGGATAAAATTAATTTCTGCCTGATAAATTCAAGCATTATGCCTGATGTTTACAAAAAGGTAATTAAGGCTAAACGATTGCTTGCCTCAGGCGAAGCTAAAAGTGCTTCACAGGCAACTAAAATGGCAGGTATATCACGAAGTGCATACTATAAATATAAGGATGCTATTTTTGAATACCACGGTGATGACAGCAGTGACACTGCAACAATCAATGCAAAGCTTAAGGACAACGCCGGCGTTTTATCGTCGCTGATGAGTGAGCTTTACAAGGCAGGCGCAAATGTCCTTTCCGTCAACCAAAGCGTGCCGGTTGATTCGGTTGCCGATGTTTCCGTAACTATTCAAGTTACCGAAATGACAAGTTCCAAGGACGAATTACTTAAATTAATCAAACAAATTGACGGTGTAAATTCCGTCGTTTTATCATAGGAGGTAAAAATATGAAGGTTGCTGTTATGGGCTACGGTACAGTAGGTTCAGGTGTTGTTGAAGTAATTGAGCACCACAGTGATATTATACCAAAAAGAACAGGTGGCAAAACTCTTGAAGTTTCTCGTATTCTTGACTTGCGTGACTTCCCTGACGACCCACATTGTGATTTATTTACTAAGGATTTTAACGATATTTTAAACGACGATGAAATTAAGATTGTTGCAGAAACCATGGGTGGGGTTAATCCTGCTTTTGATTTCACAATGAAGCTTCTCAAAGCAGGCAAGAGCGTTGTTACTTCTAACAAAGAGCTTGTTGCTCAAAGAGGTTTGGAGCTTTTGGAAGCTGCCGAGGAAAGTGGCGCAAACTACCTTTTTGAAGCATCTGTAGGTGGTGGTATTCCTATCATCCGTCCACTTTGTCAGTGCCTTGCAGCAAACTACATTGAAGGCATTGCAGGTATCTTAAACGGTACAACAAACTTCATCCTTACTATGATGATTGAAGAAGGAATGTCATTCGACGAAGCGCTCAAGATTGCGCAGGAAAAGGGTTACGCAGAAAAGGACCCTACTGCCGATGTTGAGGGTCACGATGCTTGCCGTAAGGTTTGCATCCTTGCTTCTCTTGCTTTTGGCAAGCATGTTTATCCAAATCAGGTTGAAACCGAAGGTATTACAAACATTTCACTTGAAGATGTATCTTACATTGAAAATGCAGGTGGCGTAATTAAACTTCTCGGTCAAATCAAATATATCAGCGACGACGAAATTGCAGCATTCGTAAGCCCTGCTGTTGTTTACAACGGTTCTCAGCTTGCAAGCGTTAAAGATGTATTCAATGCAATTCTCGTTCGTGGCGACGCTGTAGGTGATGTTTGCTTCTACGGTGCCGGCGCAGGTAAGCTTCCTACTGCTTCTGCCGTTGTTGCCGACATTATCGACTGCGCTAAGCATAGCGACAGGAAGAAGATTTTCGGCTGGGGCGAAGGCTCTGAGAACTATGTTGTTGACTATAAGGAAAGAATTGAAATGCCTTTCTATGTTCGTGCAAAGGCTGATTGCAACGAAGTTAACTCTAAGTTTGCCGATGTTAAATTCCTTTCAAGAAAAGGTCAGCCAAGCGACGAAGTTGCATTCATCACCGACATTATGACAGAAAACGAGCTTAAGAAGAAGCTCGAGGGAATGAATGTAATTAATACTATCAAGGTTACAAATTATTAATCTAAACATTATTTTATAAATCTTTATTATTCATTATAAATTATTTCTATTCGGAGGATTACAAACCTATGGGACTTATTGTTCAGAAATTCGGTGGCTCATCCGTTGCGAATGCCGAAAGAGTTATGAATGTTGCTCGTATCGTTACCGACACTTACAAGCAAGGTAACGATGTTGTAGTAGTAGTTTCGGCACAGGGTGACACTACAGACGACCTTATCGAAAAGGCAAACGAAATCAATCCTAAGGCTGCAAAAAGAGAAATGGACCAGCTTTTAACAGCAGGTGAGCAAATTTCCATTTCACTTCTTGCTATGGCTATTGAAAAGCTTGGCTACCCTGTTATCAGCCTTTTAGGTTGGCAGGCAGGCTTTAACACAAACTCAATTTACACTTCTGCAAGAATTAAAAATATTAAGCCTAACAGACTTCAGGCTGAAATTGCAAAGCGTAACATTGTTGTAGTTGCAGGCTTCCAGGGTATCAACAGATACGACGACCTTACTACTCTCGGTCGTGGTGGTTCGGATACTTCTGCCGTTGCTATCGCAGCTGCTCTTAAAGCTGACAAGTGCCAGATTTTTACCGATGTTGAAGGTGTTTATACTGCTGACCCGAGAAAGGTTGAAAACGCAAAGAAGCTTAAGGAAATCACATACGACGAAATGCTTGAGCTTGCAACTCTCGGTGCTCAGGTGCTTAACAACCGTTCGGTTGAAATGGCAAAGAAATACGGCGTTGAGCTTGAAGTTTTATCATCATTAAATCCAGTTCCTGGTACAATTGTTAAGGAGGTAACAAAAATGGAAAAAATGCTTATTAGAGGTGTAACTAAGGATAAGGATGTTGCACTCGTTTCAATTCTCGGTCTTCAGGATACCCCTGGTATCGCTTTCAAAATTTTCTCAAAGCTTTCTGCTAAAAATATCAATGTTGACATTATTCTTCAGTCATTCGGCAGAGACGGCACAAAGGACATTGTTTTCACAGTAAGCAAGGACAACGGCCCAGTTGCTGTTGAAATTCTTGAAGGCTTCCTTGACAATTGCAAGATTGTTTGCAACACAGAGGTTGCTAAGGTTTCAATCGTAGGTGCAGGTATGGAAACTCATCCGGGCACTGCTTCTAAAATGTTTGAGGCTCTTTACGAATCAAACATCAATATTCAGATGATTTCAACTTCTGAAATTAAGATTTCTGTTATCATCGATGCAGAAAACGCAGACAGAGCAGTATCGGCAGTACACAAAGCATTCATACCAAACGATTAATTATAATGCCGATAAAGTGGCTAAACCGTGCCGGATTATAAAGATTCAGTTAGACTGTTCGTAGGGCAGGGGCTTGCTCCTGCCGTAAGCAAATGCTTATTAATTACTATTTGAAAAAAGGCTTGGACATCGAGTCCAAGCCTTTTTTGGCACTTTTTGTCTTTTGCTCAGGGGCAGTACCTATGTACAGCACCCATTCGCAAAATACAAAATTTATCTCACTTTCTCAACATTATAATCTTAATGTTTAAAAATTTTCAAACACCCCTTGACAATAAACGAAAATCGTCTATAATAATATTAGCACTCGAGTTACAAGAGTGCTAATTTAATGAATTAAGGTGATATATATGAGAAAGAAACAATTTAAAGCAGAGTCAAAAAAACTGCTTGATATGATGATTAATTCTATTTATACTCACAAGGAAATATTTTTGCGTGAGCTTATTTCTAACGCAAGCGACGCTATAGACAAGCTTTATTTCAAGTCTTTGACAGACGACAGTGTTAAGCTTGCAAGGGAAGATTTTAAAATTCACATTGACCTTGACAAGGAAAACAGAACTATCAAAATCAGCGATAACGGTATCGGTATGACGGCAGACGAACTTGAAAACAACCTCGGTACTATTGCAAAGAGTGGTTCATTCAACTTCAAAAAGGAAAATGCCGACAATGAAAAGGCAGACGATATTTCCGTTATCGGCCAGTTCGGTGTAGGCTTCTACTCTTCGTTTATGGTTGCAGACAAGGTTGAGGTTATTTCAAAAGCATTCGGCGAGGATGTTGCTCACAAGTGGGTAAGCGAAGGCGCAGACGGCTACACTATTGAAGAGTGCGAAAAGGAAAACGCAGGCACCGAAATTACTCTTTATGTTAAGCAAGATACCGAAAACGAGGACTATACAAAGTATCTTGACCAGTACACAATCGACGAGCTTGTAAAGAAATATTCGGACTACATTCGTTACCCTATCGTTATGGAAATGAGCCATCAGGTTCCTGACCCGGACAAAGAGGGTGAATACATTACGGAAGTTGCCGAGGAAACTCTTAACTCAATGGTTCCTCTTTGGAGAAAGAATAAAAACGAGATTAAGCCTGAAGAATACAACGAATTTTACAAGCAGAAGTTTATGGATTACACCGACCCACTCCATGTAATTCATACAAAGACCGAAGGTCAGGCAACATTTGACGCACTTCTTTACATTCCACAAAATCCACCTTACGATTTCTACTCAAAGGAATACGAAAAAGGCTTACAGCTTTATTCAAACGGCGTTTTGATTATGGACAAGTGCTCCGACCTTTTACCTGATTATTTCAGTTTTGTTAAGGGTCTTGTTGACAGTGCAGACTTAAGCCTTAACATCAGCCGTGAAATGCTCCAACACGACCATCAGTTAAAAATTATTGCCAAAGCAATTGACAAGAAGATTAAAAACGAGCTTACAAAAATGCTCAAAAACGACAGAGAAAAGTACGAAAAGTTCTTCAAGACATTCGGTTTGCAGTTGAAGTACGGTGTTTACGCAAACTACGGTATGGAAAAAGACGGACTCAAGGACTTGCTCTTATTTGAAACTTCGGCAGACGACAAACCAACTACCCTTAAGGAATATGTAGGCAGAATGGCAGAGTCACAAAAAGATATTTACTACGCTTGCGGCGAAAATGCTCAAAAGATTGCCCTTTTACCTCAAATTGAAGCAGTTAAGGAAAAAGGCTACGAAGTTCTTTACTTCATGGACGAAGTGGACGAATTTGCAATTCAGATGCTTATGGAATACGACGGCAAGCACTTTGTAAATGTTTGCAAGGATGACCTTGACCTCAGCACCGACGCCGAAAAAGAAGCAATGACAAAGAAAAACGAGGACGCAAAGGACCTTCTTGACAAAATGAAGGAAGCACTCGACGGCAAAGTAACAGCAGTTAAGCTTTCAAACAAGCTCGGTTCACACCCTGTTTGTCTTTCGGCAGAAGGCTATGTTTCACTTGAAATGGAAAAAGTTTTGAACGCTATGCCGGGTGCTAACCAAGGCGTAAAGGCTCAACTTGTTCTTGAAGTAAACGCTGACCATCCTGTTGTTGAAAAGCTTAAGAATGCCGACGACGACACACTTAAGAAGTATACAAATCTTCTCTACTCATCGGCAAGACTTATTGCAGGTCTTGACCTTGAAAATCCAACCGAATTTTAAGATGCACTTGCAGAAATGATGTAAAAAAATAAAGGCGAACGCAGTTCGCCCCTACGGTGATTTTTCTAATTTAGACAGTATAAATCGCAAGAATATCGTAGGGGCGAATATTATTCGCCCACAAATTCAAATTAAGCGAAACATAAAAAATCCCACGGAGAAATCCGTGGGATAATTTTTTATAATTCTTAAATTACTGCTCAACAGGATAAACAGAAACCATCTTTCTGTCCTTACCCATTCTTTCAAACCTAACGGTACCATCAACAAGAGCGAAAAGAGTATCGTCCTTACCGATGCCAACATTATTGCCCGGATGAATGTGTGTTCCTCTCTGACGGTAAAGGATGTTACCTGCAAGTACGAACTGACCGTCAGCTCTCTTAGCGCCGAGACGCTTAGATTCTGAATCTCTGCCGTTCTTTGTAGAACCCATACCTTTCTTATGAGCGAAAAGCTGTAAATCTAATTTAAGCATTGTTACACCTCCGATAAATCACTTTTATGTTTTCAGGATACTGCTTGGCAAGCTCAGTTAAATGAAGCTTCAAGCCGTTTAAAATATCCTGCGCCTTTGTGGAATTTTCAAGAATCATCAGCTTTAAATAACCGTCGTCCGATTGGGCGTCGCAGTCAAGACCGATAATCTCGGTAACCGTATTGGCAGCCATAAGGCAAGCGCTTGAAACGAAAGCACAAATAATGTCCTCGCCCGAGTCGGCACTCATTGAGTGACCCTGCGCTTCAAAACCACACAGACCGTTTATTCCACTGTAAAATTCAATGTTAATCATTACGCATTAATCTTAGTAATCTCAACCTTAGTGTATGGCTGACGATGACCCTTCTTGCGTTTTTCGTCTTTCTTTGGCTTGTAAGTAAATACAGTGATCTTCTTACCCTTGCCATTCTTAAGAACAGTAGCATCAACAGTTGCCTTTGCACAATCTTTGCCTGCCTTGAAGCTTTCGCCGCCAACAGCAAGAACTGTGTCGAATGTTACTTTTTCGTCAGCCTGAGCATCAAGCTTTTCGATATAAAGTACATCGCCTTCGCTAACCTTGTACTGCTTACCGCCTGTAACAATAACAGCGTACATAGTCGTTAAATCTCCTTTTCCAAGTCTCGCTACGATGGGTGAATACTGCGTATTTCTTGCGTACCCATAATATGCGGTGTAAAAATTATATAATATTAATCAGTATTTGTCAAGAATTATTTATTCTTTTTAAGTGAATCAAATGTGTCCACAATTTCCTTGTCAGGCTTTGGTGTAACGAGTGACACGATAACATTAACAACAAGGCCACAAACGAAAGCAGGCAAAAGCTCATAAATGGCAAATGCGCCGCCAAGCTTTGCAATAGCGTACTTCCAAACGAATACCATTACGCCACCGACAATCATACCGGCAAAAGCGCCGTATCTGTTTGACCTCTTCCAGAAAAGTGAAAGAAGCATAACAGGACCGAACACAGCACCGAAGCCTGCCCAAGCAAATGAAACGATACCGAATACGGATGAGTTTGAATCCCATGCAATGATTACACCGATAACCGAAATTGCAATAAGTGTAACTCTTGCAACAATCATTTGTGCAGTTTCGCTTAAGTTAATTCTGAAAAGTCCACCGATAATATTTTCACTTGCAGCAGAAGAAGCAGCAAGAAGCTGACTGTCGGCAGTTGACATTGTACTTGCAAGAATACCGGCAAGAATAACACCGGCAAGAAGTGCAGGAACTACGCCGACTTTCGAAAGAAGGTTTGCAATTTGAATAATAATTGTTTCGCTGTCGTCAAATGATGCCAAAGCACCTTCCTTAACCATTGCCATACCTACGATACCGATAAGCACTGCAACAGCCATTGAAATGACTACCCAAACAGAAGCAACTCTTCTTGAAACCTTAACCTTGTCAGGATTTTCAATAGCCATAAATCTCAAAAGAATATGTGGCATACCAAAGTAACCGAGACCCCAAGCAAGAGTTGAAACGACCGACAATGCGTTATAATTGCCTGCCGAATTTGTACTTGCGTCATACCCTTTGAAGAAATCAAGGTAACCCGGCAAAGCCTTTGCGTTTGCCATAACCTGCTCCATACCACCGGCTTGGCTGATACCGAAAACAAGTACGATAATAAGCGCAACAGTCATAATGATTGACTGAATAAAGTCTGTCATTGAAGCAGCATTGAAGCCACCGAGTGAAGTATAACCCACAATGATGATAGCCGAAACGACCATAGCAATATGGTAGTCAACGCCGAAAAGTGTACCGAAAAGCTTACCACAGGCAGCAAAGCCGGAAGCAGTATACGGCACGAAGAAAACAATAATCATAAGTGCAGCCACAGCCATTATAAGCCTGCTGTTATCTTTATATCTCTTTGAAAAATAATCAGGAATTGTAATTGCGCCGATTTTTGCCGAGTAGTTACGAAGCTTTTTGGCAACTATGAGCCAGTTGAGATAAGTACCCACTGCAAGACCGATAACAGTCCAGCCAACTTCTGCAACACCACTTGCAAGCGCAAGACCCGGAAGACCCATAAGAAGATAGCTTGACATATCCGACGCTTCAGCACTCATTGCAGCAACGAGTGGACCGAGCTTTCTGCCACCGAGATAAAAATCGCCGACATTTTTTGTCCTTTTTGAATAAACTACGCCAATCATAACCATAGCTGCAAGGTAAGCTACTATGGAAATCATTATGCAAATTTGGGCTTTTGTCATAATATCCCTCCAAATAAAAAATAAGTCGCTACAAAAATATAACGACCTATTTTAACATATTATTAACATTTTGTAAAGACAAGGTTGTGAATAAGCAGCCTTACTTATAAGAATTTTAGGCTCCCTTGTAAAGGGTGATTCCCCCCAGTGTGGGGAAATGTCACGCAGTGACAAAGGGGACGGCTCCCGTAGGAGCTGTCGGTTTACCGACTGAGGGATTAGATAGGCGAACGCAGTTCGCCCCTACAAAAATTCTTTCATTTCAGAGCGTCTAAATTAGAAAAGCAACCGTAGGGGCGAACTGCGTTCGCCCGATATATGTTTCCTCTTACCTCTTCTTAAGTCTGATAACATTCCAGCTAAACGGTTTGAGCGAAGCTGTTAAGGTTTTATTATCAAGCGTCGGAAGTGGATTGAGGTGTGGTTTAACAAACGGATTTTCAAACGAGTTTACATCGTTTTTATCATAGCCGTCCATTGAAATAAATTCAAACGGTTCATAGCCTTCAAAATCGAGCAAGCTTACATCAAGAGTAATGCCGTCGTCCATTGACTTATTAACGCAGAAAATTGTCATAGTTTCATTTTCGTCGTCAAGAGTTGCTATAGAGTCAAGGTAAGGCACATCGGTATAAGCCTTGCAGTCGTACTTAGGGCTTGAAATAATCGGATTAAGTGCAACGCCCCTACCGAAATTGCTCAAATGCTCGAACGGATAGAAAATAGTTTGAGCGAAAATTCCTCCACCTGTTTGAGTGAAAATAGGTGCAATAACATTAACAAGCTGAGCAAGGCAGGCAATCTTGATTCTGTCGCAGTGGCGAAGGAAAGTGATAAGCATTGAGCCGACAAGAAGTGCATCCTCAAAATTATAAATATCCTCAAGCCTTGCCGGTGCCATTGACCATCTCTCGTAAGGCACATCGTTAGAATGGTACCAAACATTCCACTCGTCAAACGAAAGCATCATAGTTTTTTTAGAATGCTTCTTTGCCTTGATATAGTCGCAAACGCAAGTGACCGTATGTATAAATTCTTCAAGCTGAAGAGTATATGAAAGGTAGGACATTGTGTCGCCGTCGTGGTTGCCGTAATACTGGTGAAGCGAAACATAGTCAACGCTGTCGTAAGCAATATCGAGTGACTCGGCTTCCCACTGACCGAATGTCTTTGAATTAACGCTTGACGAACCACAAAGCACGGTTTCGATAGTAGGGTCTGTCCACTTCATCATTTTTGAAGCTTCAAGTGCAACCCTGCCGTACTCCGTAGCAGTTTTAGCACCCATTTGCCAAGCGCCGTCCATCTCGTTGCCAAGGCACCAAAGCTTGATATTCCACGGGTCATTATAGCCATGCTCTCTTCTTAAATCCGACCAAGCCGAGCCTGATTTGTGATTAGTATATTCAACAAGGTTTCTTGCTTCGTCAGGTCCCCTTGTACCGAGATTTACTGCCATCATACATTCGGTGTCAGCCTTTTTGCACCATTTCATAAACTCGTTAGTGCCGAAATAGTTAGGCTCGGTAGTGCCCCAAGCAAGGTCAAGCCTTTTAGGTCTGTTTTCAATCGGACCTACGCCGTCCTCCCAGTTGTAGCCTGAAACGAAGTTACCACCCGGATAACGAACGATAGGAACATTAAGCTTTTTAACAAGCTCGAGAACATCACCCCTAAAGCCGTCCTCGTCGGCGGTAGAATGCTCGGGTTCATAAATGCCACCGTAAACGGCTCTGCCGAGATGCTCGATAAACGAACCGTAAATTCGCTTATCAATATCGCCTATTTTAAATTCCTTAGCAAGAGTTATTTTAGCCTTCAAATTAATATCCTCCGTTATTTATTTTTCTTTTTTAATTTGAAATTCACATTTACGCAAAGTATACCTACACATACCAAAACTAGTGAAATAATGCTCATCAAAACAGTTTGATTCATATGTTCTTTAAGTATGAGTGACGACAAAAGGAAGCCGAACATAGGAGTCATAAAGCCGAAAACAGACACCTTTGACACATCGTTAAACTTGAGAAGTACTCCCCAAAGAGTATATGCGCAAGCTGAAAGAAGCGCAAGATAAAGAATAATCATAACGCATCTAAACGAAGTTATCCTGAGTCTGCCACCGAAAATAAGACCACCGATTATCATTACTGCGCCACCGAGCATAAACTGATAGCCACTGAGCGCCACCGGATTTTCATACTTTGAAAACCTGCTGACAAGCACGCTTGAAAAAGCATAAGAAAGCGCAGACAAAACAATAAAGCCTTCGCCGTTAAAAGCAAAACCGGAAATTGAAGTGTTCGGTGCTATATTAATTAATATAACACCTGCAAAGCCTATAATGCAACCGAGAATTTTATTAAGGGTAAGTTTTTCCTGCTTAAAAATAAGGCACGAAATGAGCACAGCAAAAAATACACTTGTCGAGTCCAAGATTGAACTTTTTGTACCTGTTGTGTGCGCAAGACCTACATAAAAGAATATGTACTGCAAAACAGTTTGAAAAAGCGCAAGAATCGCAACCATTTTAAAATTGCTCTTTTGCTTAATAACAATTAATTTGTCGGAAAAAAGACTGCCGAGCAAAATTGTTAAAATGCCGGCAAGCAAAAACCTTACACCTGCAAAAAGAATTTGCGATGCAGAATCAAGTGAGGCAATAGACAACAAATTGTAGCCTATTTTGATTATCGGAAATGCACTGCCCCAAAGCGCACAGCAAAGCATTGCAATAAGCGCAACGCATATTTTGTTTGTAAATATCTTTTTCATTTTGTGATTCCTTTGTATTTATAAATTATAGTTTAGCGTAGTAAATTAAGGCTCCCTTGCAAAGGGAGCTGTCGGTTTACCGACTGAGGGATTGAAAAGGCGAACGCAGTTCGCCCCTACGATAGTCTTGTCATTTTAGACTATTCATATTAGAAAAATCACCGTAGGGGCGACCTGTGGTCGCCCGATAATCCCTCCGATTGCTTTCGCAATCACCTCCCTTTACAAGGGAGGCTTAATCGGTTTTATTATTATAATGTTCCTTAGCTTCTGCCATTACCTTAAGTGTTTCTCTGATTGTTTCAAGCGTTGCTTCGGTCGGGTCAAGCTTTACTGCGATATACGGTCGCTTTGCAGCCGAAAGAGTCACCCTACCCTTCATAAACGCATTTAGTATTGCGACAGTTTTAATATCCGGTTCAGGGAGATAGAACAAAATTGAGCCGTTGCGCTGAACAATATCCGTTATGCCGAGTTCCTTAGCAGAATTACGGAGAAGCGCAATTTCGATAAGTCCCCATACTGATGACGGTGGTGCACCGAAACGGTCGGTAAGTTCGTCGTAGACATCTTGTGCGTCGTTTTCATTTTTTATAGCAGCAATGCGCTTATACATTGAAAGGCGCTGATTTGTTGAAACAATATATTCCTCGGGAAGATGAGCGTCGATTTGAACATCAATAAGACATTCTCTGTCCTTATCCTCTGCTTCCTCTTCGCTGAGTTCACCCTTTTCCATAGCAACTGCCTGCTCAAGAAGTTTCAAGTACATATCATATCCGACTGCTTCCATATGGCCGTGCTGTCTGTTGCCGAGAAGTGAACCGGCGCCCCTGATTTCAAGGTCACGCATAGCAATTTTAAAGCCTGAGCCAAACTCGGTATATTCTCTGATTGCTTCAAGCCTTTTTGTTGCAATATCCGTAAGTTCCTTGCCACGGGTAAATGTGAAGTAAGCATATGCTCGCCTTGATGATCTGCCTACTCGACCTCTTATCTGATGAAGCTGAGCAAGACCCATTCTGTCGGCATTTTCAATAATCAAGGTGTTGCAGTTCGGTACATCAACACCTGTTTCAATAATCGTTGTACAAACGAGAATATCAATATCGCCACCGAGCAAATCTTTCCAAACAGCCGAAAGTTCTTCCTCACTCATTTGACCGTGAGCAATTCCGACTCTCGCATTCGGTATTGCCTTTTTAATCATCATAGCTTTATGCTCGATAGTTTCAACATTGTTGTGAAGATAGTAGCACTGCCCACCACGGTTAATTTCTCGCTCCATAGCTTCCTGCACAACTTCTGCGTCATACTCGATAACATAGGTTTGAACAGGATGGCGTTCGCCCGGTGCTTCTTCGATAAGGCTCATATCCCTGATACCACTCATCGCCATATTAAGCGTCCTCGGAATAGGAGTAGCCGAAAGGGTAAGCACATCAACCCGTGGGAATTTTTCCTTAATCTTCTCTTTTTGAGCAACGCCGGAACGCTGTTCCTCGTCAATTATAAGAAGTCCTAAATCCTTAAACTTAACGCTTTTGCCGAGAAGCTTATGAGTGCCGACAACAACATCAACCGTACCGTCGGCAAGTCCCTGCAAAACTTCCTTTTGCTTTTTAGGAGAAACAAAACGAGAAATCATCTCGACCCTTACCGGATACGGCTCAAGCCTTTTGAGTGCCGTTTGAAAATGTTGCATTGCAAGTACGGTAGTCGGCACAAGAATGGCGCACTGCTTTGAGTCGCTGATACATTTAAACACTGCTCTTAGCGCAACTTCCGTTTTACCGAAGCCTACATCACCACAAAGGAGCCTATCCATAGGTGAGCTCTTTTCCATATCGTGCTTAATTTCTTCACTGCACCTAAGTTGGTCGTCCGTTTCGTCATATTCAAAGCGAAGTTCAAAATCTCTTTGCATATCGCCGTCCTCGGAAAATGCAAAGCCTTTTGTTGCCATACGCTTGGCGTAAAGAGAAATAAGTTCCTTTGCCATATCCTTAACGGAAGCACGAACCTTCGCCTTCGTCTTTTTCCATTCGCCCGAGCCAAGACGGTTAACCTTAACCGTGCTGTCGTTTTTAGGGCCTATATATTTTGACACCAAATCAAGTTGCGTAACGGGTACATAAAGAGTATCACCCTTAGCGTAGCTTATTTTGATATAGTCCTTTTTAACCTTATTAAGTTCAAGAGCGTGAATACCGTCAAAAACACCGATACCGTGGATATTGTGAACGATATAGTCGCCTACGCTGAGTTCATCAAGTGAATGAATAGCATTTTTTGACGAAGCTTTTTTAGCTTTCTTCGTGCTCTGATTAGTCTTTGAATGAGTGATAACGGCAAGCTTAATATCACTGAGCTGAAAGCCTGCCTGAATAGTGCCGGTAATGATATTGATTGCCCTTGGCTGAAGCTTTTCAGGTCGTTTTTCATAAAAGACCGTGTTCATAAAGCCCATATCCTCAATATCCTGCCTGAGCGCCTTACCTGCTCTGACGGTACCTGCCATTATGCAAACGGTGTAACCCATCTTAAACAGTGGAAAAAGTTCGTCCTTAAGTTGAGAAAGCGTACCACTCCACGCATTAAAGCTTTGAACGGAGAAGTTCGCAAGGTGCTTTATCGGAGTGTCGAAGCTTCCACGAGGTAAAGAGTCCATATAAATCGCATTATGTTCTTCATAAATTTGCACAAGTTCGTTAAAATCAAGATTAAATTTATCAAGACCTTTGCAAAGCGTACCGTCCTCAACAAACCATTTGAGTTCTTCAAGGTTAAGCTTTTCGGTTTTAGTGATTTTTTCCTTAACTCTTGCACTTTCAAACACAAAAAGTCGGTCAAAATCGTAATCAAAAATACCCTTTGAATCGTAAATCAAAGGCAAATATTTATCAAGGCAATTGAGGTGAATACCCTGCCTTAATTTATCAATATCATTTTGAAGCTTTTCTCTTGCCTTAATTGCTTTACCCTTAAGCGACTTTGAAAGTGCTTCAATTTTGTCGGCAAGCTTAAGTGAATCCTCAACAAGAACTTCGTTAGCCGGTGTGATTTCGATTGAATCAAGACTGTCCGACCTACGCTGTGTATCAATATCAAAGCTTGAAATAGTATCGACCGTGTCGCCCCAAAATTCAATTCTTACAGGCTCGTTAAGGTAGGTAGGAAAAATATCGATAATACCGCCACGAACGGCAAACTGGCTCGTTCCGTCAACCTGGTCATACCTTGTATAGCCTGCAAAAACAAGCTTTCTTTCAAGCTCGGTTATATTAATTTCGTCGTTTACGCTGATTTTAAATGTTCGTTTTTCAAGTTCAACGGGTGGCATTGTATACTGGCACGCAGCAACGGCAGACATAACAACAGCCGAATAATCACCCTGCAAAATGCGTGACAAAACGCCGAGCCTGATATGTTCAAAATCGTGGCTGACACCTGCCACTTCAACAAAGGTCATCTCCCTTGTAGGGTAAAGAAGCACACCGTCTTGCACGGCGCTCAAACATTCCTGAACCTTAACGGCAGTAGCCTCGTCAGGAGTGATAATAAATGCTTTTTCACCGTTTTGGCAAAGTGCGTGAGCAGTAAAACACTTAGTCACATCGGAAAGACCGATAACCCCAACCGGCGCATTAAAGGTATTAACGCTTTGGCTGAGGTTTTGAAATTCCTTACTTTTATTAAATTCTTCAGAAAAACAGGACAATGCTTATCACCTTATCCTCTCATATATAATGTAATAATTACGAATTAAATTTATTCATAGCTTCGTCAATTTTGCCCGAAACTATGAGCCTTACGGCAGAAGTTGAATGTTCAAGCGCAGTTTTTAAATCCTTTTCCTGCTCCTTAGGAAATTTGCCGAGCACCCAAGCAGCAAGGTCATATTCGGGATTCGGCTTCTTACCGACGCCGACCTTAACTCTCGGAAATTCTTCACTGCCAAGGTGAGCAATAATGCTTTTAATGCCGTTGTGCCCACCGGCAGAGCCTTTGCGCCTTATACGGGTTTTGCCTACATCAAGCGAAATGTCGTCATAAACGATAATAACATTTTGTGGCTCAACCTTGTAATATTTTGCAGCCTCGCCGATAGCTTCGCCACTGTTGTTCATCATAGTTTGCGGCTTCATAACAAGGCATTTTTTACCCTCGATAGTCATATCGGCGCAAAGAGCATGGTGCTTAAGCCTTTTAATGTCAACGCCCTCTTCAATCGAGAGCAAATCCATAGCCAAAAAGCCTGCATTGTGCCTTGTCATTTCATATTTTGCGCCCGGATTACCAAGCCCTGCAATAATAAAATCATATTTTGATGATGAAAATTCTTTTTTCTTAAAGAGCATATCGTTACCTCTTGATAATATGGCAAAAGAGCGTACATAAATATAAATTATGTACGCTCCGGCGTATGGAATTTCTCTCCCTCAGTCGGTAAACCGACAGCTCCCTCGTCAGAGGGAGCCAAGTTCTTGCTTCCCTCTGACGATAAGAGAGAAAACTCCCATTAATTTTTTATTCTTCAGTCTTTACAAACTCGGAGAACTCTCTCTCCTCGTCCGGCTTTTCATAGTTATACATATTCTCATCTTTAACATGCTTTGCGATATACTCGTTTCTGTCAAAGAGTTCGTCAGCCTTAACTTTCCAAGCCTTTGCAGCTTCAATAGTCTTGTCGAAAAGTTCGTTTGCTGATTCAGGGTGCTGCATTTCTGTTGAATAAGCACCTGTTTCGGCAACCATTTTACTGATAGCACCAGGGTTATCAAGTACAGGACAAGGACGAAGCATATTGTTTGAGAACGGTTGATTGCGCTTGTAAGCCATAAAGAGTGGACTTTGAAGTGCTTCAAGAACCGAATGGTCCTTAATATTAACATTTGAATAGTGAACGAAAGCACAAGGCTCGCAGTCACCGTTAGAGTTGATGTGGAAATAGTGACGGCCACCTGCAATACAACCCTGTACATATTCACCGTCGTTCCAGAAGTCAAGTGCAAAGATTGACTTTGTGTGACGCCATTCGTGCATCTTCTTGTACATCAAAGCACGCTGTTCAGGTGAAACCATAAGGTCGGTTACGGCACCGTTACCGGTTGGCATATATGTGAAGAACCAAGCGAACTTAACGCCGTGGTCGATAAGCCAATCCATATATTCATCAGATGCAAGTACATCTGTGTTCTTACTTGTGTAGCAAAGTGATGCACCGAAAGGAACACCTCTGTCCTTAAGTCTTTGCATAGCAGCAGTACATCTCTTAAATGTGCCCTCGCCACGACGGAAATCGTTTTCAGCTTCATAGCCTTCAATTGAGAATGCAGGATAGAAGTTGCCGACCTCTCTAATCTCATCTGCAAAGCTGTCGTCGATAAGTGTACCGTTAGTGAATGAAAGGAATGCGCAGTCCGGATTTTCACGGCAAAGACGCATAATGTCCTTTCTTCTCATAGTAGGTTCGCCACCGGTGTAAAGGTACATATATGTACCGAGTTCCTTACCTTCCTTAATGATTCTTGCAAGGTCGTCATAAGAAAGTGAGCTTGTGTGACCGTATTCGGCAGCCCAGCAACCCTTACACTTAAGGTTACAAGCAGCAGTAGGGTCCATAAGAATTGCCCAAGGAACATTGCAACCATACTTTTCAATAGCAGCCATACGCTTAGTGTAGCTGTTGATAGCAACATTCATAAGTGGTGGAACGAGCTTGTTGAGAACATGCTCGTCAGTATTACAAATTAAATCTTCTGCAAACTTCATCCAGTTGTTGTTTGGGTCGTCCATAACCTTATGAAGTCCTGCATAAGTAGAACGGTTTACCTTTTTAACATCGAATTTCTCAACAAGAGTGAGAATCCTTGGTGCGTTTCTCTTGAAGTCTTTTCTTGCATACTTTACAGCCTTTTCTACTGCAAAAGCTGCAACCTTTTCTTTAAAAGAAGCCATAACTAATCCTCTCTTAACCATTTCATTGATATACATTATTTGTAAATTTATGCGTTTTCTAATATTGAATTATATTACTTTTAATAAAAAAGTCAAGTAATTTTTAACAGTCGGTAATTATATAAATTTACAAATTAGTACAAAATGTACTATTAATACTAATCTATAATCAGAACCTGATTTGGAATTTGAGCCTATAAGTTTTATCTGTTTTATTCTTATAAATCTCGTTGCAATGAGCGCCCCAGCTGTCGTATCCACCGATACCCTGCTGCCTTGCGATAAGCCTTACAACCGTCTTGTCATATTCAGGCATATCCTTTTGGTGCCATACATTTTCAATCTCCTTAGGAAGATAATGGCAAACATTAAGTTCCATTTGTGGTTCTGCAACTACAGAGAAAATCTTTTTGTTGCCGACAAGTGTAGCATACCTTACGCCTGTTCTGTTGCCACATTCCTGAGGCTTAAGATAATTAACCCAAAGGTCGTTAACGGTTGTGTTGTAAAGACCGATTTTTGCAGCGTTTGCACGGTCGATATAGTTTTCTTCGGGACCGTTGCCAAGGTATGTAAGATTTTCAAAATCCTTAGGAAGTTCAAAAAGAACAGAAACTTCAGGAATTTCAGGAAGTGACGGGTCAGGATAAAACTGAAGGTCAACCTCCATACCCTTTGAAGTGATTGTGTAAATAATTTGCGCCTTTGATTCAGGCTGAGTGCAAACTGTTGCACTGCCGGTGATTACTACCTTTTTGCCGTCCTCAAGCACCTTGTAGCCGTTTATCGACCACTTTGTATTGTTGAAAATACCCGGTGTATCGCCTGCATCTCTCCAGCAACCGAGCCTTGAACCTGCTCTTGAACCACGGTCGTTGTCGGTAAGTGCTCGCCAGAAGTTAAGGCGCATAGGTGCACTCAAAAGTTCCTCGCCACCAATTTTGATTGAATAAAGCTGATTGCGTTCTCTTCTTTCAAATCTTACATTAACATCGTCACTTATGATTCTGAGTGAGCCGTAAGTATCGTCAACGATAAGAGGTAAATCGGTTTCAAGTTCATCATATGTATTTTCAAACTCATTTATTACAAACTGCTCTTCGGCTACGATATGACCTGCCTTGCACCAGCTTGTATCCTCTTTAACTCTAAATTCAAGGTTGAGGTAACACTCCGTTTTAACTCTGCTAAGCTCAAGGTCAACAACTTTCTTTTCACCCGGCTTAACATCAATATTGATTGTACCGTCACAAAATACGCCCTTGTCCGAGCACTGGCACCAATAAAGCTCATACTCGTTAAGGTTTGTGAACATAAATTTATTTTTAATTTCGATAATACCACGCTGTGCGTCAATGGCATTGAAATCCACATTTTGATAAAGCTTTTTAATTTCGCAAAGCTTAGGTGTAACGCTTCTGTCACCAAAGAGTAAACCGTTGCCACAAAAGTGACCGTCGTGAGGATTTTCACCGAAGTCGCCACCGTAAGCAAGATATTCCTTACCGTTTTCGTCCTTTGTAAGAATACTCTGGTCAACCCAGTCCCATACAAAGCCACCCTGAAGGCAAGGATACTTGTCCCAAAGCTTTGTATATTCGTCAGTTGAACCACAGGAGTTACCCATAGCGTGAGTGTATTCGCAAAGGATATACGGTCTTGAATCACGCTGTGTTACGGCATATTCTTCGCATTCCCACGGTCTTGCGTACATTTTTGACTGAACATCGGAAAGCTCTTTTTCGTCAGGAGCACGGTGACATTCAAAATGAACGAACCTTGTTTTGTCCGTATCCTTAATATATTGATACATTTTTTTAGGAATTGCGCCACCGAGTGACTCATTACCGAGTGACCAGCAAACAACGCTTGTCACATTCTTATCTCTGTTATATGTAGCTTTAATGCGCTCCATACAAGCCTTTTCCCATTCAGGGCGTGAAGCAGGAAGCTGAGGACAGCCAACAATAGTTGACCAGCCGGTACCGTGAGTTTCCATATTATTTTCATCAATAACATAAAGACCGTATTCGTCGCAAAGCTCCAAAAATCTCGGGTCGTTAGGATAATGAGAAGTACGAACTGCGTTCATATTAGCCTTCTTCATCATTTCAATATCATAGCGCATAACCTTTTCGCTGATATATCTTCCTGTGTGGCAGTCAAACTCGTGCCTGTTAGTACCCTTAAATACTACTCTTTCGCCGTTGATACGAATAATACCCTCTTTAATTTCAACCTTTCTGAAGCCTACCTTCTGGCTGATATATTCAATAGGCATACCGTTATCCTTAAGAGTGATAACCAAGGTGTAAAGATAAGGATTTTCACTTGACCAAACATTGACATCGGTTACGATTGCCTTAAGCTTGGTTTGGTGATCCTCGTTGGCATACTGACTGTCAAGCGCAACGGTATTGCCGTCTGCGTCAAGAATGTTCAAATCAAGGCTAAGGCTTTCATACGAGCCGTTTGTCTTAACAAGAATATCTGCATAGCCGTCGCTGAGTGTAACATCAGGCTCGGCAACTACTTCATAGTCACGAATATACTGCCTTTCGGTAGTATAGATATAAACATCACGGAAAATACCGCCAAGGCGCCACATATCCTGACATTCAAGCCAAGAGCCTGTGCACCAACGGTAAACTTCAACGCCGATTACATTTGAGCCTTCTTTAATATGCTTTGAAATATCAAACTCACTTCTGTGGAAAGTTGACTCGCTGTAGCCTACTCTTTCGCCGTTAACATAAAGGTAAAATGCAGACTCAACACCCTCAAAACAAAGTACAACTCGCTTGTCAAGAAGTGATTTGTTAATATGTAATTTTTTAATGTAACAACCTACCGGATTATGCTTAGTAGGTGCGTTAGGTGGGCAAATATCTTCACTGCCCTCCCAAGGGTAACGAACATTGCAATACTGACTTTGGTCATAGCCCTGCATTTGCCAAGAACCCGGAACATTGATTGTGTCCCAATTATGCGAATCATAATGTGGCTGTGCAAAGTCGGACGGTCTGTAAGCATAGTTTTTATAAAGCTTAAATTTCCACTTGCCGTTTAAAAGCTTACAGCGTGATGATTTATACCTGTCAGCCTGCTTAGCCTCTTCAAAGCTCTCATAAGGCATAAGAGTAGCGTGGCAAGGCAATTTGTTAACGCCCACAATTTCAGGATTTGACTGCCATTCGGTATATCCGTCAATAAAATTTCTTTCCATAATCACTTCTCCATAATTATTGTATTATTACGATAATTGTCCTCATTACCGTCAGCTTATCTACGATGTATTGCACCCTCTTGATAACCCTCTTGCTTGAGTGCAACCTTAACACTTCTAAGCAAAATTACCAAGTCAAGCTTAAGCGACCAGTTGTCGCAATAGATTTTGTCATATTTCATCTTTTTCATAAGTGAAATCTCGTCACGACCGTTAATTTGAGCAAGTCCTGTCAAGCCGGGTCTGAAACGGTAAACACCGTATTCAAGCCTTAACCTGTGCGCTCTCATTTCGCTTGAAATGAGTGGTCTCGGTCCGACAAAGCTCATATCGCCCTTGAGTATGTTCCAAAGTTGCGGCAATTCGTCAAGGCTTGTTTTCCTCAAAAACTTACCGACCTTGGTTATATACTGCTCCGGATTTTCCAAATCGCCGGTAGCAACATTAGGTGTGTCGTTTTTCATAGTTTGAAATTTATAAATTTTAAACGGCTTACCTTTTCTTCCTCTTCTTTCGTGAGAGAAGAACACGCTTGTGTTAGGAGTAAGCAAGTTTGCAATACAAATTACAAGAAACAAAGGCGACAACAAAACAAGAGCCAAAAACGATACGACTATATCAAAAAGCCTTTTAACTCCGGTCGGAGTAAATATTTTTTTTAACTTCTTTTTCATTTGATTAACATTCCATTCATCACATTTTATAAACAATATAATGTGTACAGCTTAGGTGATTATACCACATATATCTTAGATATGCAATTTTTTTATAACAATTTTAATTATTATTGCCAAAATTGTAATTTTTATATATAATAACAAGAAATATACACAAAGTGCAAAGTATACAAATTTTACATATATTTTTGCTTTGTGTCAACAATTATTTTTTAAGGAGCATAAATTTATGAAAAAAATCACAAAAATATTAAGCGTGCTTTTATGCGCTGTTTTCATCACGGCAAGCTTTTCTGCCTGCTCTTCTTCTAACGCTATGACTGAAGAAAATGTTACAAAAACAGTTAACACTGCCTTTGACGCACTGAAGAACTTTGACACCGACAAACTTCAAAAGTATGTTGACTCTTCAACGCTTAATGTTATCGTAGGCTATGCCGAAAAGCACAAGCAGATAAAAGAACTCGGTCAGGCTATATTTGAAAACATTACCTGCGAAGTTAAAAGCATTGACCTTGACGCAAAAACAGTTACGGTTACCGTTAAAAACAAAAACCTTTCGCAAGGTGCGCAGGAATTTGCAAAAGAGCTCAGCTCGCAATACAATTCTTTCCAGCTTATCACAAAGCTTTCCGACGAAACATTTTTAAACTCAAGACTCAAGGAACTCAAAGAAAAAATTTCTGCTTCGTCAATGGGTGACGGTGTCGACATTACTTTGAATATTGAACAGGGCAGTAAAAACCTTAAGCTTTCATTTGACGAAAATGCAGAAAATGCCGTTTCGGGCGGCGCACTTGACGCTATCAAGTCAATCTTCGGCAAATAAAAAGAGGCAAACATTGTTTGCTTTCAACATATTTTAAATTATTATTTTATATATTATATAAAAAGTTAGTGACAACTTAATGTTTTTGTGTTACAATGTGATTTGGTATCAATTAATGAGGTGTAAATATTATGGCAAGTAAATTTGTAACCGCCATTTTCGGCGACTACTCAAAAAAAGAAGTAAAAAAAGTTAAAAAGACTGCAGACAAGGTCCTTGCACTTGAGGACAAGTATGCAGCTATGAGTGATAAAGAACTTACCTCTCAAACCGAAATCCTTAAAGGCAGACTTGCAAACGGTGAAACTCTTGACGATATTTTGCCTGACGCATTTGCCGTTTGCCGTGAAGGTGCATGGCGTGTGCTCGGAATGAAGCACTTCCCTGTTCAGATTATCGGCGGTATCGTTCTTCATCAGGGCAGAATTGCCGAAATGAAAACAGGTGAAGGTAAAACTCTTGTAGCTACCCTTCCGGCTTATCTTAATGCGCTTACAGGCGAGGGCGTACATATCGTAACAGTTAACGATTACCTTGCAAAGCGTGACTCTGAATGGATGGGTAAGCTTTACCGTTTCCTCGGTCTTAAAGTAGGTCTTATCATTCACGAAAAGACAAACGAGCAAAGGCAGGAAGCTTACAACGCAGACATTACTTACGGAACCAACAACGAAATGGGCTTTGACTATCTTCGTGACAATATGGTTCAATATAAGGAAGAAAAAGTACAGCGTGGTCACATTTTCGCAATCGTCGATGAGGTCGACTCAATTCTTATCGATGAGGCTCGTACTCCTCTTATCATCAGTGGTAAGGGCGAACAGTCAACCGACCTTTACCGTCAGGCTAATGCTTTTGCAAAGACCTTGAAGATGGTTAAGGTTGCAAAGATGGACGAAAAGCAGGACACAGAAGAAACATATGACGGCGACTATGTAGTTGACGAAAAGGCTAAAACTGCTACTCTTACACAAGACGGTGTTAAAAAGGCAGAAGAATATTTCCATGTTGACAACCTTATGGATATGGACAACACCACTCTTCTTCACCACATTGACCAGGCTATTAAGGCTAACGGCGTTATGAGAAGAGATATTGACTATGTTGTAGTTGACGGTCAGGTTAAAATCGTTGACGAGTTCACCGGTCGTATTATGGAAGGCAGAAGATATAACGAAGGTCTTCATCAGGCTATTGAAGCAAAAGAAGGCGTTAAGGTTGAGCACGAAAGCAAAACTCTTGCTACAATTACATTCCAAAACTACTTCCGTCTTTACAAGAAGCTTTCAGGTATGACAGGTACAGCATCAACAGAAGCACCTGAATTTTCAGAAATCTACAAGCTTGATGTTGTTGAAATTCCTACAAACAAACCACTTGCAAGAATTGACCATCCTGATGTTATTTTCCAAACAGAGCGTGGCAAGTATCACAATGTAATTGAAAAGATTAAGGAATGTCACGCAAAGGGTCAGCCTGTCCTTGCAGGTACAATCAACATTGAAAAGAGTGAAATCCTTTCAAAAATGCTTAAGAAAGAGCATATTCCACATAATGTGCTCAACGCTAAGAACCACGAAAGAGAAGCAGAAATCATTGCTCAGGCAGGTAAGTTCGGTGCAGTTACAATCGCTACAAATATGGCAGGTCGTGGTACCGATATTATGCTCGGTGGTAATGCCGAATATCTTGCTAAGAGCGAAATGAGAAGAATGCAGTTTAGCGACGAACTCATTGCCGAAGCTACAGGTTTTGCAGAAACCGACAATCAGGAAATCATTGACGCAAGAAAGACTTTCCAAGAGCTTGAAGCTAAGTATAAAGACGAAATTCAGGAAGAGGCCGACAAGGTAAGAGAAGTAGGTGGCTTGTTCATTTTAGGTACAGAGCGTCACGACTCTCGTCGTATCGATAACCAGCTTCGTGGTCGTTCGGGTCGTCAGGGTGACCCGGGTGAAAGCCAGTTCTTCCTTTCACTTGAGGATGACCTTATGCGTCTTTTCGGTGGCGAAAAAATGCAGGCTATGATGGCTCGTCTTACAGATGACGAAAATATGCCTATCGAATCAAAGATGATTACAAGAACCGTTGAATCTTCACAAAAGAAGGTTGAGGGCAGAAACTTCGGTATCCGTAAGCAAACACTTCAGTACGACGATGTTATGAACCGTCAAAGACAGCTTATTTATCAGCAAAGAGATCAGGTGCTTGACGGCATCGACCTTACAGATAAAATCCTTGCAATGCTTGACACTAACATTGAAGAAAATGTTAAAAACTACTTTGCAGGCGACCATAAGAGTGACTGGAATGTTGCAGGCCTTAAGGAAAAATACAAGGGTTGGCTCACAACCGACGACGATTTCAACGACGATGTAGAAATGCTTTCTGTTCAGGGCACAATTGATATGCTCACCGACAGAGGTCACAAGCGTCTTGAAGAGAAGAGAGAACTTCTCGGCGACGAAATGTTCCAAGACTTTGAAAGAATGGTACTTCTTCGTAATGTTGATGTACTTTGGATGGACCATATCGACGCTATGGACGACCTTAAGCAAGGTATCCACCTTCGTGCTTACGCTCAGCAGGACCCTGTTGTTGCTTTCCGTATGGAATCTTACGATATGTTCGACGAAATGACAGCAACCATTCGTGAAAACACTGTAAGAATGATGCTTACAATTATGCCAAGGCGTCAGGAAGATGTTGAAAGAAAGGCTGTTGCCAAGGTAACTGCTACTTCATCGGGTGGCGACGACACAGTTAAAGCAACTCCTGTAAGAAAGGGCAAGAAAGTCGGTCCTAACGACCCATGTCCTTGTGGCTCAGGTAAAAAGTATAAGAAGTGCTGTGGTGCTCCGGGTAAGGAACATAACAACTAATATATAATGTATATAAT
>JBNMGQ010000018.1:0-29084 GCA_050872345.1 Eubacterium sp. | reverse complement strand
TTATGATTATGTAAAGATTAATGGGGATTACAGAACCTAATATCGTAATGGAAAATATAGGTACTGCCAAGTCAAATCACACGGGCAAACACTGTTTGCCCCTACGGTAGTTTGTAACATTTAAACAAACGAAATATAAACTATTTCAATCGGGTCGTCGATGACGCCGACCCCCACGGTGGATATTCAAAAATTGACGCACAACCGTACGACAATTTTTGAGAGGAGGAGCAATGGAATGAGTGATAAATAATTTTCATCAAAGCATCTAAGAAAATTATTTTGAACGATATGGAATTTGCGACGACGAGGCGAACTGTGTTCGCCCGAATAATCCCTCAGTCGGTAAACCGACAGCTCCCTTTACAAGGGAGCCTAAAAAAGGTAAAGGATAATAAACTATGGAGAATATTAACAATGCTCAAAAGGCAGAGATAATTGCGCATGCTCTGCCACACATTCAAAAATACAGAAAGAAAACAGTAGTAGTAAAATACGGTGGCAACGCAATGATTAACGACGAGCTTAAAGAAGCCGTTATGCGTGACCTTGTACTTTTGACTACTGTAGGAATAAAGGTTGTACTCGTTCACGGTGGTGGACCTGCCATTAACAAGACACTCAACCAAATGCACATTGAAAGCAAGTTTGAAAACGGACTGAGAGTTACGGACAAGGACACTGTTGATGTAGTTCAAATGGTGCTTGCAGGCAAGGTTAACAAGGACCTTGTTTGTCAAATCGGCAATATGGGTGGCCACGCAATCGGTCTTTCGGGTATGGACGGAAATATGATTAAGTGCAAGGCTCTTGACGACACTCACGGCTATGTTGGTGATATTCAGGAGGTCAACACCGAGGTTATTGAGGAAGTGCTCAACCACAACTTTATCCCTGTAATTTCAACTATCGGCTATGACGAAAAAGGCAACTGCTACAACATTAATGCAGACACTGCAGCCGCTGCAATTGCAGGCGCACTCAAGGCTGAAGCACTCGTTTCAATGACTGATATTGTCGGTCTTTTGAGAGATAAGGACGACGATTCGACTCTTATTCACAGAGTTTACATTTCAGACACACCGGCACTCATTGCCGAGGGAATAATCAGTGGTGGTATGATTCCTAAAATTGATTCAATGACTCAGGCACTCAGAGAAGGCGTTAAAAAAGCATTTATTATTGACGGCAGAGTTCCTCATTCAATCCTTATGGAACTTTTAACCGATGAAGGTATGGGAACAATGTTTAGGAGCAGATAAGAGGTAGAAGATGAATACTAAAGAATTAGATAACGAATATGTTGCTCACGCTTACGGCAGATTTGACACTGCCCTTGCAAAGGGCAAAGGCTCAACAATAAGCGACGAGAACGGAAAAGAATACATAGATTTCGGCTCAGGTATCGGTGTTACGGCATTCGGTATTTGCGACAACGAATGGAAAATGGCTGTTGAGATGCAGCTTGATAAACTTCAGCATGTAAGCAACCTTTACTACACCGAGCCTTGCGCCAAGCTTGCAAAAATGCTTTGCGACAAGACAGGGATGAAAAAAGTTTTCTTTGCAAACAGTGGCGCAGAAGCAAATGAGGGCGCTATTAAATTTGCAAGGAAATATTCTTTTGACAAATACGGCGAAGGCAGAAGCACAATCATCACACTTGTTAATTCATTCCACGGCAGAACGATAACAACCCTTGCTGCAACAGGACAGGACAGTTTTCACACTGTTTTCGGTCCGTTCACACCCGGTTTTAAATATTGCCCTGCAAATGACATTCAAAAGCTAAACGAAATGGCTACGGATGATGTTTGCGCAATTATGTTTGAATGTGTACAGGGCGAAGGTGGAGTTAATAACCTTGACTACGACTTTGTAAAGGCTATTGAAAAGCTTGCCAAGGAAAAGGATATTCTTATGGTAGTTGACGAAGTTCAAACCGGTAACGGCAGAACGGGCAGATATTTTGCTTATGAAAACTTTGACATTATGCCTGACATTGTTTCGACTGCGAAAGGTCTTGCAGGTGGGCTTCCTATGGGCGCAGTGCTCTTTGGCAAAAAGGTTAAGGACTGCGTGACTCCGGGTACTCACGGTTCAACATTCGGCGGCAACCCTGTTTGCGCTGCCGGCGCTATTTCAATCGTGTCAAGAATTGACGACGAGTTTTTAAAATCAGTCAGGGAAAAAAGCGAATACATCAAAAAATATTTGCTTGGTATAAAAGGTGTTAAATCTGTTTCCGGTATGGGTCTTATGCTCGGTGTTGAAACGGAAAAAGACGCTAAAGAAATTGCAAACGAATGCCTTGAAAAAGGACTTCTCGTTTTGACGGCTAAAACAAAAATCAGACTTCTTCCTGCTCTTAATATCAGCTATTGCGAGCTTGACAGAGGACTTAAAATATTGAAAGAGGTAATTGAAAAATGAAACATTTATTAAAGCTTCAGGATTTAGACCACAGCGACATTTTAGACATTTTAAACCTTGCAGACCAGCTTAAGTATGAAACTAAGCACGGTATTGAGCATCATCACCTTAAGGGCAAGACTCTCGGTATGATTTTCCAAAAAAGTTCAACAAGAACAAGAGTAAGCTTTGAAACAGGTATGTATCAGCTTGGTGGTCAGGCACTCTTCCTTTCAAACAGAGATTTGCAAATCGGCAGAGGTGAGCCGGTTGAAGATACAGCAAGAGTACTTAGCCGTTACCTTGACGGTATTATGATAAGAACCTTTGAGCAAAAGGAAGTTGACGACCTTGCAAGATACGGTTCAATTCCTATCATTAACGGTTTGACAGACTACTGCCATCCTTGTCAGGTGCTTGCAGACCTTATGACAATTCGTGAATACAAAAAGAGCTTTGACGGTCTTAAGTTCTGCTTTATCGGTGACGGCAACAATATGGCTAACAGCCTTATCGTAGGTGCAATCAAAATGGGTATGAGTTGCGCAATTGCCTGCCCTGACACTTACAAGCCTGACGCAGAGATTATGAAGTGGGCGCAGGAAAACGGCGACTTTATGTGTTCAAGTGATATTCTTGCCTGCGCTAAGGATGCAGACATTCTTTACACCGATGTTTGGGCATCAATGGGACAGGAAGAAGAAAAGGCTGAAAGAGAAAAGGTATTTAAGAACTTCCAAATCAATGACGAAGTTATGGCTGTAGCAAAGGATGACGCTATGGTGCTTCACTGCCTTCCTGCTCACAGAGAAGAAGAAATCACTGCAAAAGTATTTGAAGAGCACGCAAACGAAATTTTCGACGAAGCAGAAAACAGACTTCACGCACAAAAGGCTGTACTTGTTAAATTGCTTGGTAATAAATAAAATAAATTAAGCCTCCCTTGTGTAAAGGGAGGAGTGAATTTCACAAAGTGAAAGAGACCGTTGCTCCAAATCTCTGATTTGGGAGAAACAGTCCGGTGGACTGTTTCGTAGCAACTTGGACATAAATATCGGAGGGATTGTCACCTTTTATCCCCTCAGTCAGCTAAGCTGACAGCTCCCCTTTATAACATTAAAAGGGGAGCCTTGATAAGTAGGCTAATAAAATATATAGGACTTAAAAATATGGAAGAAAACAAAATTTACATATGCCTTGAAAACGGTGATGTATTTGAGGGCAAGAGTTTTGGCGCAAAAGGCGAAGTTATCGGCGAGCTTGTTTTTACAACAGGTATGGGTGGATATATTGAAACCCTGACCGACCCGAGTTACTTTGGTCAAATCGTTATGCAAACTTTTCCTTTAATTGGCAACTACGGTTTTATAGGCGAAGATATGGAAAGCAACAAATCGTATGTAAGTGCTTATGTTGTAAGGGAAAAATGCGACGAGCCGTCGAATTTCAGGTGTGACGAAACGCTTGACAAATTCCTTAAGGACAATAACATTATCGGTGTTTACGGCGTTGATACAAGAGAAATTACAAAAACGATAAGAGAAGCAGGTGTTATGAACGCAATTATTACGGACAACCCTGCTACTGTTGATTTTGATAAGGTTAAGGCTTATGAAATCAAGGACGCAGTAAAGAGTGTTTCCTGTACTAAGCCTTATATGAGTGCGTCCGACGAGCACAAATACAATGTTGTTCTTATCGACTACGGCACTAAAAAGAACATTGTAAGAGAGCTTAACAAAAGAGGTTGCAATGTTGCAGTCGTACCGTACGACACTAAAGCCGACGATATTTTATCGCTTAACCCTGACGGCATTATGCTTTCAAACGGACCCGGCGACCCTAAGGAAAATATCAGAGCAATTGCAGAACTTAAAAAGCTTGTAGGCAAAGTGCCTATTTTTGCAATCTGCCTCGGTCACCAGCTTTTGGCGCTTAGTCAAGGTGGCGAAACAACAAAGCTTAAATACGGTCACAGAGGTGTAAATCAGCCGGTTAAAAACCTTGAAACAGGTCGTACATACATTTCTTCTCAAAACCACGGTTACGCCGTTGTTAACGAGGAAATCGAAAAAACAGGTGCTAAAGTAAGCTACATTAACGCTAACGACGGCACTTGCGAAGGTGTTGATTATCCGGACAAAAACGCCTTCTCGGTTCAGTTCCACCCTGAAGCTTGCTCGGGTCCACACGACACAAGATTTATTTTTGACAAATTTATTGAAATGATGGGAGGTAACAAATAATGCCTCTTAATAAAGATATAAAAAAGGTACTTGTTATCGGCTCCGGTCCTATTGTTATAGGTCAGGCAGCAGAATTTGACTACGCAGGTGCACAGGCTTGCCGTGTGCTTAAGGACGAAGGTATCGAGGTTGTACTCGTAAACTCAAACCCTGCTACAATTATGACCGACAAAGCACTTGCCGACCACATTTATCTTGAACCTTTGACTGAAGAAACTGTTAAAAGAATTATTGAAAAAGAAAAGCCGGATTCTATTCTTTGTGGGCTCGGTGGTCAAACAGGTCTTACAATCGGTATGCAACTTGCCAAGGACGGTTACCTTGACAAAATGGGCGTTAAGCTTCTCGGTACTGACGCCGAGGCTATCGACAAGGCTGAGGACAGGCAGATGTTTCGTGACACAATGGTTAAGATTAACCAGCCTGTTGTACCGAGTGACATTGCATACAATGTTGAGCACGCCAAAGAAATTGCAAAAGAAATCGGCTATCCTGTTATCATTCGTCCTGCATTCACTCTCGGTGGTGCCGGTGGCGGCGTTGCATATGACGAACACGAGCTTGAAGTCATTGCCAAAAACGGCTTGATGCTATCCCCTATCACTCAGGTACTTGTTGAAAGATATATTGCAGGCTGGAAAGAAATTGAGTTTGAAGTTATGCGTGACAGCGTGGGCAATGTTATCGCCGTATGCTCAATGGAAAACTTTGACCCGGTAGGTGTTCACACAGGCGACAGTATCGTTATTGCGCCTGCCGTTACTCTTGCCGACAAGGAACTTCAAATGCTCAGAAGCGCATCACTCGACATTATTACCGAACTCGGTATTGAGGGTGGCTGTAACTGTCAGTTTGCGCTCAATCCTGAAAGTTTTGAGTATTCGGTTATCGAAGTTAATCCGAGAGTTTCCCGTTCATCTGCACTTGCGTCAAAAGCGACAGGTTATCCTATTGCAAAGGTTACGACTAAAATTGCGCTCGGCTATACTCTTGATGAAATTAAAAATGACATTACCGGTAAGACTTGCGCTTGCTTTGAGCCGACACTTGACTATGTTGTGGTTAAACTTCCTAAGTGGCCGTTTGACAAATTTGTCAACGCATCCCGTAAGCTTGGTACTCAGATGAAAGCAACCGGCGAAGTTATGAGCATTGCGCCAAGTTTTGAGCAGGCTATTATGAAAGCTGTAAGAGGTGCAGAAATAGGTCTTAACACTCTTAATAACAAGGCACTTGACGGTGTTGATATTATGAAGAAGCTTCACGACCAGGACGACATCAGGCTCTTTACGGTATTCAAAGCACTTAAAGAAGGTGTGAGCATTGAGGAAATTCACAAGATTACAATGATTGATGAATGGTTCCTTTCAAAGCTTAAAAACCTTGCAAATTACGAGCGTGAAATTGAGGGCAAGCCACTTTCAAAAGAGCAATACATTAAAGGTAAAAAGCTCGGCTATCCCGACAAGGCACTTGAAAAAATCTCAGGTGGCAGTTTAACATATCACCGTGACTGCGTTTACAAAATGGTTGACACCTGTGGCGCAGAGTTCAAGGCTGAAACTCCTTATTTCTATTCAACATATGACGAGCACTGCGAAGCAAGAGAACTTGATAAAAGCTTCAAGCAGAAGATTATCGTACTCGGTTCGGGTCCTATCCGTATAGGTCAAGGTATTGAATTTGACTACTCGTCCGTTCACTGCGTTTGGACATTGAAAGAACTCGGATACGAAGTAATTATCATAAACAACAACCCTGAAACCGTATCAACCGACTTTGACACCGGTGACAGGCTTTACTTTGAACCACTTACAGACGAAGATGTTATGAATGTAATCAAGGCTGAAAATCCTATCGGCGTTGTTGTTGCATTCGGTGGTCAAACTGCCATCAAGCTTACAAAATATCTTGATGAGCACGGTATTAAGATTTTAGGCACAAGTGCCGAATCAATCGACATTGCCGAGGACAGAGAAAGATTTGACGAGCTTCTTGAAAAGTTCGGTATTTTCCGTCCGAAGGGTGAAAGCGTTATGACGCTTGACGAAGCTTTAACTGCTGCAAACAGGCTTGAATACCCTGTCCTTCTTCGTCCGTCATATGTTATCGGTGGTCAAAATATGACTATCGCTTACACGGATGATGATGTTAAGCAGTATATGGCTATCATTCTTTCGCAGGGCATTGAAAATCCGGTACTTGTTGACAAGTATATGATGGGTACGGAGCTTGAAGTTGACTGTATCAGCGACGGCAAGGATGTACTTATTCCGGGTATTATGGAGCATATTGAGCGTGCCGGTGTACACTCGGGTGACTCAATTGCAGTTTATCCACCTTATAACCTTAACGACAAAATGCTTGAAAAGATTTGCGATGTGTCAACAAAGCTTGCGCTTGAACTTGGTACAGACGGTCTTATCAACATTCAATATCTTATTTATAACAACGAACTTTATGTTATCGAGGTTAATCCGAGAGCGTCGAGAACTATTCCTTACATCAGCAAGGTAACAGGCGTTCCTATGGTTGAACTTGCAACTAAAATTATGGTAGGTCAAAACCTTGCCGACCTCGGCTACGGCACAGGTCTTTACAAAACACCACCGTATGTTGCAGTTAAAGTTCCTGTATTCAGCTTTGAAAAGCTTAACGATGTCAACTCAAAGTTAGGCCCTGAAATGAAGTCGACAGGTGAAGTTTTGGGCGTAGGTAAGAACCTTGTTGAAGCTTTATTTAAAGGTCTTGTATCAGCAGGATTTAAAACTGATTTCCACTCAAAGGATGAGCATGGCGTTCTTATCACCGTCACTAAGCAGGACAGATTTGAAATAGTAGGTCTTGCTAAGAAGCTTGACGATTTGGGTGCTAAGATTTGGGCAACTCCTGAAACGGCAAAGGCTATTGAAAGCTTAGGAATTAAGGTAAATGTTGTAAACAAGCTCAGAGAAGATAATTCGATTATGGACCTTGTTGAATCGGGTCAGCTTGATTACATCGTTTACACAGGCAAGAGCGACAAGGACTCTATCGCCGATTACATTAAGCTTCACAACAGAGCAAATCAGCTCGGCATTGCTACAATCACTTCGCTTGACACGGCAAATGCAGTTGCCGACATTATCGCATCAAGATACAAGCAGACTAACACAGAGCTTGTAGATATAAACTTTATGCGTAAGGAAAAAGGCATACTCAAGTTTTCAAAAATGCAAGGTACCGGCGACGACTACATTTTCTTTAACAACCAGTGTCAGATTATCACCTGCCCTGAAAGCTTTGCAATTGAATTTTGTGACAGGCACAAGGGTATCGGTGGCGACGGTATTGTTCTTATTGAAAACAGCGACATTGCAGACGCAAAAATGCGTGTGTTCAACCTTGACGGCAGTGAAGGTAAAATGGCAGGTAACTCAATAAGATGCGTCGGCAAATTCCTTTATGACAACGATATTGTTAAAAAGGAGAAGATTACTATTGAAACCGAAGCAGGCGTTAAGGTGCTCCACCTCTTCACCCGTGACGGTAAGGTATCTTCCGTTACCGTATCAATGGGCAAGGCAGAGCTTGAAGCTTCTAAAGTTCCTGTTGAATTTGGCAGTGACAAGGTAATCAACGCACCTTACACAGTAGGTGGCAAAGAATATAACATTACTTGCTGTTCGGTAGGTAATCCACACTGTGTAGTATTTGTTGACAATGTTGACAGGATTGATATTGAAAATGTCGGTCCTCAGTTTGAAACGGCTCCTATATTCCCTGAAAGAGTCAATACAGAGTTCGTCAGGGTAGTTAACTCAAAGACGCTTAAAATGCGTGTATGGGAGCGTGGCAACGGCGAAACGCAGGCTTGTGGTACAGGCGCCTGCGCAGCAGTAGTTGCAGCAGTTGAAAACGGCTACTGCAACAAGGACGAAGATATTACAGTCAAGGTCAAAGGTGGCGACCTTATCGTTAATTATTCCGACACCGGCATAACGCTTACCGGCGACTGCAACCTTGTTTATAAGGGCGAAATTGAATATTAACAGATGATATAAGAAAAGCAGACAATGTAAATTCACATTGTCTGCTTTTTTGTTGTTAAGTTTTCGGGCTAACAATGTTAGCCCCTACGGTGATCCCTATCATAGAAAATTTCGTAGGGGCGAACAGTGTTCGCCTAAAAATCCTTCCACCACTATTGTGGTCCCCCTCCCTTTTCAAGGGAGGCTTAATCAGTTTGCTTTTCTTTCATCTTTCTTTTATTCGCATACATTCTTTTATCTGCAAGATTATTGAGGTCACGGTAATTTGCATCGTTTGTTTCGCTTGCAAAAGCATAACCCATTGCAACGCTCAAGTTAAATTTATTGCCACTCGTTTTATTATACTCGTCAATATGCTCATTTATATCGGCAAGTATTTTGTCAATTCTGCTTTTTTGAACCGTATAAACAATAGCAATAAATTCATCGCCGCCACTACGACCGAGGAAGTTACCGGCAGGAATGCAGGAACGCATAATATCGGCGAATGCGCTGAGTGCAACATTGCCCGATTCGTGGCCGAAATTATCGTTAATATATTTCAAATTATTAACATCAAACGCAATAAATGTTGCCATTCGATTTTTAGCAGAAAAACGAATTACCTCGTTACATTTATTCCTGTTGTAAAGACCTGTTGCTCTGTCACGAGAATATGTGTCGTGCATATCCTTAAGGGTAACAAGCGCATAAACGGAAAGATAAATGAGTGCGCCTATCATCAAATAGTTAGGACTTGAAGTTCTGTTCTTATCAAAGAAATGAATAATATCGAACATTGAAAATACAAAAAGAATTATTGATGAACCTGCAATAAGCGTGCTTTCCTTATTCTTTTTATCCTTACTGAACATTATAATTTCCAAAACAAGAACTATTGCTATAACTATAAACATATAGCAAAAATAGAAATCGGTATACTGCCTTATATCAAGCACACGGGCAAAGTCGAGAATAAATGCAAGTGCACCTACAATCATATTTACGAACGCCGAGTCATACATAAATTTTTTAAACTTATCGTTTTTGTGATAATTTGAAATAATATGAAGTTGAAATGCAATAGGCATAAGGATAACGCACATATTACTAAGCAGTGCTATAAAACGCTCATTGTCGTCAACAAACCACGCCATAAACCGAGTGTCAAACAATTTCCAAGTGCCGACAAAAAGCGCAAGCAAGCCCAAGTAAGCAAAGTTTGCGGCGTTATGATTTTCAAGCTTATAATAAAGTGAAAGAACAAAGAATATAACGCCCAAAACTATTAAAACAAATGCGAGCATCATTACCGGCAAATCGTGTTTGAGCGTCATACTGAACACGCCGTACTGCTCACCTTCATAAAAAGTGATTGAACGGTTAATCATATTTTTATAAATCGGTTCAATTTTGATATTGACCGTTTTGCCGTTATAATCTTTTTTTAGTCCGATTTTGACCCAATAGCAACCTGCAGATGACGAAACAATTGCGTCGTCCTTAGTTTGCTTGCTGTAAATAAGCTTACCGTCGACATAAACCTGCGTGTTACTGTGAACAACATAGAACAACAGGTTTTCCTGCTTTTCGGCGTCGGTAACTTTATAGCTGAAGTTTCTGATTACGCCTTGCTTTGCAGACGAATCCTTAATCAGCGTATCCTTTAATTGAAGTTCGTTTGTATACGAAGTTGCATTTTTTGATTGAAATACAGAGCTGTCTGTTTTTTCCGTGAAAAAAGCAGCAAGCAAGAATACTAAGCTTAAAAGTGAGATTCCCACAATCACTGCCTTAAATGCTTTTTTTCTCATTATATCGCCTTTTTATCATTATTTATTAAACAAACCCTAAAACTATAATACACAATTTAGCTCGTTAATTCAATAAACATTTTGTAAATAAAATAACCACCCGAAAACGAGTGGTTAGAATATCTAATATAAAATTAGAGAGCAGCCTTAGCTGATTCAACAAGTGAAGTGAATGCAGCAGGATCAGCAATAGCGATTTCAGAAAGCATCTTTCTGTTAAGGTCGATACCAGCCTTCTTAAGACCGTTCATAAATGTTGAATAGTTAGTACCGTTTGCCTTGCAAGCAGCTGAAATACGAGTAATCCAAATTCTTCTGAAATCTCTCTTCTTCTGCTTTCTGCCGATATATGCGTACTGACCGCTCTTCATTACAGCCTGCTTAGCTGTCTTGAAAAGTCTGTGCTTTCCGCCGTAGTAGCCCTTAGCTGCTTTTAATACTTTCTTTCTTCTTTTACGAGTTGCCATAGCACCCTTAATTCTTGCCATATCTATATACCTCCGAGTTAATGTTAAATGCTTAAAATGTTAAGCAAAATTCTTCTTATTTGTAAGGAACAAGTCTCTTGCACTGCTTCTGGTTTGTAACATCGGCAACTGCAGTTTTGCGAAGATTTCTCTTACGCTTTGTTGACTTCTTAGTAAGAATGTGTGAAGTATAAGCATGTGCACGCTTAACCTTGCCGCTCTTGGTTGTCTTAAAACGCTTTTTTGCACCGCTGTGAGTCTTAATTTTTGGCATAATTTATTCCTCCGTGTGTATTATTTACTTGCCTTACGAGACAAAAACATAAGTATTTGCCTGCCGTCGAGTTTAGGGGCTTTATCAACATTAGCCTCTTCTTCAAGAGAAGCAGCAAAACGCTTCATATTTTCAATTCCAAGGTCGGAATGAGTCATCATTCTGCCCTTCAAACGAATAGAAACTTTGACCTTATGGCCTGCTGCAAGAAACTTTTTAGCCTGATTAACTTTGGTGTTGAAGTCACCTACATCAATAGTTACGGAAAGACGAATTTCTTTAGTTTCAACCTGCTTTTGGTTTTTACGATTTTCCTTTTCACGCTTAGCCTGCTCATAACGGAACTTAGAATAGTCCATAATTTTGCATACAGGTGGCTTAGCCTGCGGAGCAATCTTAACCAAATCGAGACCCTTGCTCTCTGCAATATGAAGTGCGTCGCTTGCACTCATAATACCGAGCTGTTCACCGTCGGCTGAAATTACACGCAATTCCTTATCTTTGATTTCGTTATTAATCTGTTGAGCTTCCTTGCTGATATAAAACACCTCTCATAAAAAATTAAAGTGTGAACGCAAAACACGCTCACACTCAATAATCATTAACAAATAAAAATTATTGCCCTTTTCGCCAAGCTAAAGGGGAGAACGATGCGTCCTTCTTTATTGCGAAGATATGATAACACATCGGCGCTTATTTGTCAATACATAATTTATATTAATTTACTGCCACGGATACTTTTGCTTCAAGCTTTCAAATTCGTTATAATCCTTGGCAAAATGGAATTGATTTTTCAAATCCGAGAAGAAGTAATAATAGTCGGTATCGTTATGGTTGATAACTGCATTAATATTTTCAACACCCGGATTGCATATAGGTCCACTCGGAAGAGCCGAGCATTTATAAGTGTTGTACGAAGTTACGACATCGTCGCCAAAGCCGTGTTCCCTAAGCTTATTGCCGTAGAAGATTGTGACATCACTTTGAAGCATTTGACCTTTGTTAAGCCTGTTGATAAAGACAGAGGCAATATCCTGTGCCACGCCGTCGCCCAAAGTTTCCTTTTCAACAACCGACGCAAGAGTAATAAGCTCATAAAGAGTCATATCATTTTTCTCGCAGTAGCTTGTCCACTCGTCTGTAATCTTGCCGTCGAAAGCTTCAAGCATAGTTTTGACAACTTCCTTTGCGTCGCTGTTTTCGGCAAGGTCATATGTTGCAGGGAACAAAAATCCTTCAAGCTGGTAAGCGACATTTTCCGTCATATAAGCGTCATTTAAAAAGTCGTAATCGTAGTCGCTTTTATTTTTGCAGGCATTGAGAAAATCGTCACTTTTGCAAATATTATTTTTCTCAAAAGTGTCTGCAATATCGAAAACAGTATAGCCCTCAGGAATACAGACCGAAACGCTTTTATGTGAAATATCAGGATTTTCAAGCTTCTTTGCAATTTGCTCGTAGCTCATAGACGAGGTCATATTATATTCACCGTTGATATAGTTGAACTTAGGATAATTTTTATCCATCCACCAGTTCCACACGGTATCGTTCTTAATAACGCCGTTACTCTTAAGCTTCTCGCCTATTTGGTAGGCAAAATCTTCCTTTTCGATAACGAGTGTATAAGGCGTATTTGTACCACGGTTACCGTTAATATCATTTTGAACATAAGTATAACCGACGAAGCCGGCTATGCCTAAAAGCACAAGAATGAGTATAACTATTACGGCTACGCCTAATTTACTTTTACTCTTAGCCATTGAAATCTCCTTTATCGATACACATAGGTGTATGAACTATTCCACGGTCCAAAATTTCATCACCACAAACTGCAAAGCCGAGTTTTTGATAAAACGGCACTGCATGGTTTTGAGCGTCAACATATACTTTTGAAGTGTCATATTCAAAAGCCTTTTTAAGAATGGCAGTAACTATTTTATCGCCGAAGTGCTTACCTCTGCATTCTTTTAAAACAGCTATTCTGCCGATTTTAACCTTACCGTTTGCTTTGCAAACTCGTGAAGTTGCAACGGCTTTTCCGTCATCAAAAAGAAGCGCAAAAGTTGACTTTTCGTCAAGTGCGTCAAACTCTTCTTTTTCGTCTATCCCCTGTTCATTTACGAAAACTGATTTTCTTATCGCTTTAACAAGAGAAAACTCAGGCTCGTTATATGTTATATGTTTAATATTAACCATTTATTTCGTGTACCTTAAGCATATTTGTTGTGCCTGACATACCGAGTGGTATACCTGCCGTGATAACAACGGTGTCACCTTTTTTGGCAACGCCTGCTTTAACAGTTACTTCAACAGCGTGGTCGAAAAGTTCATCGGTATTATTTTTAAGAAGGCACAAAACAGGCTTTACGCCCCAGCTAAGACTAAGCTGACGCCAAACCTTTTTATCAACAGTTGCGCCGACAATATCCGTTTGAGGTCTGAACTTAGAAATCATACGGGCAGTAGTACCACTCTTTGTAACTGTAATGATAGCCTTAGCGTTAAGGTCGTGAGCAGTTGTAACTGTAGCGTGGCTGATAGCAGAAGTAATATCCTTGCCACCACTTTCAGGGTAGAAATTGTCAAACTGACGCTTATAGTCAATGTCACCCTCGGTAGTAAGTGCAATTGAAGTCATTGCCTGCACTGCTTCAACCGGATGCTTACCTACGGCACTTTCGCCCGAAAGCATAATTGCGCTTGTGCCATCGTAAATTGCGTTTGCGACATCGGTAATCTCAGCTCTTGTAGGTCTTGGATTATTAATCATAGACTCAAGCATTTGAGTAGCAGTAACAACAATTTTACCTGCGTCATAAACCTTGCGAATAATCATCTTTTGAATAGAAGGGATACGCTGGAAATCAATTTCAACGCCCATATCACCCCTCGCTACCATAATACCGTCGGACGCTTTGATAATATCGTCGATATTGTCAACGCCCTGTGCATTTTCAATCTTAGAAATAATCTTTACATTCTTCCAGCCGATTGCTTCAACAAAGTTACGAAGAATAGTAACATCGGTAGCACTTCTTACGAAAGAAGCAGCAATAAAGTCAAAATCGTGAGCAGCACCGAATTTAAGGTCGTTCATATCTCTTTCTGAAAGGTACGGCATATTAAGGTCAACACCGGGTACATTAACGCCCTTATGATTAGTTAAAAGTCCACCGTCGATAACAGTACAATGAATATCTGTACCCTTAACGCTGTCAACTTTCATTGAAATAAGACCGTCATTGATAAGGATAGTATTGCCTGCTTTAACATCACGAGGCAAACCCTCGTAATTTACAAAGCTCTTTTTCTCATCGCCCATACAAGGCTTGGTTGTCAAAGTGAACTTATCGCCCTGATTGATTGTAACACCGTCGGGATTTTCAAAATCGCCGAGACGAACCTCAGGGCCCTTTGTGTCAAGCAATGTAGCAACAGGAGCATTAAGCTTTTCACGAACAGCCAAAACTTCCTTGAGCCTTTTTTCGTGGTCGTCATAAGAGCCGTGACTGAAATTAAATCTTGCTACATCCATACCGGCTTCAATCATTTTTTCAAGCGTTTTCGGATTATCGGTAGCAGGACCTAAAGTACAAATAATCTTTGTCTTTTTCATTATAAATCTATCTCCATAGTTAAAAAGTTAAAACATTTTGAAATGCCTGTTAAATCTATTCCGCATATAAAAATAAACATTTCTCGATAGTATAATAACACAAAAATGCAAAAATGCAATATTATTTTTTACCTATTACAGTATTAATATTATAATAGGCACAAGTCTAATAAATATAAAAATAAAAGGCGACCGACGGTCGCCTGACAATCCCTCAGTCAGCATAGCTGACAGCTCCCTTTACAAGGGAGCCTAATTAAATTTATAATATCTTACAGCCGTAAGGTACAGGCTTGGTTACTGCAATATCCTTTGCGAAAGGTGTAAGTTTAGCTGCTGCCGATTCTGCCTTTTCTTTATCGTCAAAAATGCCGAACACGGTAGGGCCACTGCCACTCATACAGACACCTAAAGCACCTTCGCCCCTCATAACCTCTTTAATATCGACCTTATTCGGAACTTCGATAAACTGCTCAAAAACATTTTCCATTTTGGAGCAAATTTCCTTTAAATCTCTGCTTTGCATAGCATGAAGCATACCCATTTTGTCAGGAGTATGAATCTTACCTGCCGTATCAAACTGTGCGTAAGCTTTGCCTGTATTTACACCGTAATCAGGCTTTGCAATAAGAATGAAGCACTTGCGAAGTGGCTTAACCTTATTGAGCACATCACCGATACCTTGCGCAAGAAGAGTACCACCCTTAATACAAAACGGAACATCTGCACCGATTTTTACACCGATTTTGCAAAGTTCGTCATCGGTAAGCTCTGCACCCAAAAGCTTGTTGAGAGCAACGAGCACACCGGCACCGTCGGCACTGCCACCGGCAAGACCTGCTTGGTGTGGTATACGCTTAACAAGGTCAATATTGATACCTTTATTTTTAATTTTTGTTGCTTTAAAAAATGCGTCTGCTGCCTTATATGCAATATTTTTTTCATCAAGAGGAATGTCGTCAATATTGCAGGTAATCGTAATCTTTTTAGATTTTGTTTCACTTACCGTAACCGTGTCGTAAAGACCGATACTTTGCATAATCATAAAAAGGTCGTGATAACCGTCGGTGCGCTGACAAATAATATCAAGCATCAAATTGATTTTTGCATATGCGTTAACTTTAACTTCCATTAATTTTCTCCGAGTTCTTTAACAAATTCGCCGATTCGCCTTACAGCTTCCTTAATATTATCAATCGAATAACAATATGAAACACGAATAAATCCTTCGCCACAGTCACCGAAAGCGTTGCCCGGAACTACTGCAACTCTCTTCGCCTTGATAAGCTGTTCGCAAAAATCTTCAGACGAAAGACCTGTTGACTTAATGCAAGGGAAAACATAAAATGCACCCTCCGGCTCAAAGCAGTCAAGTCCGATTTCTCTAAAAGCATTGACGGTGAATTTACGGCGCATATCGTAATCCTCACGCATTTTTCTTATATCCTCGTCACCGTTTCTGAGCGCTTCGATAGCAGCGTACTGGGAAGTGGTAGGCGCAGACATAATTGCATACTGGTGAAGCTTGGTCATCTGCTTAATAATAGGAGCAGGACCGAGAGCGTAGCCAAGACGCCAACCTGTCATTGAATATGTTTTTGAAAAGCCGTTTATTACAATTGTCCTCTCCTGCATACCGTCAAGAGAAGCAATCGTAGTATGCTCCTCGCTACCGTAGGTAAGCTCGCTGTAAATCTCGTCAGACAAAACGAGAAGGTCGTGCTTTTTGATAACTGTTGCGATTTTTTCCAAATCTTCCTTCCTCATAACGGCACCGGTAGGGTTATTAGGGAAAGGTAAAACAATCATTTTTGTTTTATCGGTAACGGCATTTTCGATTTCTTCAGGCATAAGCCTAAAGCTGTCCTCATTTTTAGTAACAACAGGAACAGGAACGCCACCACAAATTTCAATAATCGGCTTATAGCAAACAAAACTCGGCTCAACAACAAGCACCTCGTCACCCGGACAAACGAGTGAACGAATAGCCATATCAATACCTTCCGAGCCACCGACCGTAACCATAATTTCAGTCTTTGAATCATAGTTTACATTAAATCTGCGTGAGTAGTAGTTTGCAATCTCATCTCTTAAAAGAGCAAGACCTGCGTTTGCAGTATACCTTGTAGCACCTTGTTCAAGTGAATTTATACCGGTTTGCCTGATATGCCAAGGTGTTTTAAAATCAGGCTCACCTACACCGAGAGATATAACATTATCCATTTCCTCGGCAATAGAGAAAAATTTACGGATTCCACTCGGCTTAATTTGAGTAAGAATAGGGTTTAAATAATTATTGTAGTCCATCAGAATGAAAGAATCCCCCTGTCATCCTTAGGAGGTTCGGTAAAGTATACGCCCTGCTCCTTATATTTTTTAAGAATAAAGTGAGTTGCAGTTGACATTACACCGTCAAGTGGTGAAAGACGGTTTGCAACGAAAAGTGCAATTTCTTCAAATGACTTGTCCGAAACCATACAGCAAAGGTCAAAGCCACCACTCATAAGGTAAATGCTTTCAACCTCTTCCAAAGCAGCAATTCTGTTAGCAATTTCATCAAAGCCGTGACCGAACTTAGGCTGAACTCTAATCTCAATAAGAGCAGTAACGGTTTTAGCGTTGACTTTATTTTTATCAATCATTGCACGGTAGCCTTTGATAACGCCTGTTTCTTCGTAAAGACGAATTTGCTTTTCTGTTTCCTCTTCCGTTTTATCAATCATAACAGCAATTTCTTTATTGCTGAGTCTTGGATTTTTTTCAAGTATTTCTAATAATTTATCCATAGTTTTTTCCTTTATATATTATTTTATTTCAATCAGCCTCGGCTGACGCTTTTCAAACACGGTAATACAGTCGAAGCCTGCCGCTCGTGCAATATCCATACCTTGCTCGATACCCTGACAAATTCTTTCGGCGTAATGCGAATCAGAGCCTAAAGTGATATATTTACCACCGAGTTCCTTATATCTTTTAACAAAAGAGATATTCGGAAGCGTGTCCTTCATATCCATAAAAAGACCGGAAGTATTAATTTCAAGTGCTTTGTCATTTTTAATAAGTTCTTCAAATATAGCGTCACAAGTGTCGCTGTATTTATTCATATCGACATCAATCTTTTCCCTTGCGACAATATATCTAAGTGGATAAGTAAGATGCGCAAGAGAGTCAAAAGCGCCCCACTTACAAAGCTCCAAAAGTCCGTCAAAATAACGCTTAAGCAAATCGTCAATATCGTACTGCTTATAATCGAGGAAAAAGAAATCCTCCATATTTTCAAGATTATGAAGTGAGCCTAAAACGAAATCGTAATCGTACTTAGAAAGAAGCTCTTCGGTTTCCTTTTTTCTGTATATACCCTGTCCTATTTCAATACCCTTAAGTATTTCAATTTTATCGCCGTACTTAGCTATACAGTCATTCAAATCCTTAAGCTGAGCAGGGCAAAGCTTATCAACTTCCATATCTGCGCCGTCAATATCGCAGTGGTCGGTTATTGCAATAACCTTAGCGCCCTTTTCAATTGCACTTAGGCAAAGTGCTTCGACCGAGTCATTGCCGTCAAACGAATGAATCGAATGAGTATGAACATCAACTATATTTTCGTATTTCAATTTAATTGCCTCGCATTTTTCAAAATATACAATTAACTTTTGATATAATAACACAAAATCAAAAAAAATAAAATATATTTCTTTACTTTATTGAAAAAAGTTTACTACTCTGTTATAATTTTAAACTATACAAATAAAATGTATGAAGTAAATGATTTTTCGGAGGTACGAAATGAGAGCATTTATTACAGTAGTCGGTAAAGACACAGTAGGTATTCTTTCTAAGGTTTCTACTATTTGTGCAAAGCACGAAATCAACATCACAGAAGTTTCACAAACTATCCTTGACGATATGTTTTGTATGATTATGCTTGCAGATATATCTAAAAGTACAGTAGGCTTTATTGAATTTTCAGAAGAGCTTACAAAATACGGCGAAGAAAACAACCTTTCGATTCACGCAATGCACGAGGACATTTTCAACTCAATGCACAGAATATAGGAGGTGTCACTCTTGATTAATTCAAAAGAAATACTTGAAACAATAAGAATGATTCAAGATGAGTGTCTTGATATTAGAACTACCACAATGGGTATTTCACTTCTTGACTGTGGAGACACTGATATTGACAAGTCCTGCCAAAAGATTTACGACAAGATTTGCACCAAGGCAGAGCATCTCGTTTCAACCGGTGAACAGATTGAAAAGGAATACGGTATTCCTATCATCAATAAAAGAGTCAGCGTAACACCTATCGCAATTATGGCTGGTATAAGTGGTGGCGACCCTGTAAAATATGCGCTTGCACTTGAAAAGGCTGCGCAAACTATCGGCGTTAACTTTATCGGTGGATACAGCGCACTCGTTCAAAAAGGCTTTGCAGCAGGCGACCTTGAGCTTATCAACTCTATTCCGAGAGCACTCGCTGAAACAGAGCATATTTGCTCATCAGTAAATATAGGCTCAACAAAAGCAGGTATCAATATGGATGCCGTTAAAATTATGGGTCAAAAGGTTAAAGAAGCTGCCGAACTTACAAAGGACAATGACTGCATTGCAGCAGGTAAGCTTGTTGTATTTTGCAACGCTCCCGAAGATAATCCGTTTATGGCAGGTGCTTTCCACGGTGTAAGTGAGCCTGACTGCGTTATCAATGTAGGTGTATCGGGTCCGGGCGTTGTAAGAAGTGCCGTTTCAAAGCACCCTGATTATTCTATCAACGAAATTGCAGAACTTATTAAAAAGACTGCATTTAAGATTACCCGTATGGGTCAGCTTGTAGGTGTTGAAGCTTCAAGAAGGCTTGGCGTTGACTTCGGTATCGTTGACCTTTCACTTGCTCCTACTCCTGCTGTCGGTGACTCGGTTGCTCACATTCTTGAGGAAATCGGTCTTGAGCAGTGTGGCAGTGCAGGTACAACGGCTTGCCTTGCTATGCTCAACGACGCAGTTAAAAAAGGTGGCGTTATGGCATCATCAAGTGTCGGTGGTCTTTCAGGCGCATTTATTCCTGTCAGCGAGGACGCAGGTATGATTGACGCTGCAAGAAGCGGCGCACTCACTATTGAAAAGCTTGAAGCTATGACGGCAGTTTGCTCGGTAGGTCTTGATATGATTGTCATTCCGGGTGACACAACGCCGGAAGTTATCAGTGGTATCATCGCAGACGAAGCTGCTATCGGTATGGTTAACTGCAAAACTACAGCAGTAAGAGTTATTCCTGCCATCGGCAAAAAGATTGGCGACGAGCTTGAATTTGGTGGACTTCTCGGCAGTGGTCCGGTTATGAAGGTTAACACAAAGTCACCTGCTCAGTTTATCAACCGTGGTGGCAAGATTCCTGCTCCTATGCACAGCCTTAAAAACTAAAGAGGTAAAATTATGAATAATGAAATTACAGCAGCTATTGCGGGTGCTATCGAAGCATTTGAAAGCTCAAACAATTTTGTAATCACTGCAATTAAAAGGCAAATCAATATTGTTGATGTCGGCTCTCGCAACCCTTGGTCAATCGGCAGAAGCAATAATTCGGTTTTATAAGTAAAAATTTAACGGGAGGATGGTATCCTCCCCTACGCAAGTTTATATAACAAATTTCGTAGGGGCGAATATCATTCGCCCGTTTTTTTCGTTGAAAAAATGTAACAAACATATTATAATAGACACGAGGTGATTTTATGGATAAAATTAAAATTCACATATTACACACGGGCAAGGTTAGGACTTCGCCGTATTTACCGTACGGTAACGGCTGTTCAATTATCAAAGCGTCAGGCTTCACCACGCCTAAATCCAAATGGATATGGATGCCTGTATCGGTTTATCTTATTGAGCATCCGAAAGGATTAATCTTGTTTGACACCGGTTGGAGCAGAGCTATGAGTCCAAACGGAAAATACGACAAAAAAGCTCAGATAAAATCTTTAGGCTCACCTATTTTATACTGCATTAACCAAGGATTTATTGAAAAAGGAAAAGCAATAGACGAACGGCTCAATGAATTAGGATATAAGCCGAGCGACATTGACTATGTGCTTTTGAGTCATCTTGACTGCGACCACGCAAACGGACTTGAACTTGTTAAAAACGCTAAAAACATTTTAGTATCAAATGACGAATTTGAAATGCTGAAAAAGCCGAGTCCGATTATAAAAATCCGTTTTCAAATCAAGTGGTGGAAGAATACAAAAATCAAAGGCTTTGACTACAACGACAATCAAGGTCCGTTTCAAAAATCGTTTGATTTGTTCGGTGACGGCAGTATTGAGCTTATCAACATTGCAGGTCACAGCGACGGACTTTGCGCCTTGAAAATTAAAAATGATGACGGCAAATATGTGCTTCTGTTTTCCGACGGTGGTTACGGTGAGAAAAGCTGGAAAGAAATGATTACCTCCGGCATCACAATGGACAAAGCAAAACAGAAAAAATCGCTTGAATGGATAAGAGAGCAGAGCTTAAACGATAAATGTGTCGAAAGCATTGCAAACCACGATGTAAATGTTAGAGAGCATATAGTTGAATTATAAGTAAAGGTACTGTCCTCGACGCTCCGACAATCCCTCCACCACGAGGGCGTGGTTCCCCTCCCTTTACAAGGGAGGCTTAATAGGTTATAAAAAAGGACTTCACAATTAAGTGAAGTCCTTATATTTTGAAAAAGATTATTCAGCGTCTTCTGCGTCATCTGCTTTGTCAGCTTCAGGCTTTGGAAGAAGCTCTTTCATTGAAAGAGAAACTCTCTTCTTATCGAAGTCAATTTCAGTAATTCTTACATTAACTTCGTCGCCAACCTTAAGTACATCGGCAGGTGTGTTGATTCTTTCCCAAGAAATCTGGCTGATATGGATAAGACCGTCAATACCAGGAATGATATTTGCGAAAGCACCGAATGATGAAAGACCGACAATCTTAGCTTTGCAGTCTGTACCTACAGGATAATCTCTCTTCAAGATTTCCCATGGATTATCCTCAAGCTTCTTGAAGCCGAGTGAAATCTTTCTTGTTTCAGGGTCAAGCTTCTTAACAGTAACTTCTACTGTGTCACCAACATTAACAACCTCTGATGGATGCTTGATTCTGTTCCATGAAAGCTCGCTGATATGAATCATACCGTCCATACCGCCGATGTCAACGAATGCACCGTAGCTTGTTAATGACTTAACAGTACCTGTAAGCTTCTGACCTTCTTCAAGAGTTGCCCATAAAGCTTCCTGCTGTGCTTTTCTTTCTTCGTTAGCTACAACTTTGATTGAGCCGACAGCACGGCGTCTTGCAGGGTTAATGTCAATAATTCTGAAACGAACTGTTGTGCCCTTAAGAATGTCAAGTTCCTGATTACGAGGAACACCTGTCTGTGATGCAGGGATAAATACTCTGCTTCCCTTTGTTACGGCAACTACGCCACCCTTAACAACTGCTGATACAACACCTTCAAGGATTTCGTCGTTTTCCTTAGCTTTAACGATTTCTTCCCATCCCTGAAAAGCATCCACAAGCTTCTTAGAAAGCTTAAGAACGCCTTCGCTATCATCAGTTTTCATAATAACAAGGCTGAGCTTGTCGCCAATGGAAACTGCTTCGCTTGGGTCGCTGATAGGTTCAGCAGAAAGATCATCAAGTGCAATAACGCCTGTCTGCTTTCTACCGTCAACATCTACAAAAACTTCTGTAGGAGTAATGTTAACTACAGTACCTGTTACGACCTTGCTGTTTTCATCTTCTCTGAATGATTCTTCAAGCATTTCTTCGAAGGTTGCTTCACCATCAGCAGATGCATTGACAGCAGCCTTTGAGGCCTTATCAGCGTTTTCTGCTGTCTCCGCAGCTGTGTTAGCTACTTCAACTTCCTTTTCAATTTTTTCTTCGGACATGGTTTTTAGTACCTCCTTGATAATTACCGATGGCGTCGACGCCCCGGCAGTAACACCAACATAATTATAAGAACTAAGGTCAATATTTTCAAGCTCATCTGCTGTTTCAATAAGAAAGGTATCGCAATTAGCCTTACATACATCTCTAAGCTTACAAGTATTTGATGAATGTCTACCACCGATTACAATCATAGCGTCCGACTTTTTAGACAAATCGGCTGCTTCTTCCTGCCTATCGGCTGTAGCATTACATATTGTACTATAAATTCTGCAATTTGTACATAGTTTTTTTATTATTTTTTCGCATTTTTTCCATTCTTTTAGCGAAAAAGTGGTTTGAGAAACGCAAATTATATCATTTTGCTCGGTATTGTCTAAATTTTCGAGGATATTTTTAAGCTCATCTTCGTTTTTAAAGACATAGCTTTTGCCCTTGCAATACGAACGAATACCCAAAACTTCCGGATGATTTTCGTCGCCGGCGATAAGTGTAACCGTACCGTCCTGCTGCTCCGACACAATTTTGTGAATTTTTAAAACAAACGGGCAAGTGGCATTGATAAACTCGATTTTATCATTTTCTGCCTTGTCGATAACTTCCTTTTCGACACCGTGAGTCCTGATAACGACCGTATAGCCGTTTGGACATTCGCTCACATCATCGATAATCTTAACGCCACGGCTGATTAAATCGTCAACAAGCTGTTGATTATGAATAATCGGACCCAAGGTACAAACCTTATTGCCCTTATTAATCAAATCGTAAACAAGGTTAACTGCCCTGTCAACACCGAAGCAAAATCCTGCTGTTTTCGCAAGCTTAACTTCCACTGCGTTCAGCCTCCCAAAGCTCTGTTATTCTGCCCATAACCATATTGGCAGCGTTTTTAATTTCACTCGGTGCAACATTTTCACCGTCTAAACCAAGCTCGCTGTTTTTAATAAGCTTGCCGTATGAAATTGTGACATGCTTACCGGCTTTAATCTTACCGTCGCAACAAATGGCAACAGGTAAAATATCGGCACCCGTAGCCTTGGCAATAACTGCAACGCCTGCCTTTGCCTTTTGAGGTACGCCGTCCTTATCCTTAATGCGCTTACCTTCAGGGCAAATAGCCATTACATGACCTTCGTTTAAAATCTTCTCGCCGTACTCAATAGCAGAAGTGTCGCCCTTGCCACGCTTAACCGGAAATCCGTACATATGAGTCATAAACCAAGCAACAAAAGGATTTTTAAAAAGTTCTGCCTTTGCCATAAAGTGAAGTGGTGGAAGTTCCTTAGGGCACGCAACAAACACCGGGTCAAAAGCGCAGGTGTGGTTGATAGCAACTATGTACTTTGTACCGTTGCCCTCTTTCGGTACATTTTCAAGTCCTTTAAACTTGGTATGATAAACGACCTTAACGAGAGGTCGAAAAACTGTTTTAATAAAATTATAAAGCTTATAGTGTTTAACCTGTGAATAATCAAATTCTTTCAACTTACATATGCTCCTTTATGATTTTTACAATAAGTGCTATTGACTCGTCAAGAGAAAGCTCGGAAGTATCTGCGATAACAGACTCTTCACTCGGCTTAAGAGGTGCAATTTCACGGTGTGAATCGTTGTAGTCACGCTCATTTACATCTGCAAGCACATCCTCATACTTGACATCTTCGCCTTTTTCGATAAGCTCCTTATATCTTCTCTCGGCACGGCACTCAGGAGATGCAGTAAGGAAAATTTTACACTTAGCATCAGGCAAAACAACAGTGCCTATATCCCTGCCGTCCATAATAACATTATTTTCTTTAGCGATATTGCGCTGCAAATCAAGGAGATATTCTCTAACCTTAGGGATAGCAGAAACCTTTGAAGCACCCATTGAAATTTCAGGAGTACGAATATAAGGCGAAACTTCTTCGCCGTTTAAGTAAACGCACTGAACGCCGTTTTCAAAGCCTAACTTAACTTCAATTTCATCAAGCATTTTAACAACTTCATCGCTGTTGTCAACAATACCCTTTCTTACTGCAGAAAGCGCAATGGTACGGTAAAGCGCACCGGTATCGACATAGATAAAACCAAGTTCCTTGGCAGCGCCCTTACTTATGGTTGATTTACCTGCACCGGCAGGTCCGTCAATAGCAACATTAATCATAATTTTACCTCTCATCTTTTACATATTATCGGCACACAAAACGGCAGTTGAAAATGCAATTTGCAAATTAAAGCCACCGGTGTATGCGTCCACATCTATAATTTCTCCTGCAAAATATAAATTATCAATAATTTTTGACTGCATTGTTTTAGGGTTAATTTCTTTAACATTAACACCGCCACAAGTAACTATTGCTTCGTCAATAGGTCGAAAATCGCTGACAGTGACATAAAAATTCTTAATCAAATCAACAAGTTTAAGTCTTTGCTCTCTCGTGATTTGGTTAACCTTTTCACCGGCAGGAATACCACTTAATGAAACTATAACAGGAATAAGCTTATTCGGCAATAGCTTTGAAAGAGAATTAACAAAATCTTTATTTGCAAACTCTTCAAAATCACGGCAAATGCGTTTGTCAAGTGTATTGAAATCAAGTGCAGGCTTTAAATCAATTTTGATTTTATACTGCTTTTTGCCCATATTTTTCATATGGCTTGACGCCGACAAAATAACCGGACCCGACACACCGAAGTGAGTAAAAATCATCTCGCCGAAATCGGTATATATTGCTTTGTTATCTTCAAAAAGAGTAATCTCAATATTTTTAAGCGAAAGACCCCGAAGCTTCGGTATAAAATTGTTTGAGCAAGTAAGCGCAACAAGACTCGGCTTAGGCGAAACAATTGTGTGCCCAACCGACTGAGCAAGGATATATCCGTCACCTGTTGAGCCTGTGAGTGGGTAGCTTTTGCCACCTGTACAAAGGCAGACATTGTCACATTCAATTTTGTTTTTATCTTCAAGCACTACTGCTTTAATTTTATTATCTTCCAGTTCAAAAGCTTTGGCAGTGCCGTGAATGATTTTAGCACCGGAGTCCTTAGCATAATTTACAAGAGCATCAACAATATCAACAGCCTTGTCACTGACAGGAAAAACACGGTTGCCCCTTTCGATTTTAAGAGGTACGCCGAGTTCCTCAAACAAAGCCATTGTGTCATAAGGCATAAAATTTGAAAAAGCAGAATAAAGAAACCTCGGATTTGTAGGCACATTTGAAATCAAATCTTCAAGCTCAAAGCTTGCATTTGTAACATTGCACCTACCCTTGCCGGTAATCATAAGTTTTCTGCCGGGTCTGTTCATTTTTTCAATTATAGTTACATCGTAGCCTTTTTCACTGCATTTGGCACCACAAAGAAGCCCTGCTGCACCGGCGCCGATTATTACAACCTTTAATTTTTCGGGCATTTTATTCTTCCTCTAATTCGGCAAGTTCAAGCGAAGCTTCTTCCCAATCCTCATAAAGCTCATCACGGTGAGTTGAAAGAGAGTCGATTTTAGAAGTATATTCCATAAGCTTTTCATAAGAAGCATCCGTAAGCTTTTGCTCGTACTCGCTTATTTCTCTTTCCGTATCTTCTATCTCGCCCTCAAGCTTTTTAAGTTTTGTATTAAGCTTTCTTAAATTGCTTTGCCTTTCTTTTTTCAGCTTATAGTCGTTTGTTTTCGGTTTTTCTTTAACCTGCTTTTCCTCTTTCGCAACAAATCTGTGCTCTGCGTAATCGTCATAATTTCCGAGGAAATTGTTGCAACCGTTCGGAGTAAGTTCAACAATACGGGTAGCAAGCTTATTGATAAAATATCTGTCGTGTGAAACAATAAGCATTGTGCCACTGTAATTCAAAAGTGTATTTTCAAGTTCTTCACGGGAAAAAGCGTCAAGGTGGTTGGTAGGTTCGTCAAGAAGCAGGAAGTTGTAGCCACCGAGCATTAGCTTAAGCAAGGCAACTCTTGCCCTTTCACCACCCGAGCAAACCTCAAGCTTTCGATACACCTCTTCGCCTTTAAAAAGGAACGCTGCAAGTGCATTTCTAAGCTTCGTTTCGGTCATAAACGGATATGCGCTCCAAACCTCATCAAGCACACTTTTATTCAAATCAAGCTTTGCCTGAACCTGGTCAAAATAGCCGGTCATAAGGCTTGAACCGAATTTAAAAGTACCGTCGTCACGGCTCAAATCACCCATCAAAATTTTAAGAAGGGTAGTTTTGCCACAACCGTTATCACCCAAAAGGAAAACCCTTTCTCCCCTTTTGACATTAAAGCTTGCGTTTTCAAAAATTGTATGACTTCCAAAAGACTTTTTAAGTCCGTCAACTTCAAGCACATCTTCGCCCGAAACACATTTAGGAGTAAAATCAAACCTAATCTTTTCAAGCTTTTTGTCAGGTACAACAAGTTGCGCCTTAATTCTTTCAACAACCTTTTCTTTACTTTCGGCTGTTTTAATATTCTTTTCCCTATTCCACTGCCTTTGCTGAGCAATGATACCCTCGAGCCTTTCAATCTCTTTCATATCATTCTCATATTTTTCCTCAATAGCCTTTTGCTCGGCTGCCTTTTTAACGAGAAATTCGGAATAGTTGCCCTTATATGAGCGCATTTTTTTATTTTCAAGTTCAATGGTTTTATTAGTCACACGGTCAAGAAAATATCTGTCGTGAGAAATAATAAGGCAAGCACCGTTAAAGTTTTTGAGGAAATCTTCAAGCCAGGCAATAGCACTTATATCAAGGTGGTTTGTAGGCTCGTCAAGCAAAAGAAAATCAGCCTTTGAAAGAAGAAGCTTTGCCAAAATAAGCTTCGACTTTTGACCACCCGAAAGCTTAGAAGTAGACTTGTCAAAATCCTCTTCACTAAAACCGAGACCGAGAAGCGCCGAACGGGTCATAGACTTATAAGTAAGTCCACCGTTTAAATTAAACTCATCGGTAAGAAAGCTCTGCCTTTCCAAAAGTTCCTTTGAATGGTCGGTTTTAAGCTTTTCGTTTATTTCGTCAAGTTCAAGTTCAATTTGAATTAAATCGTCAAAAACAGATACAAGCTCGTTCCAAATAGTTTTATTGTCCGAACAGGTATGCTGTTGCATATAGCCGAGCGTTGCATTTTTAGAAATAAAGCAATTGCCACTGTCAGGTGTATATTCACCGGTGATAACTTTAAAAAGCGAAGTTTTACCGGCACCGTTCACACCGACAAAGCCGACCTTTTCCTTATCCTGAACATCAAAACTAAGGTCGGAAAACAAAGTGTTTTCACCGAAAGAAAGTGTTAAATTTTGAACATCTAATATATTCATAACCAAATCTCCGAAATTAATGTTTATATTTTACACTATTTTTGATTGAAAGTATAGTTATTTTTTGATATTATATAAATATAATTAAAATCTATATACATATTATAGATGATTTTCGAGGTAAATAAAATGGATATTTTAAAGCTTGCTCCTGTGTTTAAGGATTACATTTGGGGTGGTACAAGACTCAAAACCGATTTCGGCTTTAAGAGTGACTTGGATGTTTTGGCAGAAGGCTGGATGCTTTCGTGCCACAAGGACGGCAAGAACACAATTGACGGTGGAGAGTACGACGGTCAAACTCTTGAAGAGGTTATAGAAAAACTCGGCAAAGAAAAGGTTGTAGGTACAAGAAGTGCTGACTTTCCTTACTTCCCTGTTCTCATCAAGCTTATTGACGCTAAGGACAACCTTTCAATTCAGGTTCACCCTGACAACGATTACGCTCAAAAAGTTGAGCACGAATTTGGCAAAACAGAAATTTGGTATGTAATTGACGCTACAGACGACGCCGAGCTTGTTTACGGCTTTAAAGAAAAAATCAGCAAGGAAGAATTTAAGAAAGCTATTGAGGACAATACTCTTCTTGATGTGCTCAACAAAGTTAAGGTTAAAAAGGGTGATTTATTCTTTATCGAAGCAGGCACCGTTCACGCAATCGGCAAAGGTGTACTTATAGCTGAAATTCAGCAAAATTCAAATTCCACCTATCGTGTTTACGACTACGGCAGACTCGGTAAGGACGGCAAACCGAGAGAACTTCATATCAAAAAGGCTGTTGATGTTTCGGTCACCGAGCCACCTAAATACGACATTAAGCCTATGGGCGAAACTGTTCAGGCTGACGGATACGACTCAACTCTTCTTACAAAGTGTGATTTATTTACGGTTAATCATTATGATATTGAAAAAGAGTTGACGCTTACTGCCAACGAAAAGTCATTCAACCATATTCTTGTTATTGACGGAAGTGGTGAAATCAACGGCAAAAAGCTTAAAAAGGGTGACAGTTTCTTCGTTCCTGCGTCATA
>JBNMGQ010000017.1:0-30167 GCA_050872345.1 Eubacterium sp. | reverse complement strand
TATAAAGATACCGAAAATGTTAAGGCAAGTAAAAAAATGTTTGAGTATGCAGGCGTAAAGCTTACTCATTTTAAATCGGATAAAAAATTAACGATTAATTTTGACGCCGAGATGATATGAAGAAATATCTCTCCCTCAGTCACTTCGTGACAGCTCCTACGGGAGCCGTCCCTTTTGTCACTGCGTGACATTTCCCCACACCGTGGGGAATCACCCTCGTCAGAGGGAGCCAAGTACTTGCTTCCCTCTGACGAGGGAAGTGTCAGCTATGCTGACGATAGGAGAGAAATAATATCCTTGCTAATATGAGGACAATTTATGAAACAAATTGACATTTATGATTTTGACAAAACCATTGTGCCGTTTGACAGTGGGTCGCTTTTTTGGGCATATTGTATGCTTCACTATCCGTGGATAATTTTGCTTGTGCCTCTTTGGGCAGTGCTTGCAATACTTATGGTTGTTAAGGTTATCAACTTTACAACATTTAAAAAGCTGTTTTTCTGCTTTGTTATGTTCATTCCGCTTGAAAGTGCTGTAAAAAAGTTTTGGGACAGGCATATTCATCAGGTACATAAATGGTTTAAAATTCGCAAAAGGCACGCCGTTGTTATCAGCGCATCTCCTGATTTTTTGCTTGAAGAGGTGCAAAAAAGGCTTGGCTTTGAGGATTTGCTTTGCACCCGTCATAATAAAAAGACAGGCGTAATTATCGGTGAAAATTGCAGGGACGAGGAAAAGGTGAAGCGTCTTTATGCTCTTTATGATAAAGACAGCATTGAGGTTTGCGATGTCTATTCGGACTCGCTAAAGCACGATAAACCTATTTTTTCGCTTGCAAACGGCACTTGCTACCATATCGTAAACGGTGAAAAAATTCCGTTTAAGTATGAGGATGTTTACGAATAATATTTTTTCTCCTATCGTCAGCGTAGCTGACACTTCCCTCGTCAGAGGGAAGCAAGGACTTGGCTCCATCTGTTGAGGGAGAGATAAAAACAGGATGTAAGCTATGAAATATTTTCTTAGAATTTGTATTGTACTGCTTGTGGCAGTAGGAATAGTGTTCGGCTATTCGTATTACTATCGTGAAAAAAAGAATAATGACGCTATCGTTTTGACTACTCACGCCATTTCCACAACTAAAGCCGGTCAGGCTGTTTCAAAGGACGATAAAACCGTTTTTTATAACGACAACGGCTTTGAAGTTTTCAAGCAAAAGGACAAAGGCTATGTAGTTTATAACGATGTGCAGCAGGCACTCGGTGGCTTGGATTGGGCGCTGTCGCAGACTCCGTTGGATTTTTACTGCGATGATTGGGACGACGACGGCGAAAAGGAACTTTTGCTTCTTTACTCAAATTCGGCTAATCAGTACAGCAATCTGCTTATCGGAAGCGAGAAGGAAGATTTTTCAAAATATCATCTCAATGTTATAATGATTAAGCCGGTGACAAACAGCGACGGCAAGCAGGATTTTAAGGTTGTTTACGCTGACCAAAAAACTTGGAAAAAACCTTTTGAGCAGGCTATTAACGCTCAAATGAATCAGCTTAAAAGCTGTGACAAATTTATTCAGTTTGTTATGGACGACAATGATGTCGACCTTACATATAATGAAAAAACAGGTGTTTCGTCAAACAAATATGTTTACTATGCAAAGGCTTTGAAAAAGACGAACAGCGACGAATATCAAAAATTTGTCAAGTGGAGCAAGGGCGACGGTAACTACTTTATCGGCGACGACGGTAAGCTTCAGCTTAACATTATGCTCCTTGCATATTACGACGAAAATCCGAGCAGGGCGCAGTATGTCGGCAATATTCATACAGGTGTCAGCGTTGACAAAAACGGTGAATTTACAATTATGCCTAATACTATCGAATTTGTCGCAAACAAAAATTATACCTGCTCCGACCCAAGGCAAAGCACGAAAGAAAGATTTACTTACATTATCAATAATAGTTCAAGCGATACAGTAAATACTAATGATAATTACATTGACTGGCTCGAGTATTCAACTGACCTCAGCCCTTATGTCAATGAGCAAACACTTTCTTTTTCTACTCTTGACTCTCAAATAAAATGCGTTGATAAGGTTAAGGTTACGCAGTCAAGTATTGTTTTGACGGCTAAAGAAGGCTATACTTTTTCCGAGATGATTTTGAATAAAGGTGACTACAGCGTTATCGTCGGTGCAAATACTGACGATGAAAACGATATTACCTATAAGGGCGAAATTCTTGAGCGTGACGGCAGGAGTGTGCTCAAAATAACTTATGACAGAAAATATACCAAGGATGAGCTTAAAAATATTACGGTTAAATACGGCGTTTAGTATTTATTAAATTTGGCTAAACTATTTTGTTAATCGTTGAAGAATCGGCTCATTTGTGCTATACTTTCTAAACAAACACATAAAAAGTGTTAATTTTAATTTAAGGTGCAATTTATGAAAGAAGTTGTTATCACAGCCGATTCAACCTGTGATTTACCAAAAAGTATAATTGAAGAAAATAATATAATAATCACACCTCTTTCGATACTTCTCGGCGATAAAACTTATACCGACGGTGTTGATATTTTTCCGAGTGATATTTACGATTATGTAAGTAAAACGGGCACATTGCCTAAAACCTCTGCCGTAACTCCGGCTCAGTATTTTGAGGTGTTTGACAAGATAACTTCGCAGGGCAAGGCAGTCGTTCATATTGCGCTTTCGTCTGCAATATCGTCAAGCTGTCAAAATGCTTGCCTTGCAGCAGGTGATTTTGACGATGTGTATGTTGTTGACTCAAAAAGTCTTTGCGCCGGTATGGGTTTGCTTGTGCTTAAGGCTTGTGACTTCAGAGCAAAGGGCTTTGACGCAAGGAAAATTGCGAACAGAGTTAATTCTATCGTGCCTAAGGTCAGCACTACATTTGTGCTTGATACGCTTGAATATCTTCACAAGGGTGGCAGGTGCTCCGGCGTTGCAAAGTTCGGCGCTAATTTGCTTGGTATTAAACCGAGTATCGGCGTTGACCCTAAAATCGGTAGCCTTGATGTGATTAAAAAATACCGTGGCAAGCTTGACAATGTGTATAAACAGTATGCTGAGGATTGCCTTAAAAATGTTAATAAGATTGACACTTCACGAATTGTAATTGCCGACAGTGGCGGCGTTTCAAGCGAAGTGATTAGCTATACTATGGGTCTTATCGCAGGTAAGGCGAAGTTTGATGAGATAATAACTGCCGACGCAGGTTGTACCATTTCATCTCATTGCGGACCTAAAACATTGGCAATATTCTATATAAGGAAATAAATTAATGGGTCGTTTTGCGACGACCCTGATTTTTTGAAATATTTGTAAACTTGAATTGAGAGGAGCGTTTACAATGACTACTAAAGAAAAGGTGCTTGAAAAATTGCTTTGCACAACTGAATTTATCAGTGGGGAAGAGCTTGCAAAAGAGCTTAATATCAGTCGTGCTGCAATTTGGAAAGCAATCAAGTCGCTTCAAAAGGACGGCTACAAAATCGAAGGAGTTACAAACAGTGGCTATAGGTTTGTGGTTGACAATAAGGTTGTAACTGTTCCGGCTGTCAAAAAAGCTTTGAACTATGATATTGAGGTTATGCATTTCGATACTATCGATTCGACCAATACATATTGCAAGCGCCTTTTGGCTGACGGTAAGCAGGGTGAATTTTTGGTTACTGCCGATTACCAAACTGCCGGTAGGGGAAGGCAGGGTAAGTCGTTTTATTCTCCTGACGAAACAGGTGTTTATTTCAGCCTTGTCGTTCGTCCGGATACTACCCTTCAAAATGCAGTCACAGCTACTACGGCTACGGCTGTTGCAGTGTGCAAGGCTATTGAAAAGCTTACACCTCGTAAGCCTAAAATCAAATGGGTAAATGATGTTTACCTTGACGGTAAAAAGATTTGTGGCATCTTGACCGAAGCCGTAACTAATTTTGAAACAGGCATAGTTGACAGCGTGATAATCGGTATCGGTATTAATGTAAATACTTCTGCTTTTCCGTCGGATGTGAAAAATGCAGGTTGCCTTGACTATGATGTAAATCGCAGTAAACTTATTGCCGAAACGGTTAATCAAATTATGAATTATATAAACGGTGATAAGGCACAGTTTATGAATTATTACCGTGAACATTCACTTGTTTTGGGCGAAAAGGTCAGGTTTTATGAAAACGGTACGACTAATGTTGGAATTGCAAAGTCAATCGATTCGGACGGTGGACTTGAAGTTGTGCTTCAAAACGGTGAAACACGAATGCTTCGCTCCGGCGAAATATCACTTCGTAAGTATGAAGAGTGAATTGTGCGTAGCACAAGAGACACGAGACTCCAAATTTGGCGACCGGAGCAAGCAACAAATTTGGGAGAAACAGTCCGGTGGACTGTTTCGTAGTGAGTAGTTATATTAAGGCTTCTCCTTGAGTGGAAAGCTATAACTATTATATATAAAGGCTCCTTTGACAAAGGGAGCTGTCAGCTATGCTGACTGAGGGATTATCGGGCAAACAGTGTTTGCCCCTACGATAGTCTTTTTGATTTAGATAATTTAAAAATGAAACGAATTTCATAGGGGCGAACTGTGTTCGCCTTTATTTTTTTATATTTTTCTTCAAACGATAAATAATAGAAATGTTAGAAACAGGTTAAATTTAATAAGCTTTTGTTAAATCAAGATTAACAATTATTTGCATAATTTTATCGTGAATTTTACATCTGCTTTGTAAGTTTTTAATATGCACGGTGTATCTTTTATTTGTACTCAAAGGTACAATAATTTGTCGACTGAAAGGAAAATGAACAATGACAAAAAAGAACATAATCATCAGCGTAATTTCGGTAATATGCCTTATCGGCGTAGTTTCACTTGCAATGTACGGTTGCACATCAAATAAAAATAAAACGGATAACACCTCGTCATTTTCGGGTCAAATAAATGTAATCAGCCGTGAGGAAGGCTCGGGCACAAGGGACGCTTTCGTAGAACTTATGGGCATTACCGACGAAAACGGCAACGACGCTACAAGCGATACGGCAGAACTTACAAATTCAACTTCTGTTATGATTTCAACCGTTAAGGGTAACAAAAATGCTATCGGCTATGTTTCGCTCGGCTCACTTTCAAGCGAAGTCAAGGCAGTTAAGCTTGACGGCGTAAAAGCGTCAACTTCTACCGTTAAGGACGGAAGCTATAAGCTTCAAAGACCTTTTAAAATAGCATATATCGACTCAAAGCTTACCGACCTTGATAAGGACTTTATCTCATATATAACTTCAAAGCAGGGTGAGGAAATTATCGGCAAGGAAGGTTATATCGCCGAGGCTTCAACAACAGAATATAAAGCTTCCTCACTCAAAGGTACAATCACAATTGCAGGTTCAACTTCCGTTGCTCCTGTTATGAATGTGCTTGCAGACGAATACAAAAAGCTTAACCCTGATGTGAAAATCGAAATTCAGGAGTCGGGCTCATCGGCAGGTATTGAATCGGCAATCGCAGGCGCAGTTGAAATTGCAATGTCGTCAAGAGAACTTAAGGACGACGAAGCAAAAACACTTAAGTCACAGACAATTGCGCTTGACGGTATCGCAGTAATCGTAAACAGCCAAAATCCACTTGATAATCTTTCAAGCGAACAGGTTAAAAATATTTTCACATCAAATGTAACTGATTGGTCAGAGGTTGAAAAGTAATTGAAAAAAGTAAAAGAATTTGTTATGCGCACAGTGTTTATGCTGTGTGCATTGCTGTCGGTAATCGCCGTAATTTTTGTATGCCTTTTTATTTTTAAAAACGGTGTGCCGGCAATTAAAGAAATCGGATTTTCAAACTTCGTTTTCGGCAAGGTGTGGAAACCGAAGCAGGAACTTTTCGGTATTTTTCCTATGATTTCGGGCAGTATTTATGTTACTGCAGGTGCAATAATCGTCGGCGTTCCACTCGGCGTGCTCACTGCTGTTTTTCTTGCGTTTTATTGCCCCAAAAATCTTTATCGCATTATGAAGCCGATTGTAAACTTGCTTGCAGGTATACCGTCCGTCGTTTACGGCTTTTTCACTCTTGTTGCAATTGTGCCGATTATTCAAAGGCTTACCGGCACGAGTGGTAAGGGTATTTTGACTGCGTCAATTCTTTTGGGCATTATGATTTTGCCGACGGTTATAAATACTTGCGAAGCATCGCTTAGAAGCGTACCACCACACTTTTTTGAGGGTTCGCTTGCTTTGGGCGCTACCAAAGAGTACAGCATTTTCAAAGCAGTTTTTCCTGTTGCAAAATCAGGTATAGTCAGTGGCGTTATTCTCGGTATCGGCAGGGCAATAGGCGAAACTATGGCAGTGGTTATGATTGCAGGAAATCAGGCTGTTGTGCCGAAATCAATTACCTCAGGTGTGCGTACTCTTACGGGTAATATCGTGCTTGAAATGGCATACGCTTCAGGACTTCACCGTCAGGCACTTATCGCAACGGCAGTTGTGCTTTTTGTATTCATTTTGATAATCAATCTCTGCTTTTCACTTGCAGTGCATAAAAAGGAGAGTAAATGATGAAAAAGTTAAAAGAATATGCAAACAGACCACTGTCGTTTATTATGTATCTTTTAATAATTTTAAGCGCAGTTATAACGGCTTTGACTGTTGTATTTATTATAGGATATATAATTATTAAAGGCGTTCCGAACCTTAAGCCGGAACTGTTCAGCCTTAAATATACTTCAAAAAATCTGTCAATGCTCCCGTCAATAATCAACACCGTTTATATCACATTTTTGACTCTTTTAATCAGTGTGCCTGTCGGTGTGTTTTCTGCAATTTATTTGGCAGAGTATGCTAATAAAAACTCAAAGCTTGTCAAATTAATCAATGTCGCAAACGAAACGCTTGCAGGTATACCGTCAATCGTTTACGGTCTTTTCGGCTTTCTCGCTTTCGTTATATCGCAAAAATGGGGATATTCGCTTATCGCCGGTGTAATCACACTGTCGATTATGGTGCTCCCTGTCATTATCCGTACTTCGCAGGAGTCACTGCTTGCAGTCGATATGAGCTATCGTGAAGCTTCGTACGGCTTGGGCGCAGGGAAACTTAGAACGGTGTTCAAAATCGTTTTGCCGTCGGCTGTTCCGGGTATTCTTTCGGGCATAATTTTGGCGATAGGCAGAATCGTCGGTGAAACGGCTGCGCTTATCTATACTGCCGGTACCGTGCCCGACGCTGCCACTTCTCTTACTTCGTCGTCACGAACAATATCGGTTCACCTTTATTGCCTTTTGAACGAAGGACTTTTTACCGAGCAGGCATATGCAACGGCTGTCGTGCTTGTGGTTTTTGTGGTTATAATCAATACTCTTTCAAATCTTCTTGCAAAAAAAATTATGAAATAAGGATTACAAATGAACAAATTTGAAATTGAAAATTTAGAGCTTTATTACGGCGATTTTAAAGCGCTGAAAAATATAAATATGACAATTGCCGAAAACGAAATTACTGCGTTTATCGGTCCGTCCGGATGTGGCAAGTCGACTCTTTTGAAAACGCTTGATCGAATGAACGACCTTGTCGACACCTGCAAAATTTCCGGCAGCGTAAAGTATGACGGCAAAAGCATTTACGACTACGATGTAAACACACTTCGTAAAAATGTCGCCATGGTGTTTCAAAAGCCGAATCCGTTTGCAATGAGCATTTACGACAATGTCGCCTACGGACCAAAAACTCACGGAATTAAAAATAAAAAACAGCTTGATGAGATTGTTGAAAAATCACTCAAACAAGCTGCTTTGTGGGACGAAGTCGGCGATAAATTAAAAAAGAGTGCACTTGCTCTTTCAGGTGGCCAACAGCAACGCCTTTGCATAGCAAGGACGCTCGCAGTTGAACCCGATGTCATTTTGATGGACGAGCCGACCTCTGCACTCGACCCTATCTCCACATCAAAAATTGAAGAGCTTGCACTCGAACTTAAAAAAGATTATACAATTATTATCGTTACCCATTCAATGAGTCAGGCTAAAAGAATATCGGACAAAACAGCCTTCTTCCTTCTCGGCGAAGTGATTGAATATAACGATACAAAAACACTTTTTGAAAACCCATCGCACGAACGCACAAATGCGTATGTCAACGGCAGGTTTGGGTAAACATATTAGGCTCCCTTGCAAAGGGAGCTGTCAGCTATGCTGACTGAGGGATTGTCGGGCAAACAATGTTTGCCCCTACGAAAGTCTAAATCAGAAAAACTACCGTAGGGGCGAACTGCGTTCGCCCGTTTTTCTTATTGTGATATAAAGAAAAACAACAAATTTACTCCTCCACCAAATTATTTTCCCTAAGCATATCCACAAACTTTTCCACATCTTTTCTTGCAGTTGCTTCGTCAATGTCGTACTCGCTTGTGACTTTCTTTACAACCTCGTCAACGCTTGTGTCGTCCTTAAAGCAATCCCAAAAAAATGAGCCTGACTCGTTTAATGTAATCATTCCGTTAAAATCGTTTGTTGCCTTGCCAACAGGCACAACAATATTTGAATCGGCAATTTTTCTTTTTGCAAAGCCGTTTTTTATTTTCATATTTACATATCCCTTCAATCAAATAATAATATTAATATTGTACCAAAATAGCAAAATATTTTCAAGTTTTCTTATTAATGTGCCTAAATCATAAAACTTTTGACAAAAATTTGACATTTACTCTTGAAGATAGGGAAGTAATTGGGTATAATATTCGTGATAATTTTATTAATTATTATATTTGGCAATAATAAAGCTAAAATATGGAAGGAGTAATTCAAATGATTTATTCACACGAAGTTGAAACAATGTGTCCTGTAGCACAGGGCGTTGCTCACGGTGCTGCTCCGATTCCGGAGGAAGCAAAATGGGTAAAGGCAAAAGAAATTAAAGATATTTCAGGCTTCACACACGGTGTAGGTTGGTGTGCACCTCAGCAGGGTACCTGTAAGCTCAGCCTTAACATTAAGGAAGGCGTTATTCAGGAAGCTCTTGTTGAAACAGTAGGTTGCTCAGGTATGACTCACTCAGCTGCTATGGCTGCTGAAATTCTCCCTGGCAGAACTATTCTTGAAGCTCTTAACACAGACCTTGTTTGTGACGCTATTAACACAGCTATGAGAGAGCTTTTCCTCCAGATTGTTTACGGTCGTTCACAGAGTGCTTTCTCAGATGACGGTCTTGCAATCGGTGCTGGTCTTGAAGACCTTGGTAAGGGTCTTCGTTCACAGGTTGGTACAATGTACGGTACTCTTGCAAAGGGTCCTCGTTACCTTGAAATGACAGACGGTTATGTAACAGGTCTTGCACTTGACGCTGACAACGAAATCATCGGCTACAAGTTCGTTAACTTCGGCAAGATGATGGACTTCATCAAAGCCGGCGACGATGCTAACACAGCATTTGAAAAGGCACAGGGTCAGTACGGCAGAGTTGATGACGCTGTTAAGATTATCGACCCAAGAAAAGAATAAGGAGGAAAAAGACAATGGCTTTATTTGAATCATATGAAAGAAGAGAGAAACAAATTCTTGATGTTCTCGCTCAGTACGATATTAAATCAATTGAAGAATGCAGAGAAATCTGTCAGGCTAAAGGCTTTGATCCTTATAAAATCGTTGAAGGCATTCAGCCAATCTGCTTTGAAAACGCAAAGTGGGCTTACACTGTAGGTTGCGCTATCGCTCTTAAGAAGGGCGTTAAGTCTGCTGCCGAAGCTGCTGCTGCAATCGGTGAAGGTCTTCAGTCATTCTGTATCCCAGGCTCAGTTGCTGACCAGAGAAAAGTAGGTCTTGGCCACGGTAACCTCGGTAAGATGCTCCTTGAGGAAGAAACAGAATGTTTCGCATTCCTTGCAGGTCACGAATCTTTCGCTGCTGCCGAAGGTGCTATCGGTATCGCTGAAAAGGCTAATAAGGTTAGAAAGAAACCTCTTCGTGTTATCCTTAACGGTCTTGGTAAGGACGCTGCTCAGATTATCGCAAGAATCAACGGCTTCACTTATATCGAAACTGAAATGGATTACTACACAGGCGAAGTTAAGGAAGTATTCCGTAAGGCTTACTCTGACGGTCTTCGTGCAAAGGTTAACTGCTACGGCGCTAACGATGTAACAGAAGGCGTTGCTATTATGTGGAAGGAAAATGTTGATGTTTCTATCACAGGTAACTCAACTAACCCAACCCGTTTCCAGCACCCTGTTGCAGGCACATATAAGAAGGAAAGACTTGAAGCAGGTAAGAAGTACTTCTCAGTTGCTTCAGGTGGCGGTACAGGCCGTACACTTCACCCTGATAATATGGCTGCAGGTCCTGCTTCATACGGTATGACAGATACTATGGGCAGAATGCACTCAGATGCTCAGTTCGCAGGTTCATCTTCAGTTCCTGCTCATGTTGAGATGATGGGTCTTATCGGTATGGGTAACAACCCTATGGTTGGTGCTACAGTTGCTTGCGCAGTTGCAGTTGCTGAAGCTCTTTAATCTGTACAAAATCTTAAATAGTAAAAATTGCGAGGGTCGTTTGGCTCTCGCTTTTTTGTATAAATTTTAAACCTTTTGTAAATTTTACCTTGAAATGTATTGTATATTATGTTATATTAATGAAGAATTTAATATTTGGCAAAGTAGTCGAAAGGCTATGACGCAAAGCATTAGTATCTAAGGTTTTTTTACTATGATTGACTGGCTGCACAATTGTGATTTATCGCTTTTTTGCAGCCTTTTTTATTTGATTTTGGAGGAAATTATGAGCAATATTTTTAAAAATGTATTAAATGCAGCAGCAAATTCCACATCTACTTTTGTGGAGAAAATGTTTAAAAGCGAAAAGGATGGCAGTGCAAAAGGGATTGACGGCTATTCTTTTGAAACAACAATTACCATTTTGGACAAAGAAGGCAATCCGGTTATGGTTGCCCGTTCAACCGTGAGTGACAAGGCTGAAACGGCAAAGGATTTCAAAAAGCAGATTAATATTAAGCCACTTCAAAAAAGCGAAGAAGTTGTTACATATCCGGTAATTGAAACGGCTGAAGAGTCTAAGGTTTACGAGGAAAGTGTAAAACCACAAGAGCCTGCCGTTCAAAAGGTTCAAAAGCCGACATTTCAAAAAATTGAAGAGCCTGCCACTTTGGTTGAGCCTTCTGCTTCAAACGAAGTTGAACCTGTTATGTCGGTTCCGCAAAGCAGTATGCTCAATTCAAACCTTTCGGTAAAGCCGATTGAAGAGGTTAAAACAGTTAAAGAAGAAATTAAAGAAGAACCTAAAGCTGTTGCCCAGCCAAAGGCTGATTCAACTGACAATACTGCAAAAAGACAAAAAATCGAAGAACTTTTAAAAAGATATTCATCACTTGATTAATTGAGGTTTTTATGAAAAATAAAAAGAAAAAAGAAGACAAAACTGAAAATGCAGTTGAAGAAATCGCCCAAACTCAGGATGACGGTGAAGAACTTGAGCCGAACAGATTTGACGAATTTGTCGACGGTATAATCGAAAAGAAGGACAATGTTAAGCCGAAAGGAAAAAAGACAATTGTTTTGGCGCTCGTTTCAATAATACTTTTTGCGCTTACATTTGCTCTTCAAACAGTGTATACAAATTATCTTGCACCCGTTGGTGAAAACGAAATAGTCAATTGGATGTTTGTAACAGGAAAAAGCAATAAGGATGTTGCAAATGCCGAAACATTTAACCAAGCGTCGAAGGATAATAAAATCAGAAAACCGATTTTTGACAGATATGTTCACACTGTTTATAACATTGATTCGTCGAAAGATGAACGGGTACTCAGCGTAATCACGGAATATGCGCCTGTTAAAATCACTCTTAATGACCAAGAGATATACAATAACGGCTTTGGTAAAAAGAAAATTGTAGGCAACAGCTTCAATGAAGTTCTTATTCCGTCGTCAACGCAAATGCAAAAACTTGATTTGTATATGTATTATCCTTTCGGTTTCAATCTTAAAGCAGACATTAATCCTGTCGGCAACAGCAGTATGTTTGATGTTTCAAACATTACCGATAACTTTCAGGTTATTTTAGGCTTGAGTTTTGTACTGCTCGGTTTGGTGCTTTGCATACTTGTGTTTGGCTTGATGTTCAGGAGCCGTGATGTTCTTGTACTTGTGGGCGTTGCAATTAATGTGCTTGTTGCAGGCGTAGTGATGTTTTTCAAGGAATTTGCAAGCCACAATGCAAGTTTTTCATCGCCGATTTTCTTTGCAATTACAAATGTATTGACAGCACTTGTAATTTGTTTAATTATAAATAATTTCAATTCACTTCTTGCAAACAAAAAAGGCTCAATTACTTTCCTGTCGGCACTGATTGTAATACTCTCGGCAATAACATTTGTGCCTAATGTTTTGGTAATGCAAATAGGTTTGACAGCGTCGGCTGTGTGCTCGCTTGTTGCATTTGTCGTTTTGTTTAACGAGTTTAAGAAAACGGAAAATCTCTTTATTTCAGGAAGCAGTGCAATAAGAATTGTCGGCATTTATTCACTTCTTGCTTATATGTTCAACGCATTCGGCGTTGCACTCGGTTTGGTTAAATATTCCGTATTCGTATTTGTAATTTCAACGGTGATTACTCTTGTTACCCTTTTCATTCTTTATTCAAAGAAGATTGCCATGGGTAACCTTGTTGAATATTCAAGCGAAAAAAGCGAGGAATATTATACGGATTTGTTCAAATCTGTTGCAGATATTATTATTGTAACGGATAACAAGATTTCATACGAAAATTATGTGCTCAATTTCTGCAATAAAACTTATACATTTTTGACAAGCAACAATATGCTTGCAATGAGTAACGGTGTGTCATACAGTGTAGGCGTCAGAAACGATGATATGTTTGATACCGTTTATTCAAAAAATGCAAAGGGTAATGTGAATTTTGATTCCGTTTACAGCGTTTTGAACACACAAGAGGATAAATTCAGCGTAGGCACAACATTTTTCAATATGCTCCTTCAAAGTGAAGGTCACGACGATTATATTGTAACTTTTGAAAATTTGTATATGCCTAAGGAATTTAATATCACGGCGTTTATTGAAATTCTTTACGATACAATAACAAACTCTTTGGCAAATTATAAAAACGATTTGATTGAAGAACAGGAAATTAACCCTATTATTTATGACGATTACGAGGCTGCGTTTATTAAAATTGCGCAGATTGTTGAGGCTAAGTGCCTTTGCACGGAGCATCATATAAGAAATGTGTCGAAAATTTCTGCTACTCTTGCAATTGAAATGGGTCTTGACGATAAAGCGAAAGTTCTTGCAAAGGCAGCAATGCTCCACGATATAGGAAAAATTGTTATCAGCAACGATATTTTGAGGAAAACGGGCAAGCTTACAAACGATGAAATTAACATTTTAAGGCAACATATTGTTACCGGATATAATATTTTGTCGGGCATTGACGGCGAGTTTTTCTCAATAGCGAGAGCCGTTGTGCTTGAACATCACGAAAACTATGACGGTACGGGCTATCTCGGCAGACGAGGCGATAATATCAATTTGTATGCAAGAATAGTTAAGGTTGCCGATGTGTTCGACGCACTTGTGTCTAAGCGTGATTATAAGGACGCTTGGAGCTATGAGGACGCAATAAATTATATTTTTGAAAAAAGCGGAAGCGAATTTGACCCGAGAGTAGTGGCTGCTTTTTCAAGATGCGGTATGGATATTATTGCAATAGAAGAGGACAACAAATAATTAAATTTAAAGGTAATAAATATGCCGAAAACAAATAAACCAAATGATGATTTGACTGCGAAAACAAAAAAGCGTGGCAAGAAAAAGCGTGCACAGTCAAAGTATTTAAAAAAACTGAATATGAAAGCCAAAAAAGGCGCAAAAGTTTTTATTATAGTAATTTGTGCGCTTTTGATTGCTATTGCCGTTTGTGTTGCAGTTTGGTTCATTAAGCCGTCGTCATCACTCTACTTTGCTATGATTGACAAAACAGTGCCTGCAACTTCGGCTGATTCAAAAAGCTATCTTGACGATGTCGACAATGTTTATCGCAAGCATATCGGCGCAAATTGGATTCTTGATTATATGAAAGTCAAAAATCCGGAAACCAAAGATTATTACAGCGTAGAAAAGGATTACTACGGCAATCATATCGATAATAATTATAATCTTACAGACCCTACATACCTTGAAAATATCAGGGAGATACCGGACATTCTCTACCTTTCTGACAGCTACGGCACTGAACTCAACGAGGAAAAAGGTATCAGCGAAAACGATATGAACACTATTGCGCTTTGCCATTCAATGGGCAGTGTTGTTATAGGTGAGCAGGATATTTTAACTACCGGTACAAGCGAGGAAATATCGGCTCAACTTCAAAGCCTTTTCGGTATCAAGCATTCGGGTTGGGTCGGCAGATATATTTACGATTTGGCTGACCTTACGGATGTCCCTTATTGGGCGCCACCTATGTATAAGGAAAAGTACGGCGTTGAGTGGCGCTGTTCAGGTTCGGGTATTTTGCTTGTTTCGAGTGACGGCGATATAATCGTGCTTGAAGCTAAGAAAGACTTTGAGGACGATAACCTTTTAAATATAAGAATAACCGACAAATATAAAAAAGAATTTGGTAAGGAAAGCTTGAACTATTATTCTTGGTTTGAACTTGTTGAACCGACAGCAGGAAGTCAGACTCTTGCCGAATATGAATTTAACCTTAATAAAGAAGGTATGGAGGAATTTGCTCCTGTTTCGGATACTCCTGTTTTTTCTGCCGTTATTCGTAATACCTCCGATGATGCACCGACTTATTATTTTGCCGGTGATTTTAATGATTATGTTGACGATTTCAAACCGTTTAGGTTTATGGGTGCCGACCTCTTTTATCAGTGGCTCAGTTTTGATAAAGACGGCGATGTAACTCACTTTTATTGGCACTTCTTTGAGCCTATGTTCAAAAAGATAGTTAAGGATGTGCAAAAGGACAGTACGGTTAATCACAACACAAATGCTGACAGTGACAAGAAAAATCAGCTCAAATCAAGGCTTGACGGAAATACAGTTCAAATTTATAAGGACAATAAATGGACCGATTTCAGAATAAAGGGCTTTAATATGTACGGCGAAAAGCCGGGCAATGCTCAATATGACTACAGCGACAGCTACGATTATTATAAAAATATTATTGCTAAAGCTGCATCGTCGGGCGCAAATGTGATTAGAACATATGACCTTTATTCACCGGATTTTTACCGTGCGCTTTATGAGTATAACAAATCAAACGACAATAAGCTTTATCTTATTGAGGGCGTAAGCTTAAACGGTATTGACACAAAAAATCTTACGAGTGACGATACGCTTAAACTCATTAAGGCAAATGCCGAATATACGGTATCGGCTATGTTTGGCAAGGCTGATTTGAAAGACGGTGCAAACGGTAAAACAGCACTTTACAGGCATAATGTGTCGCAGTATCTTTTAGGCTACGATGTTGATTTAGGCTTGAGCGATAAGCAGTATAAAGCTTTGGCAAAGAGTAACTATTCGTATTCGGGCAAATATTACTCTGCAAACGGCAACGGCGTTGAGGCACTTTTCGCTAAGGTTCTTGATGATATTTCAACTTTCTCTAAAGAAAAGTATGATAATTTGCCACTCGTTTTTGCAAAGGGCAGTACTTCACTTCTTACCGGCGCTCTTTGGAGCAAGGGCACAAGCTTTAACCTTTCAAATATCAATGTGTCAAACGATACAAAGTCACTTTTTGCCGTGGCTTATACTGCAAAAATCAACGACGACACATACCAAAAAAATAAAAAGAATTTGAAAGCAGGTACGGGCGCAACAAAATATGACGCTTATTTAAGCGAAATTAAGAAAAATAACAGTGCCCCTGTTTTGATTGACAGCCTTGGTGCGTCATCAAGCGTAAGTATCTACGCAAATAAAAACAAAGAAATATTCGGTCTTTCCGAAGAAGAACAGGCTAAGCAGATTGTTGATATGTACAAATCCGTTAATAACGGTGGCTTTGTAGGTGGCTTGGTGTCAAATATCAACGACAGTTGGGACGATGTAGGTTCAGACAGTTTCGCCACTACCGTTCCGCTTTCAAATGCAAATTTGTGGCACGATGTTACGGATATTAACCAAACAAACGGCATTTTGTCAGTCGATTCGGCAGAAAATGAAGATTCTAATTTAAGCGTAGCCGAAGCCGACCAGAATATTTCCGGTATCAATTACAGCTCTGACGAAGGCTATCTTTATGTGACAATCAATATGAAGAAAAAGATTGATTACGAAAAGCAAGCAGTAGTTGTCGGTCTTGATACATATAAAACTGCTATCGAGGACGAATACAAAATGGACGACAATTACAAAAAACTTTTCGGCAAGACATATTCGGGTTTGGAATTTTTGATTCGTATTGATAATAAGGATACGGCAACGCTCTACTGCGTTCCGAGTTATAACAGGAAAAACGGTTCACTTGGTGTTAAAACAAAGTTTGACGCAGACTTTAATAAGGTCGCTAAACTTAAATACGGTAGCTTTGCAACCCAAAACACGCAGTACTTTATGACGGGTAACAATATCCGTTTAAGGCTTCCTTGGGCAATGATTAATGTTACCGATGCTTCACGCAGAATTATAATTAACGATTCATGCAAAAACGGACCGAGCGGTATTGACTCTCAGTACAGAACTACTGTATCATCCGGTGTTGCAGTCACAGCCGTTGTAAGCAAGAAAAAAGGTATGGAGCGTGCATACGAATTTCCGAGCAGTAAGCGTTCGCCTGCATATAAGCGTTACGCTTGGTCAACTTGGGAAGAAAGCGATGTTAAATACCAAATCAGAGAAAAGACGGCATTCAAATCTCTTAAAAACTATTTTGCCACTTATTAATTTATAGAAAGGTGCATTTATGAGTCAGGAAAAAATTGCTATACTCTTGTTTATTGTTGCAATTGTATTGATACTTTTAGAGCTTATGTGGCTTTATGTTGTGTCGCAGCAACAGGAAGATTTGCTTAGAAAAAATCATACAAGAATAAATACGGCTAAAAACATTATAAGCGCAGTTTTAAGTGCACCGAGCGAAAATGCGCAGGACGAGGAAATTAAGAAGCTTGTTGATTTTATGAATAAAGACAGCGAAAATGTTTTGTACATAACATCGGCATATCTTGAATTTAACAACGAAAAGGATAAGCTTTCAGATGAAAGACAGCTTGTGCTTGAAAGACTCTATGAAAAATTAAATCCTGTGCCGACGCTTAAAAATCTTTTAAAACACAGCAATAATTACAAATGCGCTTACATAGTAAGGTGTTTGGGTCTTTTGCACGCTTATGATGCTGCCGATGACATAAGAGAATATCTTGATTCAAAAAATGCAACTCTTGTCTACAGTGCAGGTATGGCACTTTCAACTCTCGGTGACGAGGACGGTGTGTTCAAATATATTAAGCTTTGCGAAAATAACAGAAAATACAGCCACCGTGTGCTTCTTGAACTTCTCGATTTATATACCGGCGACAGAGTGTCGCTTATTAAAAGGTATATAAAAAGCAAGGATGTTGACGAATATGTTAAGGCAACTGTATTTAAGTCTGTTTCCGACCAAAAATTTACAGAGCTTAAGCAGGAATTTATCGACGGCTTTTATTCTAAAAATAATCAGGTCAGAATTGCAAGCGTTAAGGCTCTTTCGACTCTCGGTTCAAAAGATTTGGAACAGTATATGATTACGGCAGCAAGGGATAAGGACTGGGTAATCAGGCTTTCGTCAATCAAAGGCTTGGAGCAGATTAAAACTCCGTCGTGCCTTGACGAAATTAAAATGCTAACCTCGGATGAGCAATGGTGGGTAAGGCAAAGAGCAGCAGAGGCACTTGTTAAGGCTGATGACAGTTTAATAAGAGTAGAATCCGTTATAAACGGCTATGACCGTTATGCTGCCGACGCAGTAAAAAATGTACTTTATAAGCAATAGGAAAGGGGAAAAACTATGTCTTCTATGGAAGTAATCAGAAAAGTTATATCTATTTTTAACTATTTCTGTATGGCGTATACTCTTTCTCTTACGCTTGTATATTTAATTCAGTTTATTATTTCTATATTTAAAATCAAAAAGGACAGAAAAACCGAAATAGCAGACGATTTTTATCTTTACAAGGACTCCGATAATCTTTTGCCTATTTCGCTTGTGGTTCCGGCATATAACGAACAGGAAAATATAGTACATAATGTTAAATCACTTATGAAGCTTAACTATCCTGTTTTTGAAATTATAGTAGTAAACGACGGCTCAAAGGACGAAACTCACCAAAGAATGATTGACGCTTTTAATCTTAAAAAAATCGAAACCTCAATCAGAGTCGATATTCAAACTCAGGAAATTCAGGGCGTTTATTATAACAGCAAATATCCTAAGCTTATTTATATTGATAAGCTAAACGGTGGTAAGTCGGACGCATTAAACGCAGGTATCAACGCTGCCAAGTATCCTCTTTTTGCCTGCCTTGACGCCGATTCGAGAATTGAGAAGGACGCACTTTTAAAACTCGGAAGTATTTTTCTTAAAGACAGCTCAACGGTTGTCGCAGGTGGATTCGTTCGTATCGCAAACGGTAGTGTAATTGAAGACGGCAAGTTTAGAGAGTTTAAAATTCCAAAGCTTATGGTTGAAAAATTCCAAATAGTTGAATATTTCCGTTCTTTTCTTTACGGTCGTGTTTCATGGGGTAATGCGCTTCTTATCGTGTCGGGCGCATTCGGTGTATTTAAGCGTGACGCAGTAGTTGAAGTCGGTGGATATAAGACTAACACTATCGGCGAAGATATGGAAATTGTAGTAAGGCTTCACCATGAACTTACCAAAAGAAAGAAAAAATATAAAATTGTTTTCTGCCCCGACGCTGTTTGCTGGACACAGGGCCCTATGTCGATGAAGGATTTAAGAAATCAGCGCAGAAGGTGGCAGGTTGGTCTTTTTGACACACTTTTGAGCCATGCGTCAATGACCTTTAACCCAAAATACGGCTCTGTAGGTTTGCTTGCGTTTCCGTATAACTGGCTTTATGAACTTTTCGGCGCAGTAATCGAGCTTATCGGTTACTTCATCATTCCGTTCTCGCTTTTAATGGGCGAACTTAATATATTCTTCTTTGTAATATACTTGCTTTTAACCGTCAGCATAGGCAGTATGCTTTCTATCGGTGGCATTATTATCGAGCAGTATCAACGAAAAGGATGTATGAACACAAAGCAGGTTATGACACTTGCCTGCTACGCACTTATCGAAAACTTCGGTTACAGACAATTAATCGTATTATCCCGTGTACAAGGTATTTTGCAGTTTAGAAAATTCCGTAACTCTTGGGGTAACATAAAGAGGAAGAGCTTTAATGAGTAGTGATAACAGTAACAATTCAATAAAAAGAGTGCTTACTCCGGTTGTGATAACAATTCTCGTTTTGGCTATTCTTGCACAAACGGGCGCACTCCAAAAATTCGGCATTAACAAAGCTTCTATCAAAACGACAAAGGAAACTACGACCGAAGCCGTAACAAATCAGCTTGACGCCGACAATGTTGAGAGCCAGTCGGACGGCTCGGTTAAATATAAATGCAAGGCACAGGGTGACTACTTCTATGTTTTTGAAAACGGAATGTGGAATCAGGAGTTTATGAAGGGCGTCAATGTCGGCTCGGGTAAACCCGGTAGCTTTCCGGGTGACCTTAACCTTACATATAATGATTATTACAGGTGGTTCAAAGAAATCAGTGCTATGAATGCCAACTGCATAAGAGTTTATACTGCTATGCTTCCTGATTTTTACAATGCACTTTTCGATTTCAATTCAAAAAGCGACAAGCCACTTTACCTTTTCCAAGGCGTTTGGATGGACGAGGATGATATAGCAACTTTAAACGATGTTTACGCCGACAATAATAAGATTTACAATCAGTTTAAAAAGGACGCACTCGACCTTGTAAATATCATTCACGGCAACTGTACCCTTTCGTCACGAACAGGTTATGCTTCGGGTACATATATCAGCGATGTTTCCCCTTGGCTTGCCGGTTGGATAATCGGAATGGAGTTTGACCCGTCGTTTATTGAAAATGTAAATTCGCTGAATTACGACAAGGATTCATTTGACGGCGACTATCTTTATACACAGGGTGCTACTCCTTTTGAGGCATTTTTGGCAGATATAGGCAACAGTGTTATTAATGAGGAGTCGTCAAAATATTCTTGGCAAAGTCCGATTGCTTTTTGTAACTGGGTAACGACCGACCCACTTATCCACCCTGAAGAGCAGGATGAGGATGAGGACTGGATTACACTCAATACAGAAAGTATCAAATCTAAAAATGCTTTTAATTCGGGCGAATTTGCTTCCTACCATATTTATCCTTACTATCCCGATACAATGTCGTATCAAAAGGACTATATCAAATATAAAGACGAAAGTGGAAAAATAAATACATTTGAAGCTTATCTTAAGGATTTGAAAACAGCACATACTATGCCTATAATAGTTGCAGAGTTCGGCGTTTCAACTTCTCGTGGTAAAGCGCACGAAAGCCTTATGGGTTGGAATCAGGGCGAAATGGAAGAAACGGCAGCAGGAAAAGCTATTGTTGAAATGTTCAAGTCTATTTATACTCAAAAGTATGCCGGAGGAATTGTTTTTGCTTGGCAGGACGAATGGTTTAAGCGTACTTGGAATAATGAGGATTTTGACAACAGCGAACGCAGACCTTTTTGGGCAAACTATCAAACCTGTGAGCAGTTCTTCGGTCTTTTGTCATTTGACCCGGGCGAAGATAAGAGTGTTTGCACCGTTGACGGCGATGTCAGCGAATGGAGTGACAAGGATGTAGTATCAAAAACCGATAAAGCTACCCTTTCAATGAAATGTGACGAGGGCTTTGTTTACTTTATGGTGGATACTAAAAAAGATTTTAACTTTGACAAGGACGAAATTTTAATTCCTATTGACACAATTGCAAATCAAGGTAATAATAAAATGAACAGTACAGGTACTTCGTTTTCGTCTGATGCCGATTTTGTTATTCAAATAAAGGGCAAGAATAAATCAAGAATCCTTTGCGATGCATACTATGATGTGTTCAACTATTTCTATGGCTACCAAGGCAGGAATTTTGCTTCAAACGATAAGTTTACAAAAAAGAATACCGGCATATTTAACAAGATGAATATGTGCACCGGCTTTAAAATCACAATTCCGTCAACGAAGCAAAAAGTACCTTTTGCCTATTATGAAACAGGCTTGCTTCATTACGGCAATGCCGACCCAAAGAGCAAAAATTACGACTCACTTTCGGACTTTTGCGAAAAGGACGGCAAAATAGAAATAAGGATACCTTGGCAACTTCTCAATTTCACCGACCCGTCAAAGGGTGAAATAATGAGCGATTTTTACGAAAAGCAATCGATTACCGGTAAAACCTTTAACGGCTTCACAGTCGGCGTAGGTATCGGCGACAAAAAAATCAATATGGACGGAAAGTATAAATACACTTATTGGAAAGATAAACCGACCTATCACGAAAGACTTAAAAAGTCTTATTATGTTTTGAAAAAAGAATTGCCGAATATAGGAGGATAAATGAAAAAGTATATTAAATATTTATCTTTATTTCTTGCCGTAGTAATGACATTTTCACTCTTCGGCTGTCATAAGGAATATGAAAAGGTGAATCCTAATTTGACTGTTACAAATAAAGAACTTAAAAATTACGATGTGCCCGAGTATCATATCACCGGTGTGACTAAAGCTTTAAAGGCTCACGGAAATGTCAATGTAAATTTCATGGCCGATAAGGACAGTAAAATGCTTTTTAAACTCGGCGACGATGATATGAAAAGCGTTTATATTGCCGGCGTTAATATGGGACTTTCAACTGCCACAACAAACCTTGCAAGTGTCGACATTTCGTACGACACATATATGACTTGGTTTTCTCAAATTGCGCAAATGAACGCCAACACCGTTCGTGTGTTTTCAATAATGCCGCCTCAGTTTTATAAGGCTTTTTACGAATATAATCGTGACGCTTCAAAAAAGCTTTATCTTATGCAGGGTGTTTGGTTTAGTGAGGACTATATGGCTGACCCTGGCGACTGCTACAAGGGTGCTGTTATTGAAGAATTTGAGCGCAATGTAACAAAAGCAGTTGATGTTATTCACGGCAATGCAGAGTATATCAAGTATTCAAATAATGACAGCGACAAGTTCGTTTACGATGTGTCCGAATACACTTTAGGCTATATTTTAGGCTTGGAGTGGAGCAACGAATTTGTAACTGCAAGCAATAAGCATAAGGATAAAGCGACATTTTCAGGCGAATATCTTAAAACAAATGAAAATGCAAAGCCGTTTGAAGCTTTTTTGGCGCAGATTGGTGATACACTCATCAAGCACGAAAATGACACATATAATCATCAAACACCTGTTGCTTTTCTTAACTGGTCGACTAACGATACTCTCGACCACCCTAACGAGCCTGACTCGTACGAGGACAGCGTTGAGGTTAACACCGAAAGCATTGTGGCAAAAGGCAGTTACTATGCAGGTCTTTTCGCTGCTGTTGATGTTTATCCTTATTATCCTAAGAGCATTGACTACGATACAAAGTATAACACCTACAAGGACGATTTGACCGGTAAGCAAAACAACTATAAGGCTTACCTTGAGGATTTGAAAAAAGAATACAGCGTACCTCTTTTGATAGCAGAATTTGGCGTGTCAACTTCCCGTGGTTGCGCTGCCGAAAGTGTTTTAGGCTATAACCAAGGTGGAAATACGGAGCAACAGCAGGGTCTTTACGACAGCAAAATGATTGTTGATATAGCAAGTTCGGGTTGTGCCGGCGGACTCATTTTCTCCTGGCAGGACGAATGGTTTAAGCAGATTTGGAATGTATTTCGCTATTCCGATTGCACGCCGGAACAGCGTACGCCAAACCGTATGGTGCCCGAGCAAAACTACGGCATTTTGGCAGTGGAAGCAGGAGAAAAAACAGCGTGTATTCTCGACGGCAAGGTTGACGAGTGGAAAGACAGCGACATTCTCTTTGACACTTTAGATTACTCTTTAAGCGTAAAGTACGACGAAGCTTATCTTTACGGCTATATCAATCTTAAAAACAGTAAATTCGGCGAAAACAAAATTGTTATTCCTGTTTCAACAGTCGGTGTCGGCAGTAAAAAGGCTAATGCTTTCGGCTTGAATTTTAACAAGAAAACGGATTCGTTAATCGTATTTGAAAATAAAGATAATTCATCCGTGATGAATGACGAATACTACGACTACAACCGTTTCAGATTTTATCCCGACGAAAAGAAAACGGCAAATTCGGGTAACTACAATATCGTCACTCAGTTTGTCAACGGCGAGCTTGAACTTCCCGAAACTAATCAAAAAATTGAGCGCAAGAGCAACGAAGTCGGCAAGCTTAATTTCGGTATAAGTGACCCTGACAGCGACGATTTTAATTCACTCAGCGATTTTTATGCTAAAGATGATGTAATCGAATTTCGTATTCCTTGGTATATGCTCGGTGTACTCAATATTTCGCAGGGTGTTGCTTTGAATAATTTTAATAAGGAAAATGAAGCGTACGGCGTTGAACTTAAAAATATCAGCCTCGGTATTTCCTTTGCAAACCAAAGCGATGAAGTAAAGCTTAAAAATATGAAATATCAAACAAAAAACAGCACCTACCATACAAGACTTAAAAAATCATACGATTATATCCAAAAAACACTTGCAACTTTGTTTACGCAATAAAAAATAGGAGTCGGTTGACTCCTATTTTTTGCTATATTTCCTTTTTCATCCATTGGTGTGGGCAGTCCTCGTCAAAGTCCTGTTCGCCGAACGGCTCATATCCTTGCTTTGCGTAAAACGGCATTGCCTGTACCTGTGAGTGAAGCCTGATTTCTTTTCCGCCTTTTTCTTTAATCAGCTTTTCGGCTTCACCTACAATTTGCGCACCGAGGTGGTGCTTACGATATTCTTTGATTACCGCAAGCCTGCCTATGTAGTACGCACCGTCCTGCTCGTAAAACCTTACCGTGGCGCACGGTTTGTCGCCGTCAAATGTCACAAGATGAGTGCAGATGTTATCAAGTTCGTCAAACTCTTCCTTAAATCCTTGCTCGTCAACAAAAACTTTTATTCTTATTTCCTTTGCCTCACTCGGCAAAAAATCATAATTTTTTGTAATCATATTAACACCTCAAAATCAAGACTATTTTATCATTTTTGGCATATTGCTGTCAAGAAACAGAGTATATTGTTTGTACCTTTGTATAAAATAGACAAATTTAACATTTGATTTTCTATGTTTGACTTTATTGCAAAAATATATTTTTTGGGTTAAAATATTAGGTATAATAAATTATAGTTTACAGTGATTAGTGGTTAGTGATTAGAATCGGGCGAATGATATTCGCCCCTACGATAATCCTAATTATTTAGACTACCGTAGGGGAGGATATTATCCTCCCGAATATAATGTGGCGTCAGCCGTCAACCGATTATAAACTATAATTTACCAACTATTACGAGGTGTTTTTTATGAGTGAAAGCAAAACAGTATACACAATAACTTCTGACAGAAACGAGAGAGTATTTATTCACGCAATGCCGGGTCATTTCGTTTCAAGCTCTTCTCATCTTAATTTTTATATCGGTACTTCCGACATTAAGCACAACCATGATGTTTCTGTTGACGCCGCAATGCTTCTTGCAAGCTTTTATCACGAAAGGGGCATAGAGGTTGACACTGTTTTGTGCCTTTATGAAACTCAGGCACTCGGTGCTTACCTTGCGCACGAACTTCAGCGTGCAAATATGCTCAATCCGAATCCTGACAGCACCGTTTATGTGCTCGGTCCCGAATATGACGCTTCGGGTAATATTATTTTCAGGGATAACCTTCAAAAGCTTATCACCGGTAAAAAGGTGCTCATTCTTATCTCTTGTATCACAAGCGGTAAAACTGTTGAAAGAGCAATGGAAAGCGTAAGCTATTACGGCGGTGAAACCGTCGGCATTTCCGCTGTTTTCTCTGCGACTGATAAGATTGACGGTATTGAAGTTAACAGAATTTTCAGCGACGCCGATGTTCCGGGTTATGAGGCTTACCAGCCACACGATTGCCCGCTTTGCAAGCAAAATGCCAAGGTTGACGCAATCACAAACGGCTACGGCTATTCTCTTCTTTAAAAATTTCTTGACAAATATTTTTTATTTGTTATAATATATTTACAAATTAATAGTACCCAAATTAAAGACTGTGAAGCAGAAAAAGACCTTTCCTTTTAGTTTTAGAGAGTTGACGGACGGTGCAAGTCAATACAGAAGGCTCGGTGCATAGCTCTCTGCTGAGTTGCCGTTTTGAATAGAAATTAATAGGAACGGACGGTTTGCTTCGTTATTGGCAGTGGCATTGATTGATGCTAAAGGGCAGGGGATTACCTTGCTGAAGTAGGGTGGTACAGCGTGATATTAACGCCCCTATACTCTTTGTGTAGGGGCTTATTTTTTTGCAAGATGAAAGGCGAACACTGTTCGCCACTACGATATATGATTTTATAAGATTGTCGTAGGGGTTAACATTGTTAACCCACAAAACTTTCAAAATCATTTACGGCTCCTGTGCAAAAACGAAAGGAGAAACATATTATGAAACAGGGTTACGAAAAGTACAGAGGCTTTGAGCCTATCAACATTCCTGACAGGACTTGGCCAAACAAAACAATAACAAAGGCACCTATTTGGTGTTCGGTTGACCTTCGAGACGGTAATCAGGCTCTTGTTGACCCAATGAATTTGCAGGAAAAGCTTGAGTTTTTCACAACTCTTGTTAAGGTTGGCTTTAAGGAAATCGAAGTCGGTTTTCCGTCTGCAAGTGAAACGGAATATGAAATTTTGCGTACTCTTATCGAGGGCCATTATATCCCTGACGATGTAACTATTCAGGTACTCGTTCAGGCGAGAGAACACCTTATCAGAAAAACATTTGAAGCTATCGACGGCGCTAAGAATGTTATCGTTCATTTTTATAATTCAACTTCAACACTTCAGCGTAAGGTTGTTTTCAAGACCGATATGCAGGGCGTTATTGACATTGCAGTTGACGGCGCAAAGCTTATTTATGAGCTTACCGAAGAGGAAAAGAAAAAGAATCCTGATATGAATATCCGTTTTGAATACAGCCCTGAAAGCTTCAGTGGTACCGAAATGGACAACGCTGTTGAGATTTGCCGTCAGGTTATGGAGGAACTTCATATCACTAAGGAAAATCCTATTATCCTCAACCTTCCATCTACCGTTGAAGGTTCAACTCCAAACGGTTATGCCGACCAGATTGAATATTTCTGCCGTCATCTTCCAAATCGTGAAAATGCAATCATTTCACTTCATCCTCATAACGACCGTGGCACAGGTGTTGCTGCTGCCGAACTCGGTCTCCTTGCCGGTGCCGACAGAATCGAAGGCACACTTTTCGGCAACGGTGAGCGTACAGGTAATGTTGATATTGTTACCTTGGCTCTCAATATGTGGACTCAGGGCGTTGACCCTAAGCTTGACTTCCACGATATTAATAAGATTAAAGGCGTTTATGAGAGAAATACAAAAATGACAGTTCCACCTCGTCATCCGTACGCAGGCGAACTTGTGTTTACTGCTTTTTCAGGCTCTCATCAGGACGCTATAAATAAAGGTAAAATGTATATGGAAGAGCACGGTGGCGACTATTGGGATATTCCGTATCTTCCTATCGACCCTGCCGATGTCGGTCGTGAATATGAGCCGATTATCCGTATCAATTCTCAAAGTGGTAAGGGTGGTATGGCATTCATCCTTGCTAACGACTACGGTATCAAAATGCCAAAGGCTATGCAAAGTGAATTCAGTGCAGTAGTTCAAAAGGCTTGCGACGAAAAAGGTAAGGAACTTCAGCCTGATGAAGTTTTCGATTTGTTCCAAAAGGAATACCGTAATGTTTGCGGCCCTTACAGACTTCTTAATTATAAAATTACAGAGGAAAAGAACGAGCAGGATTACCTCACAACCGTTCACTTCACCGGTGAACTTAAGTATAAGGATAACGAGCCTGTTAAGATTTCGGGCGATGGCTCGGGTCCTATCGGTGCGTTCTGCGAAGCTATGAACAAAGCAGGTCTTGCCGAATATGAGTTTGTTGACTACAGCGAGCACGCTATTTCAGTCGGCAGTGACTCAAAGGCTATCAGCTATATCCATATTAAGAATAAGAACGGCAAGGATATTTTCGGTATCGGCGTAAGCCATAATATCGGCTACGCTTCAATGAAGGGTATCATCTGCGCCATCAACCGTGACCAAGCAGATACAATGCGTGACGATACAATGCCGGGTATATTCGACCAATGCTGAGTCGTCGCAAGTTTCATATCGTTCAAAATAACTTTTGTTTATTATTTTAATCAAAAGTTATTTATCGCTCACTTCACTGCTCCTCCTTCCAAAATCTGTCGTACAGTGGTGCGTCAGATTTTGAGAATTGCAACAGTTAGATTTATTGTTATTCTAACTACTTCTTCGCAACTTGACTTGAACGAAATTTAGGCTCCCTTGCAAAGGGTGATTCCCCACAGTGTGGGGAAATGTCACGCAGTGACAAAAGGGACGGCTCCCGTAGGAGCTGTCACGAAGTGACTGAGGGATTGTCGGGCAAACACTGTTTGCCACACGAAAGTCTTATTGTTTCAGATAGACTGGATTAGAAAAAATACCGTAGGGGCGAACTGCGTTCGCCTTTACACTAATTAAATTCGGTGATAATATGAAAAATAATTGGGATGCAAAGAATTATACCGACAACTTCAAATTCGTTCACAAATACGGCGAAGATGTCGTTGATTTAATCACCGTGCCAAAAGGCAGTTTTGTCGTTGACCTTGGCTGTGGCAACGGCGCTTTGAGTGAAAAAATCAAGCAAAAAGGCTACGATGTTGTCGGCATTGACTTAAGCGAGCAAATGATAGAAAAGGCAACCACTCTTCATCCCGATATTGAATTTATGCTCGGTGACGCCTGCAAATTTGAACTTTCAAAAAAGGCAGACGCAATTTTTTCAAACGCTGTTTTTCACTGGATAAACTACCAAGAAGCTTTGATTGAGAATATTGCCGACAATCTTAGGGTCGGTGGTGAACTCGTTTTTGAATTTGGTGGCAAAGGCTGTGCCCAAACGGTTCATTCGGCATTGTCAAAGGCTTTTGAAAAATACGGCAAAAGCTATAAAAACGAGTTTAATTTTAAATCAATCGGCGAGTTTGCGCCACTTCTTGAAAAATATGGGTTCAAGGTTGAATTTGCAACTCTCTTTGACCGTCCGACCGAGCAGGTTGGCGAAAACGGACTTGTCAATTGGATAAATATGTTTTGCCTGTCGGCTTTTGAAAATATTGACAGCGAAACCAAAAACAGTATAATTAAAGACGCAGTAGAAATTTGCAAACCGACTCTTTATAAAAACGGTAAGTGGTTTGTCGATTATGTCAGACTCCGTATGAAAGCAGTTAAAATGTGACGGTATGGTGATAATATGAAAACAATATTTGGTATTATTGCAATTGTATTCGGTGCTCTTGCTTTGATTTTTCTTGTGTGCCTTGTGGCTTTGGTTAAATCAAATACGGACAAAAAGCTTGACGATATTTCAAATAAAATTAAAGTGCTTACTTGTCTGCTTGGCTCGTGCATAATATTTATGGCAGTTTTCGGCTTGGTTGCAACAGTTGCGCTAAAATGACAAGATAATCGTAGGGGCGAACTGTGTTCGCCCGTTAATAACAGAAAGGTAATAATATGAAAAATTATAAAATTACAGTATTAAAGGGTGACGGTATCGGCCCTGAAATCGTAGACGAATGTATAAAGGTGCTTGACAAAGCAGGCGAAAAATTCGGTTTTAGCTTTGACTATAACTATCAGCTCCTCGGTGGTTGCGCTATTGACGAATATGGCAAGCCGTACCCTGAAGAAACTGCAAAAGCCTGCAAAGCATCCGACGCAGTTTTGCTAGGTGCAGTAGGTGGTCCTAAATGGGACAGCCAGCCGGGTAATAACAGACCTGAAAAAGGACTTCTTGCTATTCGTGAGGATTTGGGTCTTTTTGCAAATCTTCGTCCTGCAAAGATTTTTGCGCCACTTAAGAATGCTTCTCCTATCAAAGAAGAGATTATCGGCGACGGTCTTGACATTCTTATCGTTCGTGAGCTTACAGGTGGTATCTACTTCGGTGACCGTGGAACTTATGAGGAAAACGGCGTAGTAGGTGCTTACGATACAGAACGCTATACATATCCTGAAATTAAGAGAATTGTTAAAGCAGGTTTTGAATACGCAATGAAGCGTGGTAAAAAGCTTACCTGCGTTGATAAGGCTAATGTTCTCGACTCTTCAAGACTTTGGAGAAAGGTTATGGAGGAAACTTCTAAGGACTACCCTGAAGTTGAAGTTTCTTATATGTATGTTGACAACTGCGCAATGCAACTTGTTCGCAACCCTAACCAGTTCGATACTATTGTAACTTCAAATATTTTCGGCGATATTCTTTCCGACGAAGCTTCAATGATTTCCGGTTCAATCGGTATGCTCGCTTCTGCTTCTCTTGCAGAGGGCACATTCGGTCTTTATGAGCCTATCCACGGCTCTGCTCCTGATATTGCAGGTCAGGGCAAAGCTAATCCACTTGCAACTATCCTCAGCGGCGCTATGATGCTTCGCTATACTTTCGGCGAAAGTGAAGCAGCCGACGCTATCGAAAACGCAGTTGATGTTGCTCTTACAAAAGCAAGAACTCCTGATATTTTCGAGGACGGATTTGAAGCAGTGAATACTTCTCAAATGGGCGACCTTGTAGCAAGCTTGGTTTAATTTGATATGAAATGAAAAAACGGGCAGAGAAATCTGTCCGTTTTTTACTATAATTTTAGTTTAGCGTAGTAAGTTAAGGCTCCCTTGCAAAGGGAGCTGTCGGTTTACCGACTGAGGGATTGGCAGGCGACCACAGGTCGCCCCTACGATAGTC
>JBNMGQ010000016.1:0-30305 GCA_050872345.1 Eubacterium sp. | reverse complement strand
TCCGTATAATGCAAGAGTATGTTCAGCGTCAAAATTTAACGGCAAAACATACGACTTTTGATGATTGAGAGGCAAAGATAATTGAGCGAAAACGGCAAGAAGACACATACTGTTTCAAAGGAAGAACTTGATAGGCAAAAGCAGTTTACCCAAAAGGTAAGTTCGGTTATATCTGCCTCGTATGAAGAAAAGCCTAAGGCTTGCGTAATCACCTACGGTTGCCAGCAAAATATTGCAGACAGCGAACGAATTAAGGGTATGCTCAGTGAGATGGGGTACGAATTTACGGACAACCGTCTTGAAGCGAAGCTGATTATTTTTAACACCTGCGCTGTCAGGGAGCACGCAGAGGACAGAGTGTTCGGCAATGTCGGCGCACTTAAAAGCTATAAGGCTGAGCACCACGACGCTGTGATTGCACTTTGTGGTTGTATGATGCAACAGCAACATATTGCCGATAAGATTAAAAAGTCATATCCGTTTGTTGACCTTGTTTTCGGTACTCATGTAGTTCACCGTTTGCCGGAGCTTCTTTACCGTGCACTTACAGGTAAAAAGAGAGTGTTTGACATAACAGACATTGACGGTGTAATTGCCGAGGGTATTCCGGTTAAGCGTGATAACGAGGCGAAGGCTTGGCTTCCGATTATGTACGGTTGTAACAACTTCTGTTCATACTGTATTGTGCCTTATGTAAGGGGCCGTGAGAGAAGCAGGCAGAAGCAGGATATTATTAACGAGTTCAAATGCCTTGTTGAGCAGGGGTATAAAGAGATTACTCTTTTAGGTCAAAATGTTAACTCATACGGTAAGGACTTGGAGCCTAAGGTTACATTTGCCGAACTTTTGAGAGAACTTAACGAAATTGACGGCGACTTCAGAATTAGGTTTATGACGAGTCATCCTAAGGACTGCACAAAAGAACTTATTGAAACTATGGCAAATTGCGATAAGGTGGCAGAGCATTTGCACTTGCCTTTCCAAAGTGGCAGTAACAGAGTCCTTAAGGCTATGAACAGGCATTATACAAGAGAGCAGTACCTTGAGCTTATCAATTATGCGAGAGAGCTTATGGGTGACGAACTTTCAATTACAAGTGATATTATCGTAGGTTTTCCGGGTGAAACTTATGACGAGTTTAAAGAAACACTTTCACTTGTTAAGGAAATTAAAGCTACCCAGCTTTTCACTTTCATTTACTCAAGGCGTGAGGGCACACCGGCTGCAAAGATGGACGACCCTGTGCCTTATGAGGAAAAGTCGAAATGGTTTAAGGAGCTTACCGACTTGCAGGAAACAATCAGCGCAAGCCAGATGAAGCTTCACGAGGGTAAAACATACAAGTGCTATGTTTACGGCAAGGGCAAACTTGGTGATAATTATATTGCTGCGAGAAACGACGGCAATTTGATTATAGAATTTGAGGGTGACGAAAGCCTTATCGGAACCTTCCAAAACATTAAAGTAATCGAACCACTTACATTTGTTATGAGGGGCGAATTAGTAAAGGAGAAACAATTATGAGTATTGAATCAGCACTCAGAGAATTAGGCAAAGAAATTCAGAAGGACGAGCGTTTTGTCGCTCTTCAGGCTGCTGCTAAGGCAAATGACGCAGACGAGAACCTTCAAAATCAGATGAAGGAAATGCAACTCATTTCACTCAAGTATCAGCAGGAAGCTGAAAAGGGTGAGGAAGCTTCACAGGATAAGATTAAGGAATATCAGGACGATTATCAGAAGCTTTACACAGAGATTATGGCAGGCGAGAATATGCAAAACTATTCTGCTGCTGCAGCAGAGATGGAAAAAATGGCGCAGTATATCAGTGGTATGATCGGTCTTTTCTTCGACGGTCAGGACGCTGAAACTTGCGAACTTCCACCTCAGGACGCTTGCACACACGACTGCTCAACTTGTGGTGGCTGTCACTAATCGATAAATAATTTTTTCACAAACACATTAAGGAGGAACAAAAATGGCAGGAAGCAAAAGTAAAACGGCAAAGTTGTCACCTATGATGACGCAATATTTTGAAGTTAAAGAGCAATATCCTGATACTATTTTGTTCTTCCGTGTCGGTGATTTTTATGAGATGTTTTTTGACGACGCAAAAACAGCTTCATCTGAACTTGACTTGGTGCTTACGGGTAAGGACTGCGGAATGGAGGAGAGAGCGCCTATGTGCGGCGTACCTTTCCACAGCGCCGACAACTACATTGCAAAGCTTGTAAGCCGTGGTTACAAGGTTGCCATTTGCGAGCAGGTGGAGGACCCGAGCAAGGCTACCGGTCTTGTCAAAAGAGATGTCATAAGAGTCATGACACCGGGTACTGTTATTGAAAGCAATATGCTTGAGGACGGTGCTAACAATTACCTTTGTTCGATTTATAAAACGGACGATAAAAACAGGGCAGGTATGTGCTTTGCCGATGTGTCGACAGGTGAGTTTCATATCACAACTATTGAGGAAAACAATAATGCTGACGCACAAAGGCAGGTTTTAAATGAACTTTATACATATATGCCAAGGGAAGTTATAATCAATCAAAACGCATTTGATATGTCACTTCTTGATGACTATAACGACAGAACGAACGCTCATATTGAGGTTATATCGGCTGACAAGTTTGACTACGACACTGCGCTTGAAGTTATCGACGAGTCACTTAGTGAAAATGAGAAAAACGAGCTTAAGCTTGATGATAACAAGACTGCCGTTTGTGCACTCGGCGCTGTTATAATTTACCTTAAGGACACGCAAAGGAAAGAAGAAATTGAAGCTCCGAGCGAACTGGAACTTTACGACTGCGACAAGTATATGAAGCTTGATATGTCGGCAAGAAGGAATCTTGAACTTACAAGGTCGATGATGACCGGCGATAAGAAACATTCGCTTTTGTGGGTTATTGATAAAACAAAAACGGCAGCAGGCAAGAGGATGATTCGTTCATGGCTTGAAAGACCGTTAATGTCAATTCCTAAAATTACGAAAAGGCAAAATGCAGTCGGTGAACTTGCAGATAACCCTATGCTTCGTGATGAGATTAGGCAGTCGCTTACAGGCATAAGCGATATTGAAAGGCTTCTTGCCCGTATTGTTTATTCAACTGCTAACGCCAAGGAACTTAAGTCGCTTGAGCATACTCTTGAAAAGCTTCCTGCCGTAAAGGCTCAGCTTTCAAGCACTTCGTCGGCAATGCTTAAGAGCGTTTATAACGATATTGACTTGCTTGAGGATATAGTAAGCCTGATAAGTTCTGCTATCGTTGACGAGCCACCGTTTACCGTTCGTGAGGGTGGTATGATTAAAGAAGGCTTTGACAAGGATATTGATGAACTTAAGTCGATTATGAACGACGGCGCCGGTATTATTGCTTCAATTGAAAATGAGCAAAGGGAACTTACCGGTATACCTAAACTTAAGGTCGGATATAACAAGGTGTTCGGCTACTATATTGAGGTTACTAATTCGTACAAGGATTTAGTTCCGGAAACTTACATAAGAAAGCAAACGCTTACTAACTGTGAAAGATATATTACACAGGAACTTAAGGATTTAGAGGGCAAGATTATCGGCGCTAAGGAAAGGTGCGTTGCCCTTGAATACCAAGCACTTTGCAAGATTAGAGAAAATATTGCACTTGAAGTTAAAAGGCTTCAAAAAACTGCAAAAGCGCTTGCAACTCTTGATGTTTTGGCTTCACTCGGTGAAGTCGCTTCAAACAATAATTATGTTTGCCCGATTATTACAAATGACGGCAAGATTGATATTAAGGACGGCAGGCACCCTGTTGTTGAAGCACTTCTTGAAGATGCGCCGTTTGTACCAAACGACGCTAAGCTTGATATGAATGAAAACAGGTGTGAGATTATTACCGGCCCTAATATGGCAGGTAAGTCGACATATATGAGGCAGATTGCACTCATCACTCTTATGGCTCAAATCGGTTCTTTCGTTCCTGCCAAGAGTGCCGAAATCGGTATAGTTGACGCAATTTATACAAGAGTCGGCGCAAGCGATGACCTTGCAACGGGTCAGTCAACTTTTATGGTTGAGATGAACGAGGTTGCTACTATTCTCAAAAATGCAACGAGTCAGTCGCTTATTATTCTTGATGAAATCGGCAGAGGTACTTCGACCTTTGACGGAATGAGTATTGCAAGGGCAGTGCTTGAATTTGTTTGTAAAAAGAAAACACTCGGTGCAAAGTCACTTTTTGCTACTCATTACCACGAATTGACTGTTATGGAAGGTCTTTTGGACGGCGTTAAGAATTACTCGATAGCCGTTAAAAAGCGTGGCGACGATATAACATTTCTTCGTAAAATCGTTAAGGGTGGTGCTGACCAAAGCTTCGGTATCGAGGTTGCTAAGCTTGCCGGTGTGCCTGACAGTGTGGCTAAGCGTGCTAAGGTTATACTTAAGGAACTTGAAGCTAATTCAACTCCGATTGAGTTTAAGGCAGAGGATGTACCTGACGACGAGGACGAAGGCGACATTCAGTATAACTTTACGGCGCAGGGCACAGACGAAATACTTGAAATTTTAAAAGCGACGGATGTCAACTCAATGACACCTATGGAAGCCTTGCAAACGCTTTATGATTTAAAGCTTAAGGCTGAAGAATTAAATTAGTTTAAGATAAATAATCACGAAAGGAGGAAGCTTGATGGCTAAAATTAATGTGTTACCAAAGGAAATATACCAGCTTATTGCAGCAGGGGAAGTTGTTGAGCGTCCTTCAAGCGTGGTTAAGGAAATGATTGAAAATTCACTTGACGCAGGCGCAAAGAATATTACGCTTGAAATTAAAAACGGTGGCTCAACATATATCCGTATAACGGATGACGGATGTGGAATTGAGCGTGACGATGTTAAAAAAGTTTTTATTTCGCATGCGACAAGTAAGATAGCTGAAAAAGATGACCTTAATGCTATCGGTACTCTCGGCTTCAGGGGTGAAGCAATGGCGTCAATCGGCGCTGTTGCAAAGGTTGAACTTCTTACGAAGGCAGAGAGTGAAGAAATAGGCACAAGGTATGAAATTGCAGGTGGGCAGGAAATTGTGCTTGATGACGCAGGTTGCCCAAACGGTACTACCATTGTCGTTCGTGACATTTTCTTTAACACTCCTGCAAGAATGAAATTTTTGAAAAAGGATGTTACCGAGGGTAATCAGGTTGCCGGTATAGTTGACAGAATGGCTATATCTCATCCTGAAATATCGTTTAGATTTATTCGTGACGGCAAGCAGGTGCTTATCACCTCCGGTAACGGTGATTTAAAGAGTGCTATTTATTCTGTTTTGGGTAAGGAAATGAGCGACAGCCTTATGAGTGTCGATTATTCCTATGAGGGTATGAGGCTTACGGGTTATGTTTCAAAGCCTACATCTTCAAGAAAAAGCAGAGCAATGCAGTTCTTTTACATAAATAACAGAATAGTTAAATCAAAAACTGCCATGGCAGCTTTGGAGCAGGCTTATAAAAATTCGATTATGGTCGGTAGGTTTCCTGCTTGTGTTCTTAATATTGAGCTTAATCCGGCTTTGGTTGATGTCAATGTTCACCCTGCCAAGACGGAAGTCAGATTTGCCAACGAAAAGCCTGTTTTCAACCTTGTTTATTACGGCGTTAAAACTGCAATTGAAAACGACAGAACCGTAAAGCAGGCAGAACTTAAAAACAATACATTTAATTTTGACGAAAAGTCGGCTTATCAAAACACGATTGAAAGCGTTTATACTCCTAAGAGTGAAAAGCAAAGCTTTGAATCTAAACTGAATTTCTTTAAAAAGAAAGATGACGCACCGATTCAGCAGGTGATTAAAACGGAGCCTAAAAAGGATTTTTGGGTCGTTAAGTCATCAAAGCCGGAATATAAAATTAACAAGCCTGAACCTGACATTGAATATGACGAAAAACTTGATACGCAAGCAAATGAAGTTAAGGCTGAGCCTGAAGTTGAAATTGCCCACGAAGATGCGATAAACGAGCAAAAACAGGTGGTTATCAGGGATGAAAAGGACAACGAAAATATCATTCCTGCATTTAAGCTTATAGGCGAAGCATTTAAAACTTACCTGATAGTTGAGATTGAAAATGACCTTTACTTTATCGACAAGCACGCTGCACACGAGCGTATGAATTACGAAACCTTTAAAAGCCAGGCTACCGTTGAAACTCAAATGCTTCTTTCTCCTGTTGCTGTTAACCTCGGCAAGGATGAATTTATCGCAGTTGAGGAAAATATCGATTTGATTAAACAGTGTGGTTTTGAACTTGAGGTGTTCGGCGAAAGTCAGGTTATAGTAAGGGCGATACCGAGCCTTGTTGACGGCGACGATGTTAAGGATTTGATTTTGGAAATTGCAGAAAAACTGCTTGAACATAAAACAGATATTTTACCGGACAAGATTGACTGGATATATCATTCGGCTTCGTGCCGTGGCGCTGTTAAAGCAGGTGACTACACTTCACCTAAGGAGCAGGAAATGTTTGTTGAAAAGCTTCTTTCAATGCCTAACATTCGCTTTTGCCCTCACGGCAGACCGGTGTTTATCAAAATGAGTAAGTACGATATTGAAAAGCAATTTGGCAGAGTTTAGTATGAATAAAGTAATAGTAGTAGCAGGCCCTACGGCTTCGGGTAAAACAGGCGTCGGTATTGAAATTGCGAAAGCAGTCGGTGGTGAAATCGTTTCTGCCGATTCAATGCAGGTGTACAAAGATATGCCGATAGCTACAGCGTGCCCGACCGATGAAGAAAAAAGCATGGCACCTCATCATCTTGTTGAATTTTTACAGCCGAGCGAAAGCTTCAGCGTGGCGCTGTGGTGCAAGCTTGCTAAGGAAAAGATTAACGATATAATATCTCGTGGCAAAGTGCCGATTGTTGTCGGTGGCACAGGGCTTTTTATTGACAGCCTTGTTGACAATATTACTTTTGCCGATGTTGAGGTTGATGAAAATTTAAGAAACGAGCTTATGAGTCGTGATGTCGATTCACTTTATGATGAACTCAAATCGGTTGACCCTAAGGCTTGTGAAAATATACATAAAAATAATAAAAAAAGAGTCGTTCGTGCGCTTGAACTTCACTATTCAGGCTCGGGCAAAACGATACAAAACGACAATTCACGAAAAGAGAAAAGTCCGTACGATTTCCTCTATTTCGTGCTTCAATATGAAAACCGTCAAACTCTTTATGACAGGATTAACCTTCGTGTTGACAAAATGCTTGAAGCAGGTTTGCTTGACGAAGCAAAAAATATGCTTTGTAAAAATCAGGCAACCTCGGCTTTTGCTATAGGTCATAAGGAGCTTGCAAAATATATAAACGGTGACGCCACTCTTGACGAAGCTGTGAACAAACTTAAGCAGGAGAGTCGCCGATATGCAAAAAGGCAGATTACTTGGTTTAAAAGGAGAGAGGACGCTGTTTTTGTTACTCTTGACAGTAACCGTGACGCTCAGATAAAATCAATGATTTGCAAATGTGAGGGCTTTTTAAATGGCTGATGATAAGGCAAAAAAAGTTAAAAAAGCAAAAAACGGAAATAAAAGCAGTCTTTATGTTCAAAAAGATGTAGTTGTAATGGCAGTTGTTCTTATTGCTATTGCAGTTTATGTTATTGCACAGTGCTACAGCGCAACTCATGTTGATGTTCAAACGGTTACTGCCGTTAAGTCAACTGTGTATCAAACTATTGACGCTAAAGCACTTGTCATCAGGGACGAGCATACCGTGGATTCAAATAAATCAGGTGTAACCGTTCCTTGCGTTGCCGACGGTGAAAAGGTAAATGTCGGTGGCAACATTGCAATGGTGTTTTCAAACAGTGAAAATGCAAAAAGCTATTCATCTTCTCTTGATTTACAAAAGCAGTTAGATTATTATATAAATTTAGAGAGTAAATCGGCAGGCACTGCAACGGATGTTGAGCAGATTGACAAGGATGTGTTAACCGATGTTAACGACTACATTCAAAATGCATCTTCGGGCAACTACACTTCGGTTTCGTCCTCTGCGCTTGACCTTAACGACAAGCTTACAAGAAGGCAAATGATAATCGGTGAGGACATTGATTTTTCTTCCGTTAAAGGTTCGCTTGAAAAAAAGCTTAACGCAATTGATGTTGACTCCTGCAAGCCGACAGGGTATGTAAAAACGGACGAGTCCGGTATTTTTACTTCCTACAGCGACGGCTGCGAAACGGCTTTTGATTATAAGAATATAGAAAATCTCGATACAAAAACACTTGATGAATATATCTCTCAGGCTAAGAAAGCTAAAAAGACGAACAGCCTCGGCAAGCTTGTTACCGACTATGAATGGTACTTTGCCTGCAAGGTGACTGCCGATCAGGTTATGGACATTAACGACGGCGACACTTTGAGCGTTGCGCTTAAGGACAGCGACAGGGTTATCGAGTGCGAAGTTGTCAGCGGTGCTACTCTTGACCTTGGTGTTAAAGAGTCAGTGCTTCTTCTTCGTTCAAGCGAAATGGACAGCGAAATAGCTTCAATGCGACTTGAAGATATTGAAATAAGATTTAACGAATATACCGGCTTTAAGGTGCCTACTTCGGCAATTCATATAAATAAAAACGGCGACAAAATCGTTTATGCGCTTGTTGCCAACATTGCTCAAAGCAGAACGGGCAACATAATTTATTCAACAAAGGATTATGTTGTTTTTGAGTACACACCTGAAGACGAAAACTCAATTCGTTTGTATGACCAAATCGTCACACAAGGAAAGGATTTGCATGATGGAAAAGATTACAGTAGATAATGAAAAATTGCAATCGGTTGAGGACAATTACAAAAGAGTTTTAAACGATGTTAAGGAAACGGCAATCAAGTCGGGCAGAAATGAAAACGATGTAAGGCTTATGGCTGTAACCAAAACGGTTGAAAGCGTTTATATTAACCGTGTTCTCGACCTCGGCGCCGACCTTATCGGCGAAAACAGAGTTCAGGAATATTTGGGTAAGAAGGACGAACTTCATTTAGACGGTGTCGAAAGGCATTTGATAGGTCACCTTCAGACAAATAAGGTTAAGCAAATTGTCGGCGAGGTTGATATGATTGAATCTGTTGACAGCGTTCATCTTGCTAAAGAGATTAGTAAGGTATCGGCAAAAAAAGGCATTACAACAAATGTTTTGCTTGAGGTTAATGTCGGCAAGGAAGAATCAAAGTCCGGTATTTTCCTTGAAGGACTTAACGATTTGATTTGTCAGGTAGCCGAGATGGGCAATATTAAGATTAAAGGTCTTATGACAATTCCTCCTATTTGCGACAGTGAAGCAGAAGTTTCTAAGTATTTTGAGTCAATGTATCAAACTTTCATTGACATTAAGAATAAAAACATTGATAATGTAGATATGGACATTTTATCTATGGGTATGAGCCACGATTACGAAGCTGCTGTTAAGAATGGTTCAAATATAGTAAGAGTCGGTTCTGCTATTTTCGGTGCAAGAAAATATTTTTAATAGAAAGGCAGAGGGAATATGAGTTTTTTTGATAAAATTAAGGAAATCGTTACCGAAAGTGACGAGGACGAATACGATGATTTTTACGAGGATGACAAAAAGAGCAGTTCAATAGGAATTGCCCCTCCGAGAGAAAAGTATTCAAGAAGAGAAGCTGCTCCTGAAAGGGAAGAAAGATATACAGAGCGCCCACGAATTAAAAGGCACGACAGCGACAAGGTTGTTAACATTCATACCACAACTCAGCTTCAGGTAGTTCTTGTTAAGCCTGAAAAGTTTGAGGAAGCAGCAGGTATTGCAGACAACCTTAACGAGAGGAGAACTGTAGTTCTCAACCTTGAAAGCACAAACCGTGATGTTGCTCGCAGGCTTCTTGATTTCTTGAGTGGTGTTGCATACGCAAGCAACGGTCAAATTAAGCGTGTTGCAAACAGCACTTATATCATCACCCCTTATAATGTTGACATTATGGGTGATTTGATAGATGAGTTAGAAAACAACGGAATGTTTATGTGATGAAAGACTGCGATAAAGTGGCTAAATTCCGTCTTTTGTTCGGGGGCAGTACCTTTGTACAGCTCCCACTCACAAAATACAAAATTTATCTCACTTTCTCATCAGTCTTTAAGCGTATTGAATTTTGTGATTAATAAATTATATATGTATATAATTACGGAGGAAGAATATAATGATTACACCAAGTCAAATTCGCCAAAAGAAAATATCGACCGTTGACCGCGGTGGATATGACAGAAACGAGGTTAACGAGCTTTTACTTGAAATTATTGAGTCTTACGAAGCTGTTTACGCCGAAAACAAAGAGCTTTATCGCAAGATGGAAATACTTGCTAACCGAATAGAAGAGTACAGAGCTGACGAAGATACAATTAAGAATGCTCTCATTGCTGCTCAAAAAACTGCCGACAAGCTTATGAACGAAACTAAGCAAAAGGCAGCAGACACACTTGAAGAAAGTGCAAAGAAAGCGCAAAATACAGTTGTTGACGCCAAGGAAAAGGCTGACAAGATTATTTCAAGTGCAAGGGATTATGTTGCTAACCTTACAAATGAAAAGGAAAAGGCAGCAGGTGAAATCGTTGACGAAGCCGAGAAGAAGGCAAACGACGCAGTCAACGGTGCAAAGGTCGTTGCAAAGGATGTGCTTGAAAAGGCAAAGGCACTTTCAAAGGACCTTATTGACAAAGCAAAGGCTGAAAAGGAAAGCCAAAAGGCAGTTGTTGAAAAGCTCAGCGAGGAAACAAATACTTTCAGACAGACTATTATTTCAGCTTACGAAAAACAGCTTGAAGCTATTAAGAATATGAAAGAGGACGCAGATGTTAAATCTGTGCAGGAAAACGAAGAAAAGATTGAAAAAGAGCTTAACGATATTTACACTTCAATCGATGAACTTATCAAAACAGACAGCGTTGAGAAGGTAATTGACGAAGCTGAGAAGGTAGAAATTGAGGAGGAAGAAGCAGTTGAAAAGGCAATCGAAGATGAAACCGAAGAGCCAGAGCAAGCTCAAGAAACTGTTGATGCTCCTGCTCAAGATGATGAAAAAGGAAATGATGACGAACCTCAAGCAGAAGTTGAAACCGTAAAAGAGGACGAAGCAGACGAAGAGGACGCTATTGACGAAATCATTGAAGAGATTGAAAACGGTGACAAAAAGTCGATAGGCACTCTTAACGAGGTTGAAGATGAAAAAGAAGAAGTAAGCGAGGAAGAAGCAAAGGCTGCACTCGACGCTTTTTCAAGTGATGAAATTACACCTATCAATAACGAGCAGTCGGCTATTCCTGAAATCAGCGACGAACCTGAAGTTGAGAACAAGCCACAGCCGTTTGAAAATTATTTTCATGTAAATCGTGAAGACCCTCATAACACGGATGAAACTATTTCACTCATTCCTGAGGATGAGGACGAAGACGAGGATGAAGTTAACGATAAAAAATTTAAAGGATTCTTTAAAAAGAAAAAATAAACCTATCAAGGAGTTAATATAATGGATTATAACCAAACATTGAATTTACCTAAAACCGATTTTCCTATGCGTGCAGGTCTTCCTAAAAGAGAACCTGAATTTTTAGCACGCTGGGAAGCAAACGACCAGTACAAGAAGCTTATGGAACATAACGAGGGCAAACCTCTTTTTGTTCTTCACGACGGACCTCCGTATGCAAACGGCGATATTCATATCGGTCACGCCCTTAACAAGACTCTTAAGGACTTTATCGTAAGATATAAGAATATGACCGGCTTCAAATCACCTTATGTTCCTGGTTGGGATACTCACGGTCTTCCTACCGAGCTTGCTGCAAGAAAGAAAGCAGGTATCAGCGCAGAAACCAACATTTCCGACCTTGAGCTTCGTAAGATTTGCCGTGATACTGCACTTGGCTTTGTTGATATTCAAAGAGAATCATTCAAGCGCCTTGGTGTTATCGGTGAGTGGGACAACCCATATATCACTCTTAAGAAAGAATTTGAAGAAGAGCAGATTAAAGTATTTGCTACTATGGCAAACAAGGGCTATATCTATAAGGGTTTAAAGCCTGTTTACTGGTGCCCTGACTGTAACACTGCTCTTGCAGAAGCAGAAATCGAATATGCCGAGGACCCATGTCATTCAATCTATGTTAAGTTTAATGTAACCGATGACCTTGGCAAGCTTACTGCTATGGGTGCTGACCTCAGCAAGACATATTTTGTTATTTGGACAACTACTACTTGGACGCTTCCTGCAAATGTCGCTATTTGCGTTGGTCCTGATTTTGAATATTCACTCATTAAGAGTGGCGACGAATATTATGTAATGGCTACAGACCTTGCTGCATCTGCTATGGAAGCTAAGGGCGTAACCGATTACGAAACACTCGGCGTTATCAAAGGCTCTGAGCTTGAATATATGAAGACTCAGCATCCTTTCATTGACCGTACTTCACTTGTAATTGTCGGCGACCATGTAACTCTTGAAAGTGGTACAGGTTGCGTTCATACTGCACCGGGTCACGGTATCGAGGACTTTGTAGTTTGCAAAAACTACCCTGAAATTCCTATTATCGTTCCTGTTGACGCTAAGGGCAGACTTACAGAGGAAGCAGGTATGTTTGCAGGCTTAACTACAGAAGAAGCAAACAAGCCTATTGCTCTTCACCTTGAAAAAATCGGTGCTCTTTTTGCACTTAAGAAGATTGAACACCAGTATCCACACTGCTGGAGATGTCATAAGCCTGTTATTTTCCGTGCTACAAGTCAGTGGTTCTGCTCGGTTGACGACTTTAAGGACGAAGCAGTTAAGGCTGCCGAGGATGTTAAGTGGTTCCCTGAATGGGGTAAGGATAGGCTTCAGTCAATGGTTAAAGAGCGTGCCGACTGGTGTATTTCCCGTCAGAGAAAATGGGGCGTTCCTATCCCTGTTGTATATTGTCAGGATTGTGGCAAGGAAATCATTGACAATGATGTAATGATGAAAGTGTCAAAGATTTTCGGCGAAGAAGGTTCTGACGCTTGGTTTGCTCACGATGCCGAATATTTCCTTCCTGAAGGTTTCAAGTGTCCTCATTGTGGCAGTGACAAGGGCTTTGATAAGGAAAAGGATATTATGGATGTTTGGTTCGATTCAGGTTCTTCTCACGCTGCTGTTTGCAGAAAAAGAGGATACCTTAAAGTTCCTGCTGATGTATATCTTGAAGGTGCCGACCAGTACAGAGGTTGGTTCCAGTCATCACTTCTTACTTCTGTTGCAGGTGGCAACGGCGCTCCATATAAGCAAATCATTACTCACGGTTGGACTGTTGACGGCGAAGGCAAGAAGATGTCAAAGTCACTCGGCAACGGTATTGCTCCACAGGAAATCATTGAAAAGTACGGCGCAGATATTCTCCGTCTTTGGGTTGCAAGTGCCGACTACCACGCTGACATTCGTATCAGCCCTGAAATCCTGAAGCAAATTTCAGATAACTACCGTAAGCTTCGTAACACAGCAAGATATTGCCTTTCAAACCTTTACGATTTCGACCCTGATAAGGATATGGTTGAAAACGATAAGCTTGAAGAACTTGACAAGTATGCTCTTATGAAACTTGACGAAGTTCTTAAAACTGCAAGAGATGCGTTTGAAGTTTATGATTATCATACTGCTGCTCATTCACTCCACAACTTCTGCGTAGTTGAAATGAGTAACTTCTACTTTGATGTTCTTAAGGACAGACTTTATACTTCTGCTCCTGAAAGCAATACAAGAAGAGCAGCTCAGACTGTTCTTTACAAGGTGCTTGACGCACTTACTCTTATGCTTACTCCTATCCTTGCATTTACTGCTGACGAAATTTGGCAGTCAATGCCACACGATAAGGGCAGAAACGGCGAGTCACCACTCTTTAACGAAATTCCACAGCCTGACTTTATCGAGGCTGACGCTGATTTCATTGCTAAGTGGGACAGAATCCACAGCGTAAGATACGATGTACAAAAGGCACTTGAACTTGCAAGAAACGAGAAGATTATCGGTAAACCACTTGAAGCAAAGGTTGAACTTTTTGCAGACGGTGAACTTTACGACTTCTTAAAGAGCGTTGAAGCTGACCTTCCTGAAATCTTTATCACTTCATCGGTTACCGTTTCAAACGGCGAAGGCGAAGTTAAGGGTGATGTTGAAGGCTTGAGCGTTACTGTTTCTAAGGCAGACGGTGAAAAGTGCGAGCGTTGCTGGAAGTTCTCCGACACAGTCGGTCAGGACAGCAACCATCCAACCCTTTGCGCACATTGTGCACAGGTTATGAAGGAACTTTCATTATAATAAATCAAATAGGCATACCAAAAATATATAGGTGTTTTTTATGTTATGGTATCTCTCCCTCAGTCAACAAAGTTGACAGCTCCCTCGTCAGAGGGAGCCAAGTTCTTGCTTCCCTCTGATGAGGGAAGTGTCAGCTACGCTGACGATAGGAGAGAAACATATTTTAATTACACCGATTCAAGGTATGCCTATTTATCGTAATAAACGGAGAGGTTTTGTGAAATTAAAGAATAAAAAGATATGGTGCACGGTTATGATAATATTAATCGTTGCATTTGACCAAATAACTAAATATTTTGCAAAGACCTATCTTTACGGTAAAGGTGCAAAAGAGTTTATAAAAGGTGTAGTCGAATTTGTCTACGCCGAAAATACAGGTGTTGCTTTTTCGCTTTTAAACGGTGGGCGTTGGTTTTTTGTTGTGCTCACGGCTGTTGTGGTAATTGCGTGCCTTATATATATGTATAAGGGCAAAGGGCAAAATAATCTGTGGCTCTTTTGGTCACTCGGCGTTATTGTATCCGGTGCAATAGGCAATTTGATTGACAGAATTTATCTTGGCTATGTTATAGATTTTATCAATCCTACATTTGTTAATTTTGCCGTGTTCAATATAGCCGACTGCGCCGTTACGCTCGGAACGATTAGTTTTTTGGCTTGGGCAATTATTGATTTGTTTAAAGGAGATAAGGGCGATGGGTCAAAAGTATGATTTTATTGCAGGCGAGGACTGTGTAGGTCTTAGAATAGATAAGTTCATAAGTGAAAACATTTATGACTTGACACGCAGTATGGTGTCAAAGCTTATCAGTGAAAAGTGCGTGAGCGTCAACGGAAAAGTTGTAAACAAAAACAGTTATAAATGCCGAGAAGACGATGAGGTTCATATTTATGTGCCTGATCCGGTTGAGCTTGAAGCACAAGCTGAAAATATACCACTCGATATAGTTTATGAGGATGATGATTTGCTTGTTGTAAATAAGCCTAAGGGTATGGTGGTCCACCCTGCTCCGGGCAATTATACGGGCACTCTTGTCAATGCATTGCTTTATCATTGTGGTGACAGCCTAAGTGGCATTAACGGTGTAATAAGACCCGGTATTGTTCATCGAATCGATAAGGACACATCAGGGTTATTAATAGTAGCGAAAAACGATTTTTCCCATTTGGAACTTGCCAAGCAGATTAAGGAACATTCCTTTTACCGTGCTTATCAGGCAGTTGCTTATGGAAATTTTAAAGAGGATAAGGGAACGGTTCACCAGCCTATCGGAAGGAGTCCTAAGGACAGAAAGAAGATGGCTGTGACCGACAGAAATTCACGAGATGCGATAACTCATTATGAGGTTTTAAAGCGTTTCGGTGAATTTACACACATTAAATGTGTGCTTGAAACGGGCAGAACGCATCAAATCAGAGTTCATATGGCATATATCGGTCATCCACTTGCAGGTGATCCGGTTTACGGTCCTAAGAGAGTTATATTAAAGCTCAAAGGTCAGTGCCTCCATGCCGGTGAAATCGGTTTTGTTCACCCGAGAACGAAAAAATATTTGCACTTCACTTCGCCTTTGCCTGATTATTTTTCGTCATTTTTGGCAGAGCTTGAAAGTAAGTGTTAACACCGTTAAGAGGATTAAGGAATGGAAAAAACTTTTGAAAATTGGCTTGTTGTTTCAGACATTGACGGCACGCTGAATAATAAGATTCGAAAACTGCCTAAAAGAAATTATGACGCCATTAAAAAATTCACCGATTTGGGTGGTAATTTTACTTTGGCTTCGGGCAGGCTTCAATCGAGCCTTGAGAGAAATTATAACAGAATAACACCTAATCAGCCTGCCGTGGTTTTAAACGGAGCCGGTCTTTACGACTACAAAAACAAGAAGATGCTTTGGCGTAGCACCATAGGTCCAAAGGGTCAGGAATTTGTTAAAAAGGTTGCAAAGGAATTTAACAAAACTTTCAAAAGCGTTGATATAGGAATTTATTTTGACGATTATGTTTACATTGTTAAAAGCGGACTTTTTGCCAAAGGCACAATGTATTTTGATAAGGCAGACCACGAAATAGTTAAGGATATTGACCGTGTGCCTCGTGACGGTTGGATGAAGGTTATCTTTTGGTCCAACCCATTCACAATTAATAGGCTTAAAAAATTTATTAAAGAGAATGAAAATCCGGACGCTAATTTTATGTCATCGTCAATCTTTTCACTCGAAATGCTTCAAAAAGATACTCACAAGGGTGTAGGAATTATGAAGCTTGCCGATATGCTCGGCATTGAAAAGAGCCATGTGGCTGCAATCGGTGACTATTATAACGACTGGGATATGCTTAAAACTGTAGGTCTTCCTGCTTGTGCAGGTCAGGCACCACAGCCGATACATAATATTTGCAAGTTTGAAGCGTGCCACTGTAACAAGGGTTGCGTTGCCGATTTGCTTGAATATATTATGTCGGGTAAAGCTGAACAAGATATAGAAAAAGAAAAGGCTAAAAATAATCAGTAACCATTTATTATCTATGGCAAAGATTACTTTTGCGAAACAGGAGAAAATTATGCTGACAATCGGAGCACATTTGAGTGCGTCAAAAGGCTACACTGCAATGCTTAAGCAGGCTGTTGAAATAGGCGCAAATACTTTTCAGTTTTTCACTCGTAACCCTCGTGGGGGCAGTGCAAAGGCAATTGATGAAAAGGATGTTAAAACATTTTTAAGGCTTATGGAGGAAAACGATTTTCCTGTTATTTTGGCTCACGCACCTTATACCTTAAACCTTTGCAGTGCTAAAGAGGAAACAAGAGTTTTTGCGAAAAATACATTTGCAGACGATTTGAAAAGGATGGAATATACACCTAATCAGCTTTATAATTTCCATCCGGGCTCGTATACTACTCAAAGTGTTGAGGTCGGTATTGATTTTATTGCAGGTGCTCTTAATGAGGTACTTTTCCCTGAAATGACAACCACTGTTTTGCTTGAAACTATGGCAGGCAAGGGAACTGAAATAGGCAGAAGCTTTGAGGAACTCAGGGCAATTATCGATAAGGTTGAACTTAGCGACAAGCTTGGTGTTTGCCTTGATACCTGCCATGTGAGTGACGCAGGATATGACATTATAAACGACCTTGATGGTGTGCTTGACGAGTTTGACAGCGTTATCGGTCTTGACAGGCTTAAGGCTGTTCACTTGAACGATTCTAAGAATCCACCTGCATCTCATAAGGACAGGCACGAAAAGATAGGCGACGGCACAATCGGTCTTGAAGCTATTGAAAGAATTATCAATAACGATAGGCTTAAGCACCTGCCGTTCTTCCTTGAAACACCTAACGATATTGACGGCTATGCAAAGGAGATTGCTCTTTTGAGGTCGATTTATAAAGACTAATTTTGATTATTAAGGGGAAATCATTATGAGTATTGAAAAGAGAAATTTCGGTCACCTTGACGGTAAGGGTGATGTCGAAATTTATAAAATCACTAATTCAAACGGTGCATTTGTTGAGGTTATGACTCTCGGTGCAGGTATTCACAGCATCAATGTGCCTGATAAGGACGGTAAGCTCGGCGATGTAGTGCTCGGCTTTGACGATGTGAACAATTATGTTGACCCTGACCTTGGTTATCAGGGTTTGGTAGTCGGCAGATGTGCAAACCGTATTCGTGACGCAAAGTTCACTTTGGACGGTGTAGAATATCATACTCCGAATAATCAGGGTACCTGGACTCTTCACAGTGGTGGACGCTTCAGCTTTAATATTTGGGATGTAGATGAAGTCGGCGACGATTTTGTAACATTCAAATTCTTCTCACCTGATATGCAGGACGGTTTTCCCGGCAACTTTACTATGAAAGTTAAATACACATTTGACGAAAGCAATGCACTTAAGATTGAATATTCGATTTTGTCGGATAAGAGAACTGTTGCAAATCCTACCAACCATTCGTATTTCAACCTTTCGGCAGATTCAAGCAAGACAATTGAAGATGAATATTTGCTTGTAAACGCCGATAAGTTTACAGAAACCGATGACTCTCAACTTCCTACCGGTGAACTTGGCGAAGTTAAGGGCACAATGATGGACTTCACCACTCTTCATAAAATCGGCGACAAGATTAACGAGCCTTTCAGGGCTGTTATCGACGGTATCGGTTATGACAATAACTACTGCCTTAGGGATAAGAAGATAGGCGAGCTTACACAGGCTGCCGTACTTTTTGACGAAACTTCCGGCAGAAATATGGAAGTGTGGACTGATTTGGTCGGTATTCAGGTTTACTGTGGTGGCTGGCTTGCTAAGGAAGGCAATCCGGGTAAGGGTGACTCCAAGGTTACATATCGCCGTGGTGTTGCGCTTGAAACTCAGTTTTATCCTGATTCTGTTAACCACTCTAACTTCCCGTTTAAGTATGTTGAAGCAAACGAGGAATTTAAAACAACAACAGAATTTAGATTTTCTGTAAAATAATCAGATATAAAAATAACGGACAGTGAAAAAATCACTGTCCGTTTTAAACTGTCGATAAAGTGGCTAAACCGTGCCAAATTTTAAAGATGCAGTTAGGCTGCTCGTAGGGCAGGGGCTTGCTCCTGCCACAAGTAATTCGTATTAATTTTATTTGAAAAATGGCTTGGACATCGAGTCCAAGCCATTTTTGGCACTTTTTGTCTTTTGCTCAGGGGCAGTACCATCGTACAGCACCCGTTCGCAAAAAACAAAATTTATCTCACTTTCTCACCATTCCCAAGTTTGTTATAATATATTATTTCCAATTAAGTGCTTTGATTGAAAAGTCGAGAGTTGAATCAAGCTTATTCTTTTGAATAATAGCTTGAACAGTTTTTATTTTACCTGCACCCGTTACATCAGCCGTTACTTTGTAGAAGTTATTGTCGCCCAAATCTTCAATCTTTGTAATCTTAATATCTTGCTTTTTGTCAGGATATTTGCTTACTGTAAATGTATCGTTTTTGCTGTTGTATTTGATAGGTGAATCTTTAACATCGTTAACCTTTGTTTTAAAGTTTACAACTGTTTGACCGTAGTATTTGAAAAGGTTTAATACAACAGGGCTTGACGGATAAGTTTCGCCTGTGCCACCGTCGTGCTGTGCCATCCAAACTGCTGTGTATGCTGCAATTTCAATAGGTACACCGTCCGAATTTTCATAGCTTTGAAGGTAAAGATACGGTACTTCAAGCATACTTGCCACAGTTTCCATATCGGAAGTGCTGAAATTAACTTCCTTGCCTGTTGCCGAAGTTTTAGGCACTTTTTCAGTTCCGTCAAACTTGGTTGTGTCAGAAGTTTTTGTCGGCTCTGCATCTTTCTTTGTAGTAGCTGTAGGCTTAGCAGTTGTGGTTGCTTCAGTCGTTGTTGTAGCACGGGTAGCCGAAGGTGAGTTTGCCTTAGTTGTATCGCTTGAAGCAGATGAAGAGTCAGCCTTGCCGGTACTCTTGTTGTCACTCTTTGAAGCTTTAGTCGTTGTTTGAGTTTTAACTGTAACAGGCTTGCCGTTTTTCTTTGTTACTTCGTTGCCGTTGTCGTCGATTCTTTGCGCATATGTATTACCCTTAGCATCGGTATGATATGCAACTGCAACTTCGGTAGTTACGGTTTTACCGTTTTTGTCTGTCACTTTTTTGCCGTCTTTGTCGGTTACATCTTCCTCTTCAAAGCCATATTCATTGTCGGCAGAGTTAAGACCGTCGGCTGAAGTTTCTGCCGTAGCTGAATTGCCGTTACTGTCGGTTGAAGCGTTTGCATCGCTTGCGCTGTTATCCTTTGAGCAAGCAACAAAAGTGAATGCCAAAGCCAGCACTGCACATAAAGAAATGATAAGAATTTTTTTCAAAAATAACACCCCTCAAGTAAGAATACTTATTAATATTAATTATATATTTACTTATAATATTTGTAAATAGATGAGCATAAAAATGAACAAATATTTAACTCATTATTCACACTATTTACATATTTTAGCTAAAGTGATATAGTATTTTGAAATTAAGAAAGTTGTTATAAAATGGTGAAAATATGAGAAATTCAACAAAACTTGCCGTGTGTGCGCTTTCAACTGCGCTGTCGGTTGTAATGCTTTTCCTCGGTGGCATAACGGTGGTGCTTTCCTATGCAGTGCCTATGTTTTTGGGCGTTTTAATGATAATGCTCAAGCGTACTTTTTCAACTTCAAGCGCTTGGATAACATTTACTGCAACAAGCATACTTTCATTTTTGCTTGTTACGGATAAAGAATGTATGATGATGTATATAAGCTTTTTCGGATTTTATCCGATTGTCCGTGACTCTTTTCAAAAGATTAAGTCAAAACCACTCAGACTTGTTTCAAAATTAATTGTTTATAATATTATGATGCTGATTTGTCAAATCGTTTTGATTAAAGTGTTCGGTATACCGTTTTTGGAGGACGGTCAGGGCAAATGGTTCATAGCCGTGTTTGCTCTTTTGATGAATTTCCTGTTTGTTATTTATGATATTATGATTGATAGACTCACTCTTCTTTACGCTTGCAGGATTGAGAAAAGGATTAAGAAAATTTTTAAGTAGTATAAATTATAGTTTAGCGTAGGATTAACCGAATTAAGCCTCCTTTGAAAAGGGAGGTGGCACGCTTGCGTGACGGAGGGATTAACGGGCGAACGCAGTTCGCCCCTACGGTGATTTTTCTAATATAGACGGTCTGAAATGACAGGATTTTCGTAGGGGCGACCTGTGGTCGCCTGCCAATCCCTCAGTCGGTAAACCGACAGCTCCTACGGGAGCCGTCCCTTTTGTCACTGCGTGACATTTCCCCACACCGTGGGGAATCACCCTTTGCAAGGGAGCCTTAACTTACTACGCTAAACTATAATTTATATTTCTTATACCCAAAACAAAAAGCAGTTAGAAAAAATCTAACTGCTTTCTTTTATGCAAAAATTAAATTATTTGATTTCGCAAATCCAGCCTTCAGGAGCTTCGATTTCGCCCATCTGAATACCTGTAAGAGTTTCATAAAGCTTCTTTGTAACAGGACCCATTTCTTCCATACCTGATGGGAAGCAAATCTCATTACCGTGGTCAACAATCTTGCCGACAGGAGAGATAACTGCTGCTGTACCGCAAAGACCGCATTCAGCAAAGTCCTTAAGCTCGTCAAAGTAAACTTCTCTGTGCTCAACCTTAAGACCGAGATACTTTTCAGCAACAACCATAAGTGAACGACGGGTGATTGAAGGTAAGATTGAATCACTCTTAGGAGTAACAACAGTGCCGTCCTTTGTTACGAAAAGGAAGTTAGCGCCACCGGTTTCTTCAACCTTAGTTCTTGTAGCAGGGTCAAGGTACATATTTTCATCAAAGCCGTTTTTGTGAGCGTCAACAATGTTATGAAGTGACATAGCATAGTTAAGACCTGCTTTGATATTACCTGTACCGTGAGGTGCTGCACGGTCAACATCAGATACACGAATTGTGATAGGCTTTGCGCCACCCTTGAAGTAAGGTCCAACAGGTGTACAGAACATTCTAAATTCATATTCGTCGGCAGGCTTAACACCGATTACAGGGTTAACGCCGAAAACATAAGGACGAATGTAAAGAGTAGCACCACTGCCGAAAGGAGGTACCCAAGCTTCGTTAGCCTTAACAACTTCCTTAACAGCTCTGAGGAACATTTCTTCAGGAACTACAGGAATTTCAAGACCACGGCAAGAATCTGCGATACGAGAAGCGTTGAGGTCAGGACGGAAGCAAACAGTTCTGCCGTCTTTAGTTGTGTATGCCTTAAGACCTTCAAAGCAAGTCTGTGCATACTGCAATACACCTGCGCATTCGCTGAGCGTAATTTTATCGTCGTCAACAAGCTGACCTTCGTCCCACTTGCCGTCTTTGTAGTGAGCTACAAATCTTTTGTCTGTCTTAATATAGCCAAAGCCAAGGCTTGACCAATCAATGTCTTTCTTTTGCATTATAAACATCTCCTATGTACTTTTGTCCTAAGACAAATAATATTCATAAAAATAATTATAGCACTTTAATTTCATTTTTCAATACTATATAGACAAAAAATATACTAAGGGTTAATTTTTTTGTAAATCTGTTTGCGGGCTAACGATGTTAGCCCCTACAGTTGTCTGAATGAATAAGAGCTTCATTATTCACTCAATTCTTCTTTGTTTCGCTTTTGGAGTTTAAGGTTTTCCAAAATGGCTTTATACGGTTGCGTTTTTTGTGACAAATATTCTTTTGTAAAATCGGCAATAACCTTTTTCAAAATCTGTTTAAATTTTGATTTTTGCTCATCGTCAAGCGTTGTGATTGAATCGATAAGACAAAACGCTTTTTTAATATCAAAATCCTTTGTGTCGTAAAAATCTTCAATACCCATATGTGTCGCAACATATTCGAGCGTGTCAAAGAAAACTTCAAGTTCTTCGTCGGAAATGTAGTCGATAAGCTCATTAATGTAATCGCTGACAAAGTCGGAGGTTCTGTCAAACTTTTCTTCAAGCTTAAAACTGTCGCCTTCAACTTCCCAAGATGACACCTGATGCTGTTTTAATCCTGAGTTTTCGCTGTGAACTACAGTTGGTTTTGCGTCGTGGTAAAGCATTCTGCCGATAATTGACGACTGAGGAGTGTAAAAATGAATTGTGTCTTTGATTTGGCAGTAGTCGTACCTGTCAAAAAAGTAATGAGGAAAGCCGGGTGCGTCAAATTCATAAACACCTTTTAGCCTTTTTTTGAGCGAGTTCGAGCAGTTGACGGATGCAAACACTGCAAGGTTGCCACCTTTTGAGTGGCCGCAAAGAATTATGTCGCCACTGTGCACCATAGCAGTTTCCTGAAAATAATAAAGTGCTTCAATCTGCGCCGGAACAGGGAACATATACGACAGCATTGCCGACTCTTTAACACCGGTTACCGTTACATCTGTGCCACGAAAAGCGACAACATCGCAACCGTCGTCAAGCAAAAAGTGCATTGCCGAAAACTGTTTGTCGATTTCGTCGTTAACATTGTTTATGTAGTCACACAAAATCACATTTGAAAATCTTTTTGTCATACTGCATTTTTGAAGAAGATGGGCACTTTTCTGGCTTATCGATATAAGCTCGTCAATTTCTTCTTGGTTATATAAAGCGTAAAAAAGCTTTGCACCCTTTAAAAGCGAAACGCTCTTTTTGTCTGCTATGCCTTCAAAATCGGTATAAACAAGCTGTGAAAAAATCAAAGCGTCAATTTCGTTAAACGGCTTTTCCTTAAATGAAAGGTCGCCGTATTCTTCTATGTAGTCAAGCATATTTTTCATATTATCAACTCCTGTTTTTAATATTATATCAAAACAGTTCTTTTTTGTCACTTTTGTTTAGAGTTTTTTACAAATAGGTTTATTAGTATAAATCTTATTGAAGTAATATATTATTTATGATAAAATATATTTTGTAGTTATGTTTACGAAAAGGGGTAGGGTAAATGGCTGAAATTGATGTGCTTCAAACCGGTAAAATGCTTGTGTCAACTGCTGTTCACGATAGGGACAGTAAGAAGAGTAAGCTTGCGTACACCGGTATTTTGCAAGGCAAAAAAGGAAGATGCGAAGTTCCCGTAAAAGCATTTTTGGTTAGAATTAAGGGCAAAAATGTTCTTGTTGATACGGGTTGGAGTGAGCAGTGCGCTATTAATGCTCACCGTCATCTCGGTGGTGCTCTTTATTTTTCAAGCCATCCTACTATGACTCTTAATGATTCTGTCGTAAGGCAACTTGCAGGTTTCGGCTTGGAGCCGAGCGACCTTGACGCAGTTATATTGACTCATCTTGACTGCGACCACGCAAGCGGTGTTGTTGATTTGAAAGGTGCCCGTCATATTTATGTCACCAAGGAAGAATTTGAAGCGTCGCTTTTGCCAAATCCAAGGTATCATAAGAGTATATGGAAAGGTATTGAATTTGAACAAATCGAGATGAACTACGACTCTCGTGCACCGTTCGGCAAAAGTTGTGATTTGTTTGGCGACGGCAGTGTAAGGATTGTTTATACACCTGGTCATTCGGCAGGTTCTGTTTGTGTTGTTGTTAAGGAAAACGGCAAAATGGCTGTTATTGCAGGTGACAACGGTGTAAGCGAAAAGTCTTGGAGTGAACTTATTCTTTCGGGTCCGATACATAATATTCAAAATATGAAGATTTCACTTCGCTGGCTTAATAAAATGTATAATAATGAAAATTGCGTTGCAGTTCTCACTTCCCACGATAAGAATTATAAAGAAACGAAGATAGAGTTTTAATCGTTTGAAATTGAAAATTGTAAGGGTCGGCGTCCACGATGACCCTAAAACATTCTAAAATAAAAACACCGAGATTGTTCGTCTCGGTGTTTCTATTCTTTTTATTCAATATAAAAAAGAGGAGGTAAGGATGAAAAATATTTTATCAGCATTGGGAAGTAGCACATTTCCCTTTGCTGTCTTAAATATACCGTTCATAAATATACTGCGTATTAATTAAATATGAACATTATTAAAAAATATGTTAATTAAATAAAAACAAAGTGACTTTTTCCTCTTTACCTTTATGTTTATTTATGTTAAAATCGTCAAAAGCTTTATTTAAGGAGTAATTTATGAAAAGTAAAAGTGCGTCAAGCGAATTTGCTAAATATGTATCGCAAAATGTATTTGCAATGATTGGCATGTCGGCATATATTTTGGCTGACACATTTTTTATTTCCAAAGCAGTCGGTGCAAACGGTATTACTGCGCTTAATCTTGTGCTTCCCGTATATAACCTTATATTTGCAATCGGCTCAATGATTGGTGTCGGCTCTGCAATTCGTTTTGCAATATCTAAAAATAAGAATGAAAACGAAAATAAAAATACTTATTTCTTTAACGCAATGTTTTTTACAACCGTTATCGGTATAATTTTTATGATAATCGGCTTTACTATGCCGGACAAGATTGTTTCGCTTTTGGGTGGTGACGCCGATATAGTAAAAGTCGGCACACCTTATACTAAAATATTTATGTCATTTGCGCCACTGTTTATGTATAACTATGTTTGCAATGCGTTTGTAAGAAACGACGGTGCTCCGTCAATCGCTATGATTGCTACGGTTGTAAGTTCACTTTTCAATATCGTTATGGACTGGGTGCTTATGTTTCCACTCGGTATGGGTATGGCAGGTGCTGCTCTTGCAACTGCTCTTTCTCCTGTAGTCGGTTGCCTTATTTGTGTTACTCATTTTGTTTCTAAGAAAAATACAATATCGTTTAAAGTTGCATTGCCGTCTTTTGTAAAGCTGTTTAATTCGGCTAAGCTCGGTGTTTCTGCCTTCGTCGGCGAAATTTCTTCGGGTGTTATCACAATTGCATTTAATATGATTATCCTTAAGCTTGTCGGTAATATCGGCGTTGCAGCTTACGGTGTTGTTGCAAATATTTCACTCGTTGCAGTTTCCGTTTTCAACGGTGTTGCGCAGGGCTCTCAGCCACTTCTCAGTCGTTATTATGCAAAGGGTGATAAGGCTGACCTTAATAAAATTCTTAAGCTTGGTATGATTACCTGCCTTTGTTTTGCAGGTATAATTATCGGTGTTATTAATGCTTTTGCAACGCCTATCGCCAACATTTTCAACAGCGAACATATTGAGCAGTTGACCGTTTACGCCGTTAAAGGTCTTAGGATTTACTTTATCGGATTTATTTTTGCAGGGCTTAATATTTTCCTTTCCCTTGCATTCAGTTCTATGAGCAAGGCTGTGCCTGCGTTCGTTGTGTCAATTATGCGTGGCTTTGTTGTGATTATCGCAAGTGTATTTTTACTTTCATATCTTTTTGGTATGACAGGTGTTTGGCTTGCGTTTCCTGTAGCCGAAGCAATTACTCTTGTTGTGGCATTGATTTTCTTTGCAAAGGAAAAGAAAAGTTTATAAAATAAAAACGGGCGAACACAGTTCGCCCCTACGGTATACTTTCTGATTTAGATATTCTAAAATGACAAGATTTTTGTAGGGGCGAACTGCGTTCGCCTTTTATTTTTGCATATTATTTTATTGCTTAATTTTATAATTCAGCGATAACTTCAACTTCGCAAAGGACACCCTTTGGAAGGTCCTTAACTGCAACGCAAGAACGGGCAGGTTTAGATGTGAAGTAAGTGCCGTAAATTTCGTTGAACTTAGCAAAATCGTTAATGTCTGCAAGGAAGCAAACGGTTTTAACAACCTTATCCATAGTTGTGCCTGCTGCTTCAACAACAGCAGTAAGGTTTTTGCAAACCTGATGAGTCTGCTCTTCAATAGTTTTAGCTTCAACGGTGTTTGTTTCAGGGTTGATAGCGATTTGACCCGAGGTAAAAAGCAAACCGTTAGCCTTTACAGCCTGTGAATAAGGACCGATAGCACCCGGAGCATTATTAGTTGCAACATATTCCATAATTAATATCTCACTTTCTCAGCATTTTTTATTTGTTTTTTATATTATTATTTTATTTTTAACGACTAATATCATTAGTCAATTACTTCAAAGCCTGCTTCTTTGAGAGCCTGCTTGATTTGAACGATATGCTGATAATTTCTTGTTTCAATACCGATTTTAAGGAAGCAGTCGGTAATGTTCATATCAAGGTCGGTGCTGTCGTAGTTAACAGATACAACATTTGCACCGTTATCGGCAATAACCTTACTTACACCGAGAAGCTGGCCCGGTTTATCTGAAAGAGCAATGGTGATATAAGCACTTCTGCCACCCATTTTAAGACCTCTTTCAATAACTCTTGAAAGGATAGTAACATCAATATTACCACCTGAAACAAGGCAACATACTTTTTTGCCTTCAAGGTCAGGAATTTTACCGTTCATAACTGCTGCTACAGGAACTGCGCCTGCGCCTTCGGCAACAAGCTTATGCTGCTCCATAAGAGTAAGAATTGCAAGCGCAATTTCGTCATCACTAACTGTGTAAATTCCGTCAACATATTTGTTAACAAGTTCAAATGTATTGTTGCCCGGAGTCTTAACTGCGATACCGTCGGCGATAGTCTGAACGCTTTCAAGTGTTTCAATCTTACCGTCGTCAACACTTCTTTGCATTGACGGTGCACCTGCTGCCTGAACACCGTATACCTTGCAGTTAGGATTAATCTGCTTTACTGCATAAGCAACACCGGAGATGAGTCCACCACCACCGATTGGTACTACTACTGCGTCAACATCAGGAAGCTGTTCAAGAATTTCAAGACCGATTGTACCTTGACCTGCGATAACATCAGGGTCGTCAAACGGATGAATAAATGTATATCCTTTTTCCTTTTGAAGCTCGATAGCCTTGTTGTAAGCGTCATCGTAAACACCTTTTACAAGGCAAACTTCTGCGCCGTATCTCTTAGTAGCCTCAACCTTGCTGATAGGAGCACCGTCAGGCAAGCAAATGAGTGATTTAATTCCGTTTTTGGTAGCTGCAAGAGCAACACCCTGAGCGTGGTTACCTGCTGAGCAAGCGATAACGCCCTTAGCTTTTTCCTCGTCGGAAAGCTGGCTTATTTTGAAATAAGAACCTCTTACCTTGAAAGAACCTGTTACCTGCAAATTTTCTGTCTTTAAATAAACATCACATTGTGAGCTAATGTTTTTGGCACGAATCATATCGGTTTCTCTTACAACAGCCGACAAAACTCTTTTAGCCTTATAAACTCTGTCTAAAGTCAACATAATATTTTCCTCTGTTAATTTAATATAATTGTCTAATCGCCATTTTACTCTTAAAAAATCGATTTGTCAATCACTTATGAGCACCATTTTTCTATTGACTTTACAGTGAATATAATATAAAATTAGATATAAGCTTATTTTTGAGCAAATCTGTGTTTGCAGAAAGGTTACTTACTATGACTAATGCTAAAAAGAATATAAAAAAAATACTTGCAGTATTAATGTGTATTGCAATTATAGGCGTAATGTTTGCCGGCTGTTCATCAGGTGGTGAAGCAAGCGAAATTACAGATAAAACAATGCTTATCGCTTATACCGATGAGGTTGAGCCGTTTCTTACAAAGGGCAAGGACGGTAAGCTTTCCGGCTTTGATGTAGACCTTTTTGAAAAGATTTATGAAAATGTTAAAAACGATACTAAAAACTATGAGTTCGTTAAAGTTGATAAGGATTACAAAGTAGGCGAAGATACTGCTTATACCGACAAGGACGGTACAGAGTACATTGCTTATACTATGATTGGTGCCGTTCAAAAGGATGTAGGCTCGGTCGACGAGGACTACAGCTTTACAAAAGATATTATTACAAACAGAGTTATCACTGTTACTAAGTCGGGCAATAATATTTCTGATTACGGTGACATTGCAGGCAAGAAACTCGGCGTTGTTACTAAAAATGCAAAAACTGCGCTTGATAATAACTTCACTATTCGTGACAGTGCTAAGTCCGTATCGGAATATGCAACTGTTAAGCAGGCACTTGCCGACCTTGACGGTGGTAAGATTGACGCCGTTGTAACAGATGAGTTCAGCTTTATGCCACTTGAAAATGCTTCAAATTACGAAGTGCTCGACGGTAACCTCGGCAAAACTTCTTACGCTTTTATGTTTAAGAAGGGTGACTGGGTAGTGGATAACTGGAACGAAGCTATTTATGAACTTAAGAGTCCTGATTATAACGATAAGGACGAGTTTACACCTATGGTTGAAAAGTATTTCGGCTATAACGCTTCAAGCTTCGACTATGTACCGTCAAATACAAAGTAAACAGATAATATTTAAGGGTCACCAAACGGTGACCCTTTTTTATATGATTGTCTAAATCAGAAAAATACCGTAGGGGCGAACTGTGTTCGCCCGATTTTTATTTATCAATTAATCGATATTCCTAATAACCTCTTTCATAAATGCAGAAAATTCTTTTTCTACCTTTTTACCTGTTTCCATTACTTCAATATGAGTCAAAGGTTGGTCCAAAATACCGGCTGCCATATTAGTCATACACGATATACCCAAAACTTTAAGTCCACCGTGGTTTGCAACAACGACTTCAGGCACGGTTGACATACCTACAGCGTCAGCGCCGGCTGTTCGCAAAAATCTTATTTCTGCAGGAGTTTCAAACATAGGACCCTTGCAGTAGCAGTAAACGCCCTTGTGAATATCAAGTTTGCAGTTTTGCGCTGATTTTTCTGCCACCTTGATAAGTTCTTTGCTGTACGCTTCATTCATTGAAGGAAAACGAGTGCCGAACCTTTCGTCATTAGCTCCGAAAAGAGCACTTGGGCAAAACAGACTGATGTGGTCCTCAATAATCATCAAATCACCCGGTTTGTAGTTAAGGTTAACTGCACCGGCTGCGTTTGTAACAATATAATTTTCAACGCCCAAAAGCTGAAAAACACGAACAGGCAAGGTGACTTCTTCCACCGAATATCCCTCGTAAAGATGAAATCTGCCTTGCATTGCGATAATCGGATTGCCACTGATTTTGCCGAAAATCAATTTTCCTGCGTGACCCGGCACGGTTGAAACAGGGAAGTAAGGTATGTCCTTGTAGTCGATAACCGTGTCTTTTTCTATTTCGTTTGCAAATTCGCCGAGTCCACTGCCGAGAACTATTGCAGTTTTCGGTATGTTTTTGGCAATACTTTTAATGTAGTCGCTTATATTCTTTGCCTTGTCGTAAAGAGTCATTTCCACTCACTCCTTTATTTTATACTGTTATAATAAACTAAATTCTATTAAAAATCAAATATAAACAGTTTTTGAATAAAAAAGCTAAAAAAATCTGTAAATACAACTAATTGACAGTGGATAATATAATGATATACTAATAAATTATAGTTTATAATCGGTTGACGGCTTCGCCACATTGTATTTTTTCTCTCCCTCAGTCACTATCGTGACAGCTCCCTCGTCAGATGGAGCCAAGTTCTTGCTTCCCTCTTACGAGGGAAGTGTCAGCTATGCTGACGATAGGAGAGATAGG
>JBNMGQ010000015.1:0-30734 GCA_050872345.1 Eubacterium sp. | reverse complement strand
GGGAGGTGATTGCGAAAGCAATCGGAGGGATTGTCGGGCGAACACAGTTCGCCCCTACGGTAATTTTTCTAATATAGATAGTCTAAAATGATAAGACTTTCGTAGGGGCGACCTGTGGTCGCCTGCCAATCCCTCAGTCGGTAAACCGACAGCTCCCTTTGCAAGGGAGCCTTGCAATGTGGCGTTAGCCGTCAACCTATTTCCCATACAAAATTTGACGCACCACTGTACGACAAATTTTGAAAAGGAGGAGCAACGGAGCGAATGAGAGATGAATTTCGAATCAAATATTAAAGAAATTCATCCCGAGTGATACGGAGTTTGTGACGACGCAAACTATAATTTATATGAATATTGCACTACACACAATTCACTCGTCAGCCGTCAACCTTTTATAAACTATAATTTACCACACACAACGCAAAAAGGACCGAAGCTTTCGCTTCGGTCCCTTAAGAACTTTAATTATTTAAAGAAATCGTAATCATCACCATCGCCGAGGTCCGGTCCCTTATCAGGTGTGTCAGGAACATTAGGGTCAGATGTCATAACTACTTCTCTTGCAGGGAGAGAATAATTACGAATTTGAATTTCCGGTTCTTCATATAACTTCTTCATAATCATTTAACTCCCTTCTTAGTTTTTACTTACATTGCCGGCATTTGAAGTGCTGATGGTCTTACCGTAAACAGTAACTCTTGTACCGTCTGCCTTCTGCATTACTGAGTACGCTGTGTACTTAAAGTTATGCTCTGAAGTTGGGTTCTTAATGTTAACTACAAACTGGTTACCAACAGTATACTTAGAAGCCTTAAGTCTTCTAATGCCGTCCTTACCAACATTTTCAACAGTCATATCGGTTGCTCCGTCGTTGATTGTGAAGAGGAAACCACTCTCAACCATTGTGTAACCACTTGGAGCAACAAATGTACCGATAAGTGAGAACTTAGCAAGGTCAGTTGTGTATACAGGTTCTTCTCTTGTAATTACATCAGCCTGAGGTGCCTTGTAAAGTTCAGCAGATGAAGGAACGATTTGGTTGCCCTGACCGTCATAAAGATGCTTTTCACTGTCAGATGACTGATAGTTCTGATATTCTTCTTCTGAAAGACCAACGATTGCAACGAGTGTACCGTCCATTCCGTCGTCCTCATAGTAAGAAGATTCAACATAGAAGCTGTACTTGTCACCATAGGTAAGAATTGTATTCTTAGAAGCCATATATTCTTCATTGAGAACAGACTTAACAATTGCATAAGCACCAGGGATGCTTACATTAACAAGCTGGTTGTATGAAAGGTCGCTGTAAACTGTAGCGTCTGTAGCGCCTTCGAAATCATCAATTGAGTTGAATACATAAACTGTATACTTTTGAGTTGTATCTTCAACAGGCTTGAAGTTAGCAGTGATAACAGTATTTTCACTTACTGTAGCCTGAGCACCGGCAGCAACACCGTTGCTGAATGAATCGAATGTGTAGAACGGAACGCTGATTGTAGGCATTGTGAATGTGCCGTTAGAATCAGTTGTGATGACATCGAGTGTCTTACCGTTTACTGAAGATACGATAGTTACTGTGTAACCTGAAGCAGTATCATCAACAGCCTTTGTTGTGAGGTAAGTTGTACCCTTAACAATAAAGCCGAATGTAGGAGCAGTAATCATATACTTAGGAGTTGTAGCTGTGTTGTCATTTGACGGAGCAGCATAGCTGTAGTTCCAAGCATAGTTAGTGCCTTCCTTCTTTTCAACAGTTGTACCGGTTGTGATAGCACCGTTAGAATCAACAGAAACTGAAGTACCGTATGCAACATTGCCGATTACTGAGCCGTTAAGATAGATGTCATAAGTCTTAACCTTAATACCGTTAAGTGCAGCAGCGATAGCAGCGTCAAGTGCTGACTGGCTGTCATAGAGATAACCCTTAACAGTCTTACCTGCTACTGCTACATCCTTAGTATCAGCAAAGGTCTTTGACAAATCGTCGTAAATATCTTCGTCGGTATAACCCTTTTCTGTCTGCATTTGCTTGAGAGCGTCAGCAGCAGATGTTTCAATATTAACTTCAACTAATGAAGTTGCAAGTGAAGTGAGTGTAGCTGTTTCGTTATCGATAACTGTCTGTGCGTCAGCCATTACATCAGCCTTTTGGTCGTCTGTGTAATCGAAATATGTGAGCTTAGCAAGTTCGCTTGCTACACTTTCAAGAGAAGCTGCTGTATACTTGTTGTCAACAATCTTGTCAACAAGTGCATTCTTTGCAGCGTTGAATGCATCCCAGTTAGCAGCGTTAAGTGTGCTTTCATACTGTGCAGTATAAGTAGCACTGTCTGTTACTGTAGCATCCGGGTCAAATGTTGGGTTCCAACCTGTGAATGAATAGGTGTAAGCACCGTCAACATAGTTAGGAGTTTCAATAGCGTTAAACTGCTCAGCAGCTGAATTTGTTACATTCTTGCCGTATTGAACAGTTACTACTGTTGAAGCGTCAGCGCCGTTAGCATCCTTATAGTTGAATGTAAGGTTAAGTGACTTAACTTTAAGGCCTTTGTATGCTGTCCAAAGGTTTTTATATCTCTGCTGAATTGTAGCAACAAGATTCTTAAGGCCGTTAGCGTTCTTAATGTTTGCATAGCCAAGGTTAGCCTGTGCATCTTCAAGAGCTGTAGTGAATGCTGACCAAGAAGCATCTGTGTACATCTGAGAATCATTAAGCTTTGCATTGCAAAGGTCAACAAGTTCAACGAGTGATGAAATATCAACAACTGTTACGCTTGGTGCAAGGTAAGTGTCGTTCATTTCAGAAGTGTACCAGTTGTAACCACAGTAGTTAGCTGTGTTTGTACAGTTCCAAGAACCTACAGCACCGAATCTTGTTGTCATTGAGTAAGCCTTTGTTGCAGGAGCTGTTGAAGCTGAAAGTGTCTGCTGTGTTGTTGCAGGAATGTGGAGACCGAAGTTACCACTTGCAGAAATCTTAGCTTCGTTATCGTTACCGTTTGAACGAGCAAAGATAGCACCGTAGATAGGGCTCTGAGCCGAACCTGTTGTTTCACCGAGGATTGGGTCAAGGTCGGTAGCTACAGCTGTATCGTAGTCGCTAATCTGAGTACCGTCGTTAGTAACAATCTTGTAGTCAGAGTTGTTATAGTTGTTGTTACCTGTGTATCTAAGACCGTGAACGAAGAAGCCCTTACCACCGTCTTCAATCTTACCGGTATCAAGGCAAGCCTTATAGGTTTCCTTCTGTTCGTCAGAAAGAGCATTAGGAGTTGATGTCCAACCTGCTGAGTTGATATGAGCCTTAGTATCTGTGTCGCCAAGCTTTGGAGCTGTAGCGTCGATTGTGATAGAATCAAGTGAGTTGTTGATTCTTGAGTTAATAGTTGTACCGAAGGTTACATTGAATTTACCGAAATCAACATCCATTGCTGTGTGCTTTGTTCTGAAGATATAAGCAAATCCTGTGTAAGTACCTTCAACAAATTGATAACCCTGGTCTTTAAGAGAAATTCTTGCAAGTTCGCTTTCGTTGTTGTTACCGAAAACTGTACCGTCAGGAATCTTAGTAAATGAATACTGAAGTGCGTTGTAAGCAGTGATTACTGCGTCAACCTTAGCTGCGTATTCATCATACTGAGCATCGTAGTCGGTCAAATCTGTAGTAGCCAAGTCACTCTTATAGTCCTTAGCAACTGCAAGAGCTGTTGCGAATGAAGCGTAGTTACTATAGTCTGTAGGGTTTGCAATATTCTTTTCAAGTTCAAGAACAGCGTCAAGAGAAGTTGTACCCTGAGTTGTTACTGTATTATAGGCAGAGCTGATACGAAGAGTCTTAATAGCATCCTGAAGTTTTTCAAGGTTTGTAGCTACAAGAGCCTTACCTGTACCTTCTGCGTCGTCATCAGGAGCATAAGCAGGAACGCCCCAGTTGTCAGTTGAACCCCATACTGCAGCCTTAACTTCATTAACTACTGCAACAACAGCGTTGTAAGTGTCAGTTGTGAAGAAGTTAGCATCGTATGATTCAAATACCTTGATTGTTGAAACAAGGTCAGCTGTATCAACCTTAGCTACATTAGTCTTAAGACCACTGTAAGCATCGTTAATAGCCTTTGCATAAGCATTGGTTGTGTCAGCGTCTGTATAGTTAGTAGAAGTTGTGAAATCAGTTGTGCTGAGGTTTGCAAAGTAGTCACGAACTGTTTCATATGCTTCTTTAAATGTTGCCCAAGAATCAGCAGTGTACTTGTCGCCACCTTCAGCATATGTCTGTCTAACCTGTAAGCTCATAGCGTCACGAAGGTTCTGCCAAGCTTCGCTGTTTGTGCCACTTGTGCTTGCGCTGTTGATTGTTGAAACAACATTTGAAGCAGCTCTGCAGTAACCGTCAACATCGTTAGAAGATGTGAAATAGCTGTTAGGGTCGAATGAAGTAGCTGTATCCATAGCCTGAATGTATGGAATAAGTCCACCTTCTGAATACTCATTAAGGTCAACGCCCTTCATCTTTGAGCCGTTAGTCTTAATAGCATCAAGAACATATTTGTAGTTAACTACATGGATAGTAGTTGTACCTGTTACTGTTGGTGAAGCAGCATCGTTAATGTTGTTACCAAAAGCATTTGATGAACCGATGTGAGCCTTAAGAACAGGAGTAACATCAGCCTTAAGCTTGTTACCAGCCAACAAAGTTGAACCTGTCTTTAATACCAAAAGGTTTGCAAAATACTTATTAGTATAGTTCTTACGACCGTTACGGATTTGGTAAACTGTACCTGCAGTAGATGTATTGTTTGCAAGGTTGTAGCTGTTGCCGTTAGTAATCCAAGCCCAGTTAAAGTCGAAGTTGCCACCGTCGGTACCATGCCAGTTACTGTCTAATGCGAAGTCAGCATTTTCAGAAACGATAGCAGATACATATCTGTTCTTAGAGCCACCGAATACACCCGGGTCACCTTCACCTGAAGTAATTGCCATAATAGCAGTTGCAGGGTCTGTAACACCATCGTACATCAAAGTAGCTTCAGGATAGTAAAGAGTCATTGCCGAATAGTTTTCAGCAGCAGTCTTACCGTCGCCTGTGTTTGTGTCGATACCGGTTTCAAGCCAAAGTACATTCTTATATGCCTTAGCATAATCTTCTGCACCGTAACCTGTTGAGTCTGCTGGGAAAACCTGAGTTGTACGGTATCTGTCGGTATTAGCAGTAGCACCTGTGAAAGAAACCATCTTAGAAATAGCATCATCAAGTTTGCCTGCTAAACCGTTAAGAGCAGTCTCTTTACCACCGTAGATGTAAGCGTCAAGGCCTTGCTGACAATTAACATATGCTTGATAAGCCTGGGTAACATTTGAGTAAGCAGCGTTAGGTTCAGAAAGCTTTGACTTGAATCTTGACATTGCTTCTGTAGTTGCTGTAACCATAGGGTCGGTATCAGCGTCAACATAGCCGTTAGCAGCGAAAACGCTCATAGGAAGCGCTGTGACAACCATCATTACAGCAAGAAAAGCAGCCAAAATCTTTTTGGAAAGCCTTTTTTTCATTTTCTTTTCCTCCTTAAAATTTGCAATCACTCTGTTTGCAGGCGTTTGCATCGCTGTTTACCTGACCAAAAACGCACGATACTGCCGGCAAAAATCGCTTTTGCAGTTAGTAAATGGGCGTAGTAACCCCATTTACATAATTATTGGTTACATTATAACATTGCGTTAATATTATGTCAATAGAATCAGCATAATTTTGGGTTACAATTGTTTACAATTATTTAATATTTTTTTGCAAAATATCACAATTATTTTGGACATGTGTAGAATTATTGTCATATATGTAGAAAAAAGTAGTTTATATGAAAAACGGGCGAACACAGTTCGCCCCTACGGTCCTTTTCTAATTTAGACAGTCTAAAATGATAATTTCAGAGGGTCCCTGAAAATCGTAAGCTTTTTGGGGAAAAGGAGAAAGGAACGAAGTGTTTTTTATAAATTTTCAAAGAATAATTGCTTACAAGAAAATTTATTCAAACACGCAGTTTTTTTCAACGCTGTAGGGGCGAACTGTGTTCGCCTTTCTCTCCTATCGTCAGCATAGCTGACACTTCCCTCATCAGAGGGAAGCAAGTAACCTAAACCGATTACTCATAATCATCAATTGTCTGTTTAACATTTTTATTGCCGACAACGATAGTCGGATACCACTGGGCAGTGAAGTTAAAGTAGTTCTTCTCCCCTGTTTCATCAAAGATAACCTGAGGGTAGAAGATATGCGAGCGAGGTGTGGCAATAAGCTTTTTATCGTCGTCCCTTGCAATGCCGACAACGACAAACCTAAAATCCTTGTGGAAATCGGTCGGGCAGGAAACGGTGAGAAGCGTATCGCCACGGGTGACGGTTATACCGGTTGAATAAAGCGACTTATTTTTAAGTCTGTCGAGGAAGTCAAGTGCGCTTTGTGGTGTTTGGCGCTCGGTTACATTATAAGGGAAAATATAGCCGTTATCGTCCTCTGCCTTAGTATTTGTATAATATGCTGCAACAACTTTGAAATTATAATCAGCCGTTAAATCGGAAAAAGAAATAAAACCGGAAGCATTATTATTGTAGCTGTCGGCAGACGAATAAAAAGCTTCAAGCGAATTGTCGTTTAAATAAACAACATTGTTGAAAACTTCTGCGCCTTTTACCGATTTTTCAATATAAGGCGTACCCTTTTTATCAGCCTTTTTGAGCACCTTTGATTTAAGGCTTATATCCTTAATGGTGATATAGCCGGCAAGGTTTGTATTTTTAGCGTAAGCGTCGCAATATTTTTTCTCGATATTTGCAGGGAAAGACACAGACGGATACTTTTTCTCGTAAGATTTTATATATCCGTTGCCTGAAGATTTAATAGCATTTCCGATACCGAAAATTGCGCCGAAAAGCACTGCTATAATTAATACTATTATAATAGGCAATTTGAGAGAACTTTTAAGCCTTGATTTATCAATCGGCTTTTTCTCTTTTTTTGCCTTAGGCTTTTCAATAGTTTCGTCCTCGCTGTCGTCCTTTGCAAAGTCGATACGAGCCTTAGGCTTATCAACAGGCTGTGGAACATATTCACCCTTTGGTCTTTCTTCCCTTTTAGCCTGAAAATCCTTTAATATTTCGTCAATACTTTCGTTATTAAAATCTTTCTTATCTTCACTCATAATTATTTAATAAAAACTTTCTTGACATTTTCCATAGCTCTGTCAAGCATTTGGTCAAGGTTTGGTATCTTATTTTCTGCTTCGATTACATCTTCCTTGTGAGGTCTTGTCTTAGGGTGCTTAGGAGTGAACACGGTACAGCAATCCTCATAAGGTTGAATTGAAATGTCGAATGTGTCAATCTTGCGTGAAATGGCAATGATTTCTTCCTTATCCATACCGATACAAGGTCTGAAAACAGGTAAATCCGTTGCGCAGTCGGTACAAGCAAGAGCGTACATGGTTTGGCTCGCCACCTGACCTACGCTTTCGCCGGTGATAAGAGCAGTGCAATTTTGCATTTCTGCCACTCTTTGCGAAAGCTTCATCATAAGACGGCGCATAATAATTGTGAAATATTCCTCAGGGCAGTAGTCCCTGATAGCTTCCTGAAGTTCGGTAAAAGGAACAACATAAGTGGTAATCAAGCCACTGTATCTCGCAACCTTTTTAAGCAAATCCATAACCTTCATTTCGGCAAGTTCGCTTGTATAAGGCGGCGAAGCAAAGTGAATTGCGCAAAGCTCAATGCCACGCTTAGCCATCATATATGCAGCAACCGGTGAGTCGATACCACCACTGATAAGAATACCTGCACGACCGTTTGTACCTGTAGGCATACCACCTGCGCCCTTAATATTGTTGCCACGAACGAAAGCATATTTTTCCCTTACTTCGACGGTAACAACAATGTCAGGATTATGCACATCAACCTTAAGGTTATTAAACTTTGAAAGGATAAAGCCACCGAGTTCCCTGCTGATTTCAGGCGATTTCATAGGGAACTTTTTGTCCGAACGCTTTGCTTCAACCTTAAATGTTTTAGCTTCACTGAGTTCATCCTCAAGGTATTCGCAAGCTTTTTTCTTAATATCGTCAAAATCTTTTTCACATTCGCATGCTCTTGAAAAAGCTGCAATGCCGAAAACTCTTGAAATTCTGTCGCAAGCTTCGTCAAGGTCAATGTCGTCATCAAGTGGGTCAACCATAATAGTTGACTGACTTTTTGTATATTCAAAATCGCCGAGGTCGGATATTTTATGCTTAATATTTTTAACAAGCTTATCCTCAAAGCTTGAACGGTTAAGACCCTTAAGCGTAAGTTCACCGTTTTTAATAAGTATAATTTCTTTCATTATATAAATTCCGTTTCTATTTTATTGGATGGGTTTTAATCAAATCGTCAAGCGCCGACACAAGAAGGTCAACATCCTCTTTGGTATTAAACCTTGAAAAGCTTACTCTGATACTCTTATCGATAATTTCGCTTGGAAGGTTCATAGCAGTGAGCACATGGCTCTTTTTACCTTTTGCGCAGGCAGAACCGTTGCTGACATAAACCGAATACTTTGCCGAAAGTTCCTGCAAAACAGTTTGGCTTCGCATAAAAGTCGGCACATAAATATTTAAAATATACGGCGAAGTGTTTTCATCATTATTAAACTTAATGCCGTCGATTTTTGAAAGTTCTTCCCTTGCGTAAGAGTTAAGCTCCTTAATCTTTTTCTTCTGCTCGGCTACATTCGGAAGTGCCTTGACAGCAGCGCCGAAACCTGCAATAAGAGGTGAACATTCCGTGCCCGGTCTGATTTTCTTCTCCTGCTCGCCACCGAAAGTCCTTGCAAAATTTTGGTCGGTAAGGTTAGCACTTTTATTGATATAAAGTGCACCGACGCCCTTAGGACCGTGAATCTTATGAGCAGTGATTGAAACCAAATCGGCGCCGAGCTTTTTAGGATTGATATTAACCTTGCCGTAAGCCTGCACGCAGTCGATATGAATAAGCGCAGGAGCACCGGCTTTTTTAACTGCCTTTTGAATAGATTTAACCGGCATAACCGTGCCGACCTCATTGTTAATATACATCATCGATACTAAAATCGTATCCTTATTAACTGCTTCAAAAAGCTGTTCTTCGCTGATATTGCCGTTAGAATCCGGCTGTAAAAATATAACCTCAAAGCCCTGTTTTTCAAGCTGTTCGGCAGACTGCAAAACGCTTTCGTGCTCAATCGCAGTAGTGACAATACGCCGACCGAGTCTGCCACGAGCCTTAGCCGAGCCAAACAATGCCATATTGTTTGCTTCCGTTGCGCCCGAGGTAAAATAAATTTCTTCCTTATCAACGCCGAGTGAATCGGCGATTGCACCCCTTGCCAAAATAATCTGCTTCATAGCGTTAATGCCGAGATTATGAAGGCTTGAAGCGTTGCCGAAATCATTTTCAAGCATATTCATTACAGCTTCGACACATTCTTTGCACGGTTTCGTAGTTGCCGAATTGTCCAAATAAGCACTCATAAATTCATTAATTCCTTTATCTTAAATACTCCTGCAATTGTTTTAGCGTCCTTAATTTCGCCACTCATTATTTTTGAAACAACTTCTTTAATCGGCATTTTGATTACATCTAAAAATTCGTCGTCGTCAAGATGTTGTTCACCGAAAGTAAGCTTTTTAGCGTAAAACAATCTTATAATTTCACCACAATAACCCGGTGACGGATAAACTTCGCCGAGTGGCTCAAAAACTTCTGCCGTTGCGCCACATTCCTCGCTAAATTCTCTTATACCGGCTGATTTAATATCCTCGCCTTTTTCAAGCTTGCCGGCAGGAATTTCGTATATAGTTTCCTTATAAGGGTACCTGAACTGGCGAACAAGTAAAATCTCGTTATCCTCTGTAAGACCCACAATTGCGACACCACCCGGATGCTCAACAACTTCCCTGTAAGCTTCGTCGCCGTCAACAAGAGTAATTCTGTCGTTATGAACATCGATAATCCTGCCACTGTAGATACCGTTAACTTCTTCCGTCTGTTCAAAATAGCCGAGAGCAATCGAGAAAATATCGTCAATTTTTTCAGCGACAAACTTTGCGCCTGCCTGTGCAAATTCAACTCTGCTACCGTACCCCCACAAAACACCGACGCTGTCAATCATGTTAGCCTTTGCGCCGTCAATATCATACTTCTTGTCACCTACCATAAGAGTTTCGTTACCGGCAGTGTCAAGTTCCTTCAGGCAACGAGAAACGATATTAGCCTTCGACTCACAATCGGCAGAGAAAGTAACACCGCAAATCACATCAAAATACGACTTAATTCCGTTATGGTCAAGAAGTGCTTCGATATAATCCTGTGGCTTTGAAGAAGCAATACCAAGCTTAATATTTTCCTTTTTAAGCTTAGACAAAAGCTCTTTAATTCCGTCGTAAAGCTTGCTTTCAAGAAGACCCTTGTTAGTGTAGCGTTCCCTATATTTTTTAACAAGCTTATCAGCCATAGCAGCGTCAACGCCGAACTTTTCCTGAAAAGTCACAAGAAGAGGAGGACCGATAAAATAGGTAAGCTCGGTATACTCCGGTGCTTCAATATTATAATAATCAAGCGCAAATTTTGCACTTTTAAGTATCCCCTCACCGGTATCGCAAATTGTACCGTCAAAATCAAATATAACTGCTTTATATCTCATCAGCCGTTTACCCTTTTCATAAATTTATCGCAAAGAACAACAAATCTTTCAATCTTGCCCTTGCCGATTACATTACCGTTTTCATCCTTTGCACATACCGAAAAAACAAGCCTTCTGCCGTCAACCTCATCAAGAGTGGCATAAGCCGTAATTGCAGTTGAAAGCCCACTTGCCTTGTCGTGTGTAATCTCAACCTTAGTGCCGACTGTTGTTTCGCCGTCGTCAAGAAGGTCAATACACGCTTCACATGTAGCCTGCTCCATAAGTGCAAGCATCATAGGAGTCGCAAAAACTGGAAGTGAACCCGAACCTACAGCTGACGCAGTATTTGTTTGATTAACTACAGTTAAGGCTTCGCCCTTAAACTCACCACGAAATTCTTTCATAAATTTAACCTCGCTATATTAAAAGAATATCTTTAAAATTCTAAAACATTATATCACAAAATTTTGCTGTATACAATACTAATAATTTATGGTATACTTTATTTAATATTTTTTGGAGAATGTTATGGCTGAAAAGAAAAAGAAAACTAAAAGAAAAAGAATATATTTACTCGATGAGCTTCGTGGCTTTGCAATAATTTGTATGATTATCCACCACGCTTTTCTTGATGTCGGCGATGTTTTAAACCTTGACTGGGGATACAAGGTGTTTGACGCACTTTGCACCGTTCAGCCGATTTTTTGGGCGATATTCATTGTCATTTCAGGTATTTGCTCAAGGCTTTCAAGAAATACGATTAAGCGTGGATTTATCGTGCTCGGCTTCGGTATTGTTATAACGATTTTCACCGTGGTGATTATGCCGTTGTTTGGCTTTGAAGGTGATGAGATTTACTTCGGTATTCTCCACTGCCTCGGCTCGTGTATGATAATTACAGGCATTTTAATGCCACTCATTAACAAGATTAACTATAAGGTCGGTGCGCTCGTGTCACTGCTTTTGTTTTTCTTCACCTACGGTGTCAACACAAGGACGCTTTGCTTCGGTCTTATCGATTTGCCGTCAAGCCTTTATCAAACAAACATTTTTGCGCCACTCGGCTTTTATAATTACGCTTTCAAAAGCGCCGACTATTTTTCGATTATTCCGTGGCTGTTTATGTTTTTATTCGGCGCATTTTTAGGCAAGCTTGCCAAAGACGAAGCCTTGCCGAAAACCGTGTATAAGCAAAGAAGTAAATTCCTTTGTTTCGTCGGCAAAAACAGCCTTTGGGTTTACATTATCCACCAACCTGTCATTTACGCAATTATGCTCTTAATTGCACTGATTTTAGGCTTGTAAATATCACAAAAAAAGCACCCATTCATAGTATGAATAGGTGCTTTCTTTTTCGGTTGTTATTAGCTTGGGTGGTGCACAGCGCCTATAAAACAGCCTTCGCCGTATCAACCGTGTTGATAGGAGTGGCACTGTTTGTGCCACTCCGTAGCATTAAATTATTGTTTAGCGTAGTAAGTTAAGGCTCCCTTGCAAAGGGAGCTGTCGGTTCACCGACTGAGGGATTGGCAGGCGACCACTGGTCGCTCCTACGATAGTCTTATCATTTTAGACTATCTATATTAGAAAAATTACCGTAGGGGCGAACTGCGTTCGCCCGATAATCCCTCCGTCACGCAAGCGTGCCACCTCCCTTTACAAGGGAGGCTAAACTATAATTTACTGCAACTTCTCCCACTGTTCATTCGTTTTCTTTATACCGTAGATGCAATACATACCGATACGATTGACAATGCTTTCTGCCGATTTAAGGTGACGGCTTACGGTCGGTTGTGAAAGGCGAAGCATTCTTGCAATTTCATTTTGTGATTTGCGCCTTATGTAAAACTGTTCAAAGCAAATGCGTTGCTTTTGAGTCAGTTCCCTTTCAACAATTTGAGGTAATATAAACTTTAATGAATTTTGAAGAATTTTTTGTTCGTCATACCCACATTCGTCAAACTCATCATATTCTCCTACACATTCTTCAATAAAGCTTTTCATTACTTTTCCTCCTCATAATATCGTGAAAGCATAAAATAAATTTTTCTGCATTCACAAGCCATATCGTAATAAATTTTGATTTTTCTTCTAAGCAGGTGCAAGTCTTCACCTCGGTAAACGCTCAAAAGAGGTTTGAGTCCGTCAACCTTGGCACAAAGTACATTGTACTGCTTTTCGTATTCGTCAGCGAGTTTGTCGATATTCATATCATTACCTGCCTTTGCATAATATTAAGGACTCCCAATTAGGCATTTGAACCTGAGTGGCAAAAGGGATATGCCTTTGTGTTCGATATTATACGAACATTTGTTTGTAGTCAATAAATTCGACTGCAACAGTACATATTTTTACTCTTTTTATCATAAGTGGCAGGGTTCGACAAATTATACAAAGTTCTGTAATATATATCAAAAATTTTCATAAATACTATTGACATATTATGCAATATGCACTATAATGAAGTTACTTTGAAATGGACCGCACCATTTCAAACTCTTGGTCCTCCATAGTTTGTAATGACAGAGAGGGAAATGCTGAAGTATTTTGTACTTCGGCATTTTTCTTTTTTATATCAATTTTGCGTTTAAATTAAATTTGTTATTTACTTTTTGCATATAAAGTATTAAAATAAATGTTACTTTATTTAGAGAGGTTATCTTAATTATGCGTGAGAGAACATATGTAAAAATTGATTTAAACGCACTTGAATATAATATTGACTCGATAGTAAAAAAGATTGACGGCAAGGCGAAGCTTCTCGGTGTTATTAAGGCTGACGCATACGGACACGGCGCTGTTGAAATTGCGAAATATTTTGAAAATAGGTTTGACTTTTTCGGTGTTGCCTGCGTTGAGGAAGCAACCGAACTTATCGATAACGGTATCATAACTCCTATACTTGTTTTAGGTTATGTTTCTCCTGACGAATTTGACATTACCGTTAAAAATGACATTCGTGTGCCTATTTTTTCTTATGAAAGCGCAAAGGCACTCAGCGACGAAGCTGTAAAGCAAGGCAAAACGGCAAACTTTCACTTTGCAATTGACACCGGTATGAGCCGTATCGGTTTTCAGGTGAATGAGGAAAGCGCAGACATTTGCAAGAAAATTTGCGACCTTCCAAACATTAACGCAGAAGGTCTTTTTTCTCACTTTGCAACTGCCGACGAAGAAGATTTGACTAAGACATACGAACAGCAAAACAAGTTTAAGCAGTTTGTTCAAATGCTTTCAGACAGAGGTATAAATATACCTATTAAACACCTCAACAACTCAGCCGGCATTATGCATTTTGACGATACATTCGATATGGTAAGAGCCGGCATTATCCTTTACGGTCTTTATCCGTCGCACGAAATTGACGAAAAGCTTCTTGACATTAAGCCGGTTATGGAATGGAAAACTTATGTTTCCCATATTAAGACTCTTGAAAAGGGCCGTGAAATTTCATACGGTGGCACATACAAGGTTGAAGAACCTGTAACCGTTGCCACAATTCCTGTAGGCTATGCCGACGGCTATCCGAGATGCCTTTCAAGTATAGGCAAAGTTCTTATTAACGGCGAATATGCGCCTATACTCGGCAGAGTTTGTATGGACCAGTTTATGGTTGACATAAGCCATATTGAAAATGTAAAGCTTGAAACTCCTGTAACCTTAGTCGGCAAAGACGGCGATAAGGTACTCAGTATGGAGGAAGTAAGCGAAAATGCTCATTCGTTCAACTATGAACTTCCTTGCAGGATTTCAAGAAGAGTTACAAGAGTATACGAAAAAAACGGCAAGGTTTTGAAGGCTGTTAATTATTTGAGATAGTTATGCATTTTCAGGCGAACACAGTTCGCCCCTACAATCATCTTTTTAAATAATTTTATTGAAAGGGCTAACACTGTTAGCTCTTTATTTTTCGTCGTTTTGTTGTAAAAATATACAAATACAGCGTATATTCACTGTATTTTTTGAATATTTATACAAACTTTATAAAATCGCTTGCATTATGCAATCTATCTTATTATAATGTAGGCATAAAGAAAAACTTCCCAAAGGAGATATATAACAATGAATAAAAAAGACATTAAAAAAGTAGTCCTCGCTTATTCCGGCGGACTCGACACATCAATCATTATTCCTTGGCTTAAGGAAAACTACAACAACTGCGAAGTTATTGCTGTTTCGGGCGATGTAGGTCAGGGTACAGAACTTGACGGTCTTGAAGAAAAGGCTAAGGCAACAGGCGCATCAAAGCTTTACATTCTCGACCTTAAGGAAGAATATGTTAAGGATTATATCTTTCCTTGCCTCAAGGCAGGCGCTGAATATGAAGAGTATCTTCTCGGTACTTCTCATGCTCGTCCTTGCATTGCTAAAGGTCTTGCAGAAATCGCAATTAAAGAAGGCGCAGACGCTATCTGCCACGGTTGCACAGGTAAAGGTAACGACCAGGTAAGATTTGAACTTGCACTTAAAGCACTTGCTCCTGAAATGGAAATTATTGCTCCATGGCGTGAATGGGATATTAAATCTCGTGAAGAGGAAATCGAATATGCAGAAGCACACAACATTCCTCTTAAGATAAACCGTGAAACAAACTATTCTAAGGACAAAAATGTATGGCACTTGAGCCACGAAGGTCTTGACCTTGAGGACCCTGCAAACGAGCCACAGTACCTTAAGGACGGCTTCCTTGAACTTGGTGTTGCTCCTGAAAAGGCTCCTGACGAACCTACATATGTAACAATTCATTTTGAAAAAGGTGAGCCTGTTGCACTTGACGGCGAAAAGCTCAGCCCACTTGCACTTGTTGAAAAGCTTAACGAACTCGGTGGTAAGAACGGTATCGGTCTTCTTGACATTGTTGAAAACCGTCTTGTAGGTATGAAGAGCCGTGGCGTTTATGAAACTCCAGGTGGTACAATCCTTTACAAGGCTCACGAACTTCTTGAAATGATTACTCTTGACCGTGACACTTCACACTACAAGAAACTTGTTGCAGAAAAGTACGGCGAACTTGTATACAACGGTATGTGGTTCTCACCTCTTCGTGAAGCACTTGACGCTTTTGTTAACAAGACTCAGGAAAGAGTTACAGGTGATGTTAAGGTTAAGCTTTACAAGGGTAATGTTATGAACGCAGGCGTAACTTCTCCATACACACTTTATGATGAAAATGTTGCATCATTCGGCGACGACGGTGGTGCTTACAATCAGGCTGACTCAGCAGGTTTCATTAACCTCTTCGGTCTTTCAACAAAGGTTAAGGCTCTTCTTGATAAGAAAAGAGAAGCTAATGACTGATTAAAATTTAAGGCTCCCTTGTAAAGGGTGATTCCCCACAGTGTGGGGAAATGTCACGCAGTGACAAAGGGGACGGCTCCCGTAGGAGCTGTCAGCTTTGCTGACTGAGGGATTTTAGGCGAACATTGTTCGCCCCTACAAAAATTAATCCCTCCACCACGAATCGTGGTCCCCCTCCCTTTACAAGGGAGGCTGAAATACGGGCGAACATTTTTTGTTCGCCCTTAGTTTTGTATAATAAGGTGAATTAATTATGGCACAGCTTTGGAAGGGCAGGTTTAAAAAGGAACTTGCCAAGGAAACTAACGATTTTAACTCTTCAATCAAATTCGATTCAAGAATGTTTGAGGAAGACATTAAAGGAAGCATTGCGCACGCAACTATGCTCGGCGCAACAGGAATTATTGACAAAAGCGAAAGCGACAAAATTGTTGACGGCTTGAACGGTATTCTTGACGACATTAAATCGGGCAGGCTTGAAATTGATATGAGCGCAGAAGATATACACACTTTTGTTGAGGGTGAACTTACTGCAAGGCTCGGTCAAACAGGTAAAAGGCTTCACACTGCAAGGTCAAGAAACGATCAGGTTGCACTCGACATAAGAATGGTGCTCAAAAAAGAAATTGACGAAATCAGCGATAAGGTTAAGGCTCTTATTGAGGTGCTTTGCAACAAGGCAGAAGAAAACAAAAGCGTTATTATGCCGGGTTACACTCATCTTCAAAGGGCACAGCCTATCACATTCGGTCATCATCTTATGGCATACACTTCAATGCTCCTTCGTGACCTTGACAGACTTCAAGATGTCAAAAGAAGAATGAATGTATTGCCACTCGGCTCGGGCGCTCTTGCCGGCACAACCTACCCACTTGACCGTAATATGGTAGCTGAACTTTTAGGCTTTGACAGTGTATCATCCAACAGCCTTGACGGTGTGTCGGACAGAGATTTTTGCATTGAACTTGCAAGTGCGCTTTCACTCATTATGGTTCACCTTTCAAGATTCAGCGAAGAAATCATTATGTGGTGCAGTTGGGAATTTAAGTTTGTTGAGCTTGACGACGCTTTCTCAACCGGTTCAAGCATTATGCCACAAAAGAAAAACCCTGACATTGCAGAACTTGTAAGAGGTAGGAGTGGCAGAGTTTTCGGCGACCTCACTACCCTTTTGACTGTTATGAAAGGTATTGCTCTTGCATACAACAAGGATATGCAGGAGGACAAGGAAGCTATTTTTGACGCAGTTGACACAGTTAAAATGTGCCTTAACGCTTTCACTCCTATGATTGACACTATGACAGTGCTTAAGGATAATATGAGAAATGCTGCTGCGAAAGGCTTTATCAACGCAACCGACTGTGCCGATTATCTTGTAGGCAAAGGCTTGCCGTTCAGAGATGCGTACAAAGCTACAGGCGAACTTGTTGCGCTTTGCATTGACAAGGGTCTTACACTTGAAACCTTGCCGATTGAAGAGTACAAAAAGGTTTGCGACATTTTCGACGATGGTGTATATACTGCAATTAACCTTGAAAAATGTGTAAACGACAGACTCGTTGAAGGTGGCCCAAGCGTTTCAAGTATTGAAAGCCAAATTAAAAAAGCAAGAGAGATAATAGAATAATCTAAATAAAACAGATAACCGTAGGGGCGAATATCATTCGCCCGATTTTGGGTCGTCGAGGACGCCGAACCCTACAGAAATCTGAAAGATACAAAAAGGTGTGTACTTTTTACGGTACACACCTTTTTATTATTCATATCTAAGTGCATCGATAGGGTCGAGTTTGCTTGCTTTTTTTGCAGGTGCAAATCCAAACACAATTCCGACAACAACGGAAAATGTTACTGCGCCGATTACTGCAAGCACATTTATACTTGCCGAATATCCGAGTGCTTTACTTATTGCCATACCACCTGCAATTCCGAGCAGTACTCCGAGCACGCCACCGATTAAACAAATGACTGCCGACTCGGTTACAAACTGAAGAAGAATTGAACTGTCGGGCGCACCGAGTGCCTTGCGAGTTCCTATTTCCTTAGTCCTTTCGCTGATAGAAACAAGCATAATATTCATAACGCCTATACCACCTACAAGAAGGCTTATACCTGCAATGGCAGAAACGGCGTACGAAATAGTGTTAATCATACTTGTCACGGTTGAAATCATTTCCTGCTGCGAACTTGCCGTAACGCTCCAAGTGTCGTTGTTTGTATAGTACGAAGCAAAGAAATCACCCGTTGTAGTAATAAAACTTTCTACATCCGTATCCTTTTGAGTAATGACATTGAAGCTTTGATAACCTACTCCACTTGAAGAAATTGTTTGAGAGAGAGCAAGAGGAATATACATTTTTGTCACTTCGTCATCATCGCTTGAGTCGTTCGATTCCACAGTTTCGCTTTCGTATTCATACACACCGACAATGTAAAAATCATACGGCACATCATTAATCATCACTTGAAATTTTGTACCTATCGCATTACTCGGCGACATATTAAGGTTATTTTTAATAAAATAATCGGACACAACGGCAAGATTTCGTTTTGCGTCGGTTGAATTTTCAATATATCTGCCGTAAAGAATGTTAATATCTTCACTCGTTTCGTATTCGTCGTCTGTACCGACAACATTAAGCGTTGACTCATTATATGTCGCAGTACCTACCGTACAAATCTTTTGAATATATTTTATATCATCACTGAATGCATTTTGATATTCTTCAATCATATCGTCGGTGATTAAATCTTTTTCACTCGGCGAATCGTTCATAAATTTACGAATTTTTGTACTGCTTTCGCTTTCATCATCACTTGATTTTTGAGTAAGTGAAACGGTAACGCTGTAACCACCGAGCGAGGTCATACTGTCGCTGACATAACCTGTAAGCGATGAGCCGACGGTATTTACAATAATCACACTTCCTATTCCTATAATTATTCCGAGCATAGTTAAAAACGCCCTGAATTTGTTAAGCTTCAAGCTTTCGATTGCAAGCAGAAAATTATCAATTATCATAAATCTTATGCTCCTTTCCGTTCGTAAAAGAGCCGTCGCTCAGCCTTACAATTCTGTCGCATTCACCTGCAAGCGCATTATTATGAGTAATTAGCACAATCGTTTTACCCTGAGAATTAAGAGTATGAAAAATATCCATAATCACTCTTGAAGTGGCGCTGTCGAGTGCACCCGTAGGTTCATCTGCAAGGATAATTGAAGGGTCGTTTGCCATAGCTCTTGCTATTGCAACTCTTTGCTTTTGACCACCTGAAAGTTCGCTCGGTTTATGTGTCATTCTGTCGCTCATTCCTACAAGTTCCAAAAGTTTTTTTGCTCTTTGATTTCTTTCTTTTTTGGGAATTTTATTATAAAGCATAGGAAGTTCGACATTTTTAATTGCATTTTGACGGCTGATTAAGTTAAATGTTTGAAAAACAAAGCCGATTTTTTGATTTCTAAGCTTTGATAGTTCTTTGTCGTCGGCTGTTGAAATATCAACATCATCAAGAAAAAACGAGCCTGTGTTTGCCCTGTCAAGCAGTCCGATAATATTCATCAGGGTTGATTTACCACTGCCCGATTCCCCTACTATTGCAACAAATTCGCCACGATTAACCGTTAAATCGAGAGAGTGAAGAACTTCAAATTCATTCGGTTTGCCGACAAAAAAGCTTTTTGAAATGTTTTCCATTTTGATAATTTCATCACTCATTTGACGGTCCTCCACTCGGTCTTGAACCGGAATTATTCGAGCCGTTATCATTTGGCATTTGTGGTGGAGTGCCACCGTTCATTTGACCTGCATTTTGGCTATCACCTGCGCCGAATGAACCAAATAAACTAAAGCCCTTTTTGTCATTTGAATTGCTTTCGCTTTGAGTTTCAATACCCTGACTCAAATCACTGCTCGAACGAATAACATCGCCGTCATTTAAATCATCGCTGTTAATTTCTATATAATAATCGTTTTTATCACCTGTTGTTACATAAACCTTTTCAAATGTCATATCAACGCCTGAACCACTCGTTTTGCGATAAACGAACGAACCGGTGTCGTCACTTCCTACTGCGTCAATAGGAACTTGGTAAACATTATCACTGCTTGAAATAACTATTTCTACCGATGCATTCATTCCGATTTTCAAGGCTGTATCACTGCTTTGAACAGTTACGGTTGCACCGAACGAGCCGTCATTTGAAGCAATAGGGTCAATTTGAGTAAGCGTACCCGTATAGGTATTATCGTCTGCATCCGTTGTAATGTTGCAGTTCATACCAAGCTTTACATTGTTTATATCGGCTTCCTCAATAGTAATATCCACCTGAAGTGAGGACATATTTTGAATTTCTGCAACAGTATCCTTACAAGTTGCACCGACCTTTGCATTGAGTGAAGTAACCGTACCGTCAATATCAGAGGTAAGCGTGCAAGCCTTGAGATTGTCCTCAAGCTCCTCAAGTTCGCTGTCGTCACTTGCATTTGTAAGCTCATCCTTTGCCTGCTCAAGTTGTGATTTAGCCTGAGTAAGTGAAGACTTCGCTTGCTTTAGCGCAGTTTTCGCATTTTGATATTCTTCCTCAGCCTTTTCATAATCGGAAGTATTGTTGCCTTTCAAATCACTTGATGAGGTTGTGGAATTTTTTGCAGACTTAAGTGATGATTTTGCAGTTGACAAAGCCTTTTTTGCGCTTTCATAATCGCTTTTAGCATCGGAATACGACTGCTTTGCATTATTATATGAAAGCTTTGCGCTCTTGACCTGCTTTGCGATATTTTTCTTTGCTGTTGCAATCTGCTTTTCAAGGTTGGTTGTGTCAAGAGTGACTATCGTATCACCTGCTTTGACCTCGTCGCCGACTGCTACGCTCACACTTTTAACCTTATATTCAAGCGTGGTTGTAACATCATACACATCACTGCTTGAAACTGTACCCGTAGTCGTAACCGTATTATCAAGCGTGCCCTTAGATAATGTTGTGGTTCTGACAAAGGAATATGTCTGAGTGTTCGTTTTACTTTTATAAATGAACGCTCCACTTACAGCAAGTGCAATCACAAGCACAATTGCAACAACGCTTATAATCACCTTTCGTTTTTTGCTTTTCTTTTTAGGATTTTCTATTTTTTTAATTTCCTGCTTCATAACAACACTCCTTACTTTCGTTTGCAAGTGTATTATTACGGCTGAAGATTAAATGAATATTAAAAAGGTGTGTACTTTTTACGGCACACACCTTTTATTATTTATCGTCTATTTTAATAATATCTTTTTTCCAAGTTGCGACAGGATGGAAGCAAGAGAAATTTATAAGTTTCAAATTTTCGGTATGCCTGCTCCAAAGTGCATATGACGGAAGATTTCTAAATCTCCAACCCTCCGGATATTCCTTGGCATATTCAGGGATAAACCTACGCTTGTCAACCGTTTCCTCGCAAGCATAATAGTCAAGGCTGACATTTTCGAGTGTGACATTTTTAACTCTTCTCGTTATTCCAAACTGCTTATATCCTGCAATAATAATCGGAAGTTCAACATTTGAAGCCGTTACATTGCTGAAATTAATATCGTTAATCTCGCTTAACATATTGAACCTGAACACATTTGATTCCGTGCCCTTAAGTGCCTTTTGACCAAATTCGATAGCATTTGCGCTTTGGCTGTTGACCTTGGCAGCACGGTTACGGTTGCCGAGACGGATAAAGATTGGGCAGGTACATCTGTCCATAGTGATATTATCAATATTAACATTACTCAGAACCGTTCCGTCACACGCTTCAAGCGAAATGCCCGAAACACTGCCCGGATAAAGGTCAACCATAAACAGCTTGCTGTCGCTGATATTAATATTTGAAATATCATATGTAGTTTCCGTGCCGACCTTGATTGCATTGGTCCTGCTGATTATTTCGCAATCGGTAATATTAATATTCTTCATCTCGCCCACATTACCGAGCCAAGAAGCATTTTTAATAACAATACCGTCGTCGGCAGTTGAAATGAAGCAATGAGAAATATTCACATTACTTGTACCGGCAATATCGATACCGTCGGCGTTGGCAACATTACGGTTATTATTAATAACAAAATTTTTAATATCAACATTTTCGCAGTTAGCAAGTTTGAAAGTCCAGTAAGCGCTGTTTTCAATAATGAAATTGTCAACGGTGATATTCTTACAGTTTTTAAAATAAACAGGGCCACCGTACTTACTCGGATGAGCAAAACGAAGCTGACTTCTGTAATCTCTTCTCATTTCAATTACATCAATATACTTCGCCGGTGTGGTATTGTTTTCACCTGCAACAGGTTCAAAGCCGAAAAGGTGACCGTTACCTTTAATTTTACCTCCACCTCTGAGAGTTATATTTTCTGCGTTTTCTGCGTACAAGACAGCCTTATGCTCATCGTACCCTTTGCCCGTTTCGTTAGAAATGAGTGACGAGTTTTTGCAAATAAAAAGAGTCACATTGCTTTTGAGCACAACGGTAGTTGTTACATAATCGCCACCGTCAATTACAACACTGCCACCGATTTTGGAAGCGTCGTCAATAGCTTTATTTATAAAAGGTGCGTTATCGCTGTTTTCTGTATCAGCGCCGTACTCCCTAATGTCAAGCACATTTTTGCGTGGTTTATACTGTTTTTTTATATAATTTTCCTCAGGGTAGTAAGATGAAAAGTCATATTTTCGCACTTCTTTATATGCTTCGCCCTCGCTCACTCTCAAATCCTTGCCAAACAAAAGTGTTTTAAGCTTGTCGATATTATTTCTCTTTTTCTTATACATACTATACACCCCTTTTTTGAAAACTGCATACACTTATATAATTATACCAAAAAAATAATTTAATGTAAATACTACAATTTATTAACATTTAGGTGTATAATTAAGATAAGGGATAGGTTACGATTTTTTTACAAAGTCAGCCCTACACCCTTAATGCAAATCCATAGGAGGTATAATTTATGATTAACATTACAGCAAGAGGCTTTGAACTTAAGCAAGGAACAAAAGACGGTATTGAAAAGGAGCTTAAAAGAATTGAGAAAATGCTCCCTGAATCAGCAGAATTTGATGTAACACTTGCCAAGAAAAAGGATGGCTACAAGTGCGATATAACAGTAGTAAATGTGGGTTCATTTATCAGAGGTGAAGCAAGAGCCGACAGGATTGAACCTGTTGTAGATATGGCTGTTGATGACCTTAAGAGGAAACTTAGAAAGCTTAAAACATTCCTTGTTGACAAAAAGAGAAAAGGTGGAATCGACGAAATTGCAAAGGCAGTTGCTCCACTTGACGATATTACAATGGACGACTTTGACCAGTTTGACGCATCAAGCGTTGATATTAAGAGGAAAAAGACAATTACTCCTAATATGATGACAGACGACGAAGCTATCGTTCAAATGGAAATGCTCGGTCACAGCTTTTTCGTTTATCTCGGTCTTGACGGCGAAACAAAGATTGTTTATAAAAGAGAAAAAGGTTACGGTCTTTTGATTTGTGAATAATAGGTTAAATTATAGTTTATCGTAGTAAGTCAAGGCTCCCTTGCAAAGGGAGCTGTCGGTTTATCGACTGAGGGATTGGAAAGGCAAACTGTGTTCGCCCGATAATCCCTCCGTCACGCAAGCGTGCCACCTCCCTTTTCAAAGGAGGCTTAATTCGGTTAACCCTACGCTAAACATTAATTTATCTATGTAAACCCAAACTTTACATTTAGAAACCGTAAATATATTGATAAAAAGGCACTTGTTTGGTATGATTATTGTAGAAATCAACCAAGGAGGTGCCTTTATGAATTTCAGCGAAAACTTAAGCAAATTAAGAAAAGAGAAAGGCATTAAGCAAGAAGTGCTTGCAAACGATATGAAAGTATCAAGGCAGACGGTATCAAAATGGGAAAACGGCACTGCTATGCCTGATTTAAAAAAACTTACTGCCCTTGCAGAATATTTTGGCATTACAATGGACGAACTTTTAGGCTTCACGGAAAAAGGTGATAACGGCGAAAGCCAAAAAATAAACGATTACACAAAGGAATATGTCAACGAGCTTATTTCTCTTGAAAATGCAGAAAGCAACAGAAAAATAAACGACATAAAAAGCAAATGGAAAACGAGTATAATTATTCTTTCAATTATCTTAGCGCTTACTACAATTGTTGCGCTTGACTCTTCGCAAAAAGTTGACGATTTGCAGGACAAGGTAAACGACATAAGTATGGCTCCGTCAATAATAACAGACGACAGTTATGACAGCTCAAGCGACATTTCAAACGACGCAAATTACGAAGTGTTAAGCATTGACGAAAATGAGCCGTGGCTTTTAAATGTTCGCTTCACCTATGCACCACAGACTTATACTAATTCACTCAAAGTTACGCTCAACATTACCGACAAATCCGGCAAATCACAACAGCTTGATTATGACAACAAAGACGGTAAATTTATACTTGAAACTCAAATTGACGCAAGCGAAAATGCAACATATACTCTTATCGCTAAGGACGACAGCACAACATCATCTGTTGACTTAGAGTCTGATTTTACAGACAATTATTTTAACATTGATTTTGACGGAATCAGCTTAAACACAAGTCTTAAAGACAACAAATTCACTTTTGATAGTGAAGATTTTCCACCAAGTTTTACTGTTGAAACGAAAAATAAATTAAAGTCGGGCGAAATATCATTTTCATTTGAAAACGAAAAGCCGTTTTTAACTAAAAAATGCAAAATTTCTACCGACGAAGAAAATCAGACCACATTCGATTGTGATGATTTTGTGGTTGATTTGGGCGATAATCACGCAAGTACAAATACTTTGAACATTACATATACCCTTATCGATGAAAAAGGCATCAGGTACAGCGTTGTTTTAAACGGCGGATACTACAACTCAGATTTAAGTTTCAGCGTGTATAAAAAAATCATCACATTTAAAAACGGCAAATCAATATCATACGATTTTGAATAATATGCTTTGTTGAATGTTTCGTTTTTGTGTGGTATAATGAATATTGGGTCGTCGGGGACGCCGACCTCTACAATATTTTGATTAAAAACGAATACCGTAGGGGCTAACAGTGTTAGCCCGATAATCCCTCCACCACGAGGGCGTGGTCCCCCTCCCTTTACAAGGGAGGCTCAAACTACAACATTTAAGGGGAACATTATGAAAATAAGCGAAAGTATCAAATACATAGGTGCGAGCACGCACGAACTTGACCTTTTTGAGGGTCAATACATCATACCAAACGGTATGGCTTACAACTCATATTTAATCGATGACGAAAAAGTTGCGATTATGGACACGGTTGACAAAATCGTAACCGACGAATGGCTCGAAAATTTAAAAAATGCTCTCGGTGGCAAAACACCCGACTACCTCGTTGTTTTACACTTAGAGCCTGACCATTCGGGAAATATCAAAACATTACTTGAAATGTACTCGAATATCACTCTCATTTGCACTGCAAAGGCGAAAGCAATGCTTCCTCAATTCGGCATTGAGTGTGAAAATGTTATGGCAGTTAAAGAGGGTGACGAGCTTTCACTCGGTGAGCACACGCTCAAATTTATCCTTGCTCCTATGGTGCACTGGCCTGAAGTTATGGTGGCATATGAGGAAAAGGAAAAAGTGCTTTTCTCTGCCGACGCTTTCGGCAAATTCGGTGCACTCGATATTGACGAAGCGTGGAACTGCGAAGCAAGAAGATATTATTTCAACATTGTAGGCAAGTACGGTTTGCCTGTTTCAAATCTTCTTAAAAAGGCAAGTGCGCTTGAAATAAAGACTATTTGCCCACTTCACGGTCCTGTGCTTACTGACACTATCCCTGAAGTTATGAGCCTTTATACAACTTGGTCATCATACCAGCCTGAAGACGACGGTGTATTTATCGCCTACGCTTCAATGCACGGCAATACAAAAGAAGCTGCCGAAATAATGAAAAAGCTCCTTGAAGAAAAAGGAGCAAAGAAAGTTGCAATTGCCGACCTTTCAAGAAGTGACCTTGCCGAATGTGTTGAGGACGCTTTCAGGTACAGCACCCTTGTTTGTATGGCACCGAGCTATGACGGTGGCGTATTTGCGCCGATGAGTGATTTTCTTCATCATTTAAAGTCGAAGCTTTACCAAAACAGAAAAGTTGCGCTTGTTGAAAATGCCTCTTGGGCACCGAGCGCAGTCAAAGCTATGAAAGCTGAATTTGAGCAGATGAAAAATATCGACCTTGTCGACACAACCGTTACAATTAAAACAACGGTTAAGGACGATGACATTAAAGCATTGTCAGACTTGGCAGATGAAATATTAAAAGATTAACAGTTATAAAAGAAAACGGGCGAAGATTTTTCGCCCGTTTTTTTAATCCCTCAGTCAGCATAGCTGACAGCTCCCTTTTCAAAGGAGCCTTTTTTATTTCTTCATTTCTGCTCTTGCTTCTTTGATTCTTTCAACGAAGAGCTTACCTGTTTCGGTGATAAGGTCGTAGTCACCTGTCTTAGCACCCTTGATGAGTGAAGAACCTGCGCCTACAGCTACTGCGCCTGCCTTAATCCAATCCTTAACATTGTCAACATCAACGCCACCCGAAGGCATCATTACAGCGTTTGGAATAGGGCCGTGAATATCCTTAATGAATGACGGAGTTGCAATATCACCCGGAAATACCTTGAGCACATCTGCGCCGCATTCCATTGCGTGAACAGCCTCGGTAGGAGTGTAGATACCAGGCATTGACGGAATACCGTAACGGTTACAGGTCTTAACTGTTTCAGGGTCAAAGTAAGGTGAAACGATATATTCGGCACCTGCCAAAATAGCGATACGGGCAGTAGCAGCGTCCATAACTGTACCTGCACCGATAATGATTTCACCACTTGAATATTTTTCTCTCATAGCTTCAATAAGCTTATCAGCGTGAGGAACTGTAAAAGTAAGTTCAATAGCAGCAACACCACCGGCAATGCAAGCGTCGGTGATTTTTTCTGCCTGTTCAATAGAGGTTGCACGAACAACGGCAACGATACCTACCTCTTGAATTTTTGCAAGTGTTTCAATTTTATTTGACATAATTTTATCTCCTATTAATTTAATAAGTCACACCATCAAGGTTCCCGAAAAGCGTGAGCTTTTTGGGGAGAGGAGCAACGACAAGGCGAACAATGTTCGCCCCTACGATTTTAAAAAAAGCAATTAATACTAACGCTGAACACGAGCTGAGCCACCGTGAACTTTTGCTTCAACTTCCTTAAGAGAAGCCATTGAAGTATCACCCGGTGTAGTCATAGCAAGCGCACCGTGAACAACGCCGTAGTTGACAGCCTTTTGTGGGTCTTCATAAGTCATAAGACCGTAGATAAGACCTGAAGCGAACGAGTCGCCACCACCGACACGGTCCATAATTTCAAGTTCAGGGTACTGGATTGAATTATAAATCTTGCCGTCAGCCCAGCAAATAGCTTTCCATTCGTTAACCGTAGCAGTCTTAACTGTACGAAGAGTTGTAGCGATAACTTTGAAATTAGGATAAGCCTTTGTTACTGTTTCAATCATCTTGTAGTAGCCGTCCATATTAAGCTCTTTAAGTTCGGCGTCATTGCCCTCAACTTCAAAGCCGAGTGAAGCAGTAAAGTCTTCCTCGTTACCAATCATAACATCAACATACTTGGCAATTTCCCTGTTAACCTCTTGAGCCTTTGCCTGACCACCGATACCTTTCCAAAGTGACGGACGGTAGTTAAGGTCATAAGATACGACAGTGCCGTATTCCTTTGCCTTCTTAACAGCCTCAATAACAGTGTTTGCAGAATCCTCGCTGAGAGCAGCGTAAATACCACCTGTATGAAGCCAACGAACGCCGAGTGTACCGAAGATATAATCCCAGTCAATATCGCCCGGTTTAATCTTAGAAGCAGCAGTGTTACCTCTGTCGGAAGCACCTACAGCGCCACGAATACCAAAGCCACGCTCTGTAAAGTTGATACCGTTTCTTACATCTCTGCCGATACCGTCATACGGTACCCACTTGATAAGAGAAGTGTCAACGCCACCCTGAAGAATAAGATCCTCAAGGAGGTAACCGATTTCGTTATCTGCAAAAGCAGTAACAACGCCTGTTTTTAAACCGAAGCAACGGCGAAGACCTCTTGCGACATTATATTCGCCGCCACCTTCCCAAGCACGGAAAGAACGGGCTGTTTTTATTCTGCCTTCACCCGGGTCAAGACGAAGCATAATTTCGCCGAGTGAAATTTCATCAAAAGTACATTCTTCTTTTGGTCTTAAATTAAGATTCATTTCTATATCCTCCGTTATTCAAAATTGAAATAATTTATAGCATTGTTATAGCTGATACCCTCAACAATTTCCTTGAGAATATCCTCATCATATGCAACCATACCCTTTTCAACCCAAGAGCCGATAAGGTTGCACATAATTCTTCTGAAATACTCGTGCCTGCCGTAGGAAGTGAACGAACGGCTGTCCGTTTCCATACCGACAAATTTGCCGAGCACACCGAGATTTGCAAGCGACTTCATCTGAGCAGTCATACCGTCCATTGTGTCAAGGAACCACCAAGCAGGGCCGAACTGAACCTTAGACTCTGCGTCGCTTGACTGGAAGTTGCCGAGCATGGTTGCAAGAACGGTATTGTCCTTATCATTAAGGTTAAACAAAATAGTCTTAGGAAGCTTATCGTTAACATTAAGTGCGTCAAGAAGCCTTGAAAGTGGCTTTGCGATATTATCATCACCGACAGAGTCAAAACCTGTATCTGCGCCGAGCTTGTTAAACATAAGGGTGTTATTATTTCTCATAGCACCGATATGAACTTCCATAGCCCAGCCGAGGTCATGATACTTTTCACCAAGTGCAATAACGATAGGTGTTTTGTAAACATCGCATTCATAAGGTGTAAGCTTTTCGCCGTTCATAGCCTTGTTGAACACTGCGTTAATCTCATCCTTGCTTGCAACAGCATAAGGTGGGCAGTCAAAAGCTTGGTCGGACACACGGCAACCGACAGAATGGAAATAATCAACACGGCTTAAAAGCGCAGTGATTACATCGTCAACATTTTTAATCTCAACACCTGAAACTTCACCGAGAGTTTTAATGTAATCGGCGAAACCGTCAAGGTGAATATTAAGTGCCTTATCAGGTCTGAAAGTCGGCAAAACTTTGCAGTCAAAGCCGTCAACTTCCTTCAAAAGCTTATGATATTTCAAATCGTCAACAGGGTCATCCGTTGTACAAACAACCTTAACATTACTCTTCATAATAAGACTTTGAGGTGCAAAATCACCGTCGGCAATTGCCTTATTTGCACGCTCGTAAATATCATCGGCCGTCTTAGCGTTAAGAGGTGTGTCGATACCGAAATACCTTTGAAGCTCAATATGTGCCCAGTGATAAAGTGGATTGCCTATGCAGTACTGCAAGGTATAGGCAAACTTTTCAAACTTTTCCTTAGGTGAAGCGTCGCCGGTGCAATATTTTTCTTCAACGCCACAGCTTCTCATAGCTCTCCACTTATAGTGGTCGCCCGAAAGCCACAAGTCCGAAATATTTTCAGGCTGTTTATTTTCATAAATTTCCTGAGGACTCAAATGGCAGTGATAATCACAAATCGGCATATTTTCAGCCCAGTCGTGAAAAAGCTTTTTAGCAGTATCACTTTCAAGCAAGAAATCTTTATCTAAAAAATTCTTCATTTTTTCGCTCCTATATATATTATTTTACCTAATTTTTCAAATTAATTATATACCCTAAATAAAATAAGTGCAATATCAAAAAGTGATAAATAATATTAAAAAAGAATTAAATAATTATTGAATATATCAATTATGTATGGTAATATATTTTTGGAGAATAATAGATATTTTTGTCCAAAAGGGTTTAATAATTTATTTATGTATTGAAAGGAGAATATTATGCAATACGAAATTAAAGGCGCACCGTTTCCTGCTGTAATTTGTTACTTAAACGACGGTGAACAAATGATAACCGAGGGTGGCGGTATGAGCTGGATGACACCTAATATGGTTATGGAAACAACTACAAACGGTGGTCTTGGCAAAGCTTTGGGTAGGCTTTTGTCTAAGGATAAAATGTTCCAAAACAGATACACTTGCCGTGGTGGCAACGGTATGATTTCATTTACAAGCTGTTGCCCGGGCGACATTCGTGCTATTGAGGTTCATCCGGGTCAAGAGGTCATTTGCCAAAAGAGTGCATTTTTAGCATCAACACCGGGTGTTAATATGTCCGTTTACTTCAGAAAGAATCTCGGCAGTGGTCTTTTCGGTGGTGAAGGCTTCATTATGCAGAAGTTTGACGGCGAAGGCATTGTTTTCATTGAACTTGACGGCTCTATCGTTGAATACGACCTTCAGGCAGGTGAACAGCTTGTGCTTGACACAGGTCACCTTGCTATGATGGACGGCACTTGCAGTATGGATATTCAAACTATCAAGGGCGCTAAAAACATTTTCTTCGGTGGCGAAGGTCTTTTCAACACCGTTGTTACAGGTCCCGGTAAGGTTCTTGTTCAAACACTTCCTGTTAATAAGCTTGCACTTGAACTTTATCAATATATGCCACACCCATCAAATAACGGCTAAGACGGTCACGAATAAGCAATAGTAACTGTTTTTCTCTCCCTCAGTCAACAAAGTTGACAGCTCCTACGGGAGCCGTCCCTTTTGTCACTTGCGTGACATTTCCCCACACTGT
>JBNMGQ010000014.1:0-33382 GCA_050872345.1 Eubacterium sp. | reverse complement strand
GTAATGCGATATCATTCACATTATACTAGGAGGTTTTCTTTTCTTCAATTTGCCTTGCATCAAGCTCGGCTTTTTTATTTTTACTAAAGCGCTTTCATTCCCCCAGTTAAACTGGGGGTTTATTTCTTTGCTAAAGACCAATCATAAAAAGACACTATGAATTGAAGTTCATAGTGTCTTTTGTCTTCTTTCCTATCGTCAGAGGGAAGCAAGAAAATATTTATTTAGTTTTAACTGATTTTGCCTTTGACCATTTACCGTAGTAAGTTTTATTAGTACCGTTAACATTAACGGTTTTATATGTTCTTACCTTAACATAATAAGTCTTTTTTGATTTAAGGGATTTAACTGTTTTTGATGAGGCAGATGAAGATACCTTAACGGTTTTTGATGAAGTCATATTCTTATTTGTGCTGTATTTAACCTGATAGCCTGATACATTAGAGCAATTTTTGAAATTGACTTTGAAAGCTTTTTTCTTTGGAGCAAGTTTAGAAATTGTTGTGTTTGGAAATGTAGGTTTAAAAGAAAATGAAATTTCATAATTTCCGATATATTCTGATGGCTCGAATGAATAATAAACCAGCAAATAATATGTTCCCTTTTTAAGATTAAGTGATTTATTTTCATAATAACAACCTTTTGCAGAATTATAGTCAAAATTAAAATCATTTAAAACACTATTATCATAAATCGGCTTTGTTAAATCATTTTGCGAGAAAATTCTAATCCAATATGAATAAACATGCCCAGATGCAAAATACGAACAATCAATAGATTCACGACCAAAAGTAAACATTCCGTCAACAGGAATGTTAATTTTATACGAATCATAATAATCATCATAATAATCATCATACATATCTGAAGAATCACAACTGTTATCATAAACAGTATCAAACCCAACTTCTTGAGCTGAATTTATCCAACCGTCTGCGAATGCAGTTGAATTAAAGCAGAAAAGTGAGCAGATAATAATTGATGTTGACATTACGATTGACAATAATTTTTTCATAAAAATATCTCCTTTTATTTTAATTTAAACTTATTATACTGCAATTTGCAGTATTTGTCAATACAACATAATGCAGTATTATATAATAAACACGGTGATTTTATGTACAAAAGGATTCGTGATTTGAGAGAAGACAATGATTTGACGCAAAAGCAACTTGCGAGCATACTTAACTGTTCGCAACAAGTTTATTCAAATTATGAACTCGGTCAGCGTGACATACCGACAGCAATTTTAATTAAATTAGCAGATTATTACGATGTTTCAACCGATTATATATTAGGCAGAAAAGATAAATAAAGACACTATGAATTGTAAGTTCATAGTGTCTTTTGTTTTTCTCTCCTATCGTCAGCGTAGCTGACACTTCCCTCATCAGAGGGAAGCAAGGATATTTTTAAATTTAGACATTATAAAATGGTTATTATTTTTCAACCTTTTGGCTATTGGCGTAGATTTCTGCCATTCTTTCGTCAGGGAAATGAGAGTCGAGGTACTGCTCATAGACATTATTCGGTGCCTGACCGGCGTCACGCTTATCCATACGAATACCGGCTGTTGCAGAAACGAAGCTGTCAACAATGAAAAATGCGATAAAGCCCCACATAATGACCGTACCGATTTTGACAGGTATTTTTTCAATCACCTTTGACATAACAGGATAAATCACCTTTATCCACAAAATACCGAGGAGTCCCCAAAAGCACGAGTAAAGGAAGCAGACACGACCGTTAATATTAAGTGGCATATGGCTGTAATCCCATGCAACAGAGCCAAAAACAATTTCCTGACCGAGTGAACAGATATATTCGGTAACAGTTCCGACAATAAACGAAACGCCGAAAACTTTCCAAATCGGTGCGTCCTTAACTTTATAAAGAGCCAAAGTAAGCACAACAGCGCCCATACCGTAAGCAACCGAAAACGGTCCCCAAACAAGTGACTGCCTTGATTCGATATAGCCGTGTTTGATTAAACACCAAAGCGTTTCAACGATGAAGCCTACAATACAGCTAATCATAAAGACCCAAACAAGCTTATCGAAGCATAAATCTTTTGCATAAGTTTTTTCTTCATTTGCATTAACTTCGTTATTAACCATAATAAAAGCCTCCCTTATTATCACAAACACATTATAGCATTTGTTCAAATAAAAGAGGCTAAACTAATTCTAAACTTTAACTATTTAGTTTATACATTTTAAAGCAAAAGTATAATTTTACATCAAGTCGATTATTCGTAAATACCGACTGACTTAATAACAGGGTTAGAACGGCTCTGGCGAATAACAAGACGGATACCCTGAGCCTTTTTACCCTTAAGATTAATAATCTTTTTAGCGCCGATAACAGTACCCTTATATACACGCTTAAACTTACCGTTAGCTTTCTTAATATAAAGGTCGAAAAGTTCTACACGCTGACTCTTTGCAATATCTTCCTGCAAAACGACATAGTTTACTTTTCTGTCCGAATTAAAGGTGAAATCAAGAACGCCGTTATCCTTTGTAAGCTCGCCGAGTTCCTGATAAACAATAGGACTTGCAGTGATAGCTTTAATCTTTTCACCGAGTTTTTTAAGATTTTTTACATCCTTCTTATGAATTTCACCCTGTGCATTTGGTGGAATATTAAGAAGAAGTGTACAGTTGTTACCTACCGAATTAAGATAGATTTTGAAAAGTCTTTTAGCAGACTTTGAATTTCTGTTATCCTTTTCGTGGAAGAACCAACCTTTACGAATAGATACATCAACTTCTGCAGGGAACCAGCAAAGGTAAGCATTCTTTTCAAGAATTTTTCTTGAGCCTAAATCCTCATCCATTTGGTTATACTTTTGAAGTGAAGAAGCCTGACTTTCGTCCTGCTGGCTGAGTGCCATAATACGGTCTGCTTCACGAAGAGCACAAGGAACTACGCTGTACTCACTCTTTCTTGACTTACCGCCTTCGTTACCTACCCAGCGAATATCAGGGCCGCAGATGGCGATATTTGCCTTAGGCTGAAGCTTACGGATAAGGTCATAATATCTTTGCCAATCGTACTCAAACTTCTTAGCGTTTGAGCCTTTTGCACCGTCAAACCATACCTCGAAAATTTCACCGTAGTTGGTTAAAAGTTCTGTAAGCTGATTGCAGAAATAATCGTTATAAGCATCTGTGCCGTAGCGTTCGTCGTGCATATCCCATGGTGAAAGATACACACCGAAATCCATACCCTGCTTATGACATTCGTCGGATACTTCCTTAACAATATCACCCTTAAAAGCAGAATTTTTTACGCAAAAGTCGGTATATTCACTCGGCCACAAGCAAAAGCCGTCGTGGTGCTTACAAGTAAGAATTACGCCTGTTGCACCGGCAAGCCTTGCAGTTTCAACCCACTGCCTTGCATTGATTTTTGTAATGGTGAAATCGGATGCTTTTTCAACACCGGCGCCCCATTCTCTGTCTGTAGCAGTGTTCATACCGAAATGCATAAATGTGTAAAACGGCTTATCAACAAGAGTAAGTTGATTTTCGCTCGGAACTATGCCGAGATACCTTTCAACTTCTTTGTCATCGAGTGGATAACCGTTATTGTTTGTTGTCCAGTTTTTATCAAAATTATTAGCCATATTTTCCCCTTATCAGTAATCCTTACCTTTATTGTTATCTTTGATAAAATTATCTTTATCGTTAAGTTGCCATACGCATTTGTTATAAGCATACTGCAATTTTTGTTTAAAATTAAGCTTGAAATTAAACGGTCTTTTTTCGACCTCATCATATGTCGGAGTAACAAGTTTTCCCTTTGGTGCGTCAACTGTACTTGCGCCGATAACAACAATATCGTTATCGTTTGGCAAAGTAACTTCGTTTGCGCCGTTAAGCTCAATTTCCACAAGGAAAAAGTACATTATTTTAGCAAACTGTACTTCACCGTTTTTAAGGCAATGAGTAGCTTCAAATCCGATTTTGCCCTGCTTCATATAAGCCGTTTCGCCAAAGTCATACAAATCCCATCCGGCAAACCGTTCAAACGACGAAAGAACAGTTTTATTAACTTCTTTATCACCAACGATAAACTTTGCATTTTTATCATCGGTCATTGAAGCGCAAAGAAGCACAAGTTTATCGCCCTGTGAATCAATCTTAAGCTTTTGAGATGAGCAGGAAAGAGCATTTTTGCCTGTTTTATTTATTTCAAACTTAACACCGTTTGCCATAATTTCATTTGGCACAAGTGTATTTGGAAGCGTATATTCAAAGTCGCCCGACTCACTCTTTTTAGTGATGATATTCTTATCAAAAGGAAGTGAAACAGGAGTGCTTTGAACCTTAGAAGTTTCAAACGAGCACGGCTTAAGCTTAAGAGCAAAACTCTTAATTTCATAAGGCTTAAAACTTGTTACAAGTTTACCGTCTAAAACGGTTGCACTGCCCTTTTCCTCTTCGCTTGCATAAATTTCTCTTGCGCTTTCAATACCTTCACCAAGTGTAAGAGTAAAGTTTTCAACCTCTTTATTTGTACCCTCATTAAGTCTTACGATTATTTCGTCGCTGTTTTCAGCCTTCTTAATAGCACGAATAATTACATCATTAGTTGAAACACTGCCAAACGAATATTGAGTCTTAAACTTACCCTGATGCTTAGTGCCGACATAAGCAGTCATAGGAGTTACAAACTTTCTCGCTTCAAGTTGAGTTTTAGCCTGTGCCTTACCCTTATGGCTGTAAATAGCGTAAGAATATCTGTTAAGACCGAGGTCCATAAATGACTGCATTGAGTCAATACGATAATTCTTTTTAGGAGTATGAAGTACGGTCATTCTGAGTGTATTATCCTTAAACTTATCCCAACCGTATTTACATTCACTGAGCACTGAAACACCGAAATCACCACTCTTATCGGTCAAATCAACCCATTTTTGAGCAGGAACTTCAAAGAGTTTTTCGTTCATATTTTCTCTTTCAATAGCGCCGAGACCGAGGTCAAATGTAGCTTTTTCATTTTCGGCAGTGAAAGAGAATTTATTTTTTGCAAGAGTTCTCAGGCTTTGCCACTCAATTTCAGAGTAAACCTCAACAATATCACAGCCGTCTGTAAGGGCAATGATATTTGTAAATGTGCTCTTTTTATCGGACTGAATTACCTTAAATGCAACTCGGGCAGGTCCGTTTTCAAGTACGGTAACGGTAACTACATTAGGAATACGGTCGGCATCTTTGTCGGCTTCTTTAAAATTCATTTCCCAAGCAGGCCAGTCCTTTGAACCTGTATAGTTGAAAAGTCCGAGTGAAATAGGCTCTTTGAGTATTTCCTTTTCATCAAGTTCTTTATCAAGAATTGACGAAATGTTACCCTTACGGTTAAGTGTTACGATATACTTTTGATTTTCCATTGCATTGTCGGAATTGATAGAAATATCACTCTTGACACAGCAAGGCTTGTCGGAAGGTCGAACATCATAAACACGAGTACCGAGGCTCATAACATCGGCAACAAAAACAAGTTCAAGGTCACCGTTTGAACGAACAGACACCTGACTTTTAACCTCTTTACCCTTTTCGTCATAAACACGAACATAAGGCTGTGTTAAATCGGAAAGAATGACCGTTACAGCACCTCTCCTATCAGCTTCAACAGGGTTATAAACCATAACAGGAATACCCGAGCAAAAGTCTGTTTTCATAAGGCTTGAAACAGGTGAAACAGCTGCTTCAAGTTCATTTGTAAACTGATTCATCGAAACAGCATAATCGTTCCAAGAGCGCTTATAAACACGCTGACAGCTTGTACCCGGAATGTCATCGTGGAACTGATGAGCAATAAAACGCTTCCAACTACGGTTAAGCGACTTTTGGTTATAATCGGTCAAACCGAGATAGCTTGACATAACACTGCCACGCTCGGCAATATCTGCAAGTTCTTCGCATCTACGATTCCAGCGTTTACCGATTGCACGGGAAGTATATCCACCTACACCGTGATTTTGCATAACAAGTTCGTTTTTCCAAACAGGAAGCTTTGCTTTTTGCTCGTCGGTATAGTTATCTTCAATATCGTGATAAATTTGGTCGGCACTCGTTGCAAGAACTTCAATATCGCTTTTATCGTTTTTCTTAATTTCTTCTTCAACAAAAGCAACACTTTTTTCCTCAGGAGCGCCACCACGGTCACCGATACCGTGGAAGATATATGTATCGTTTAAATCGTACTTTTCATTTTCCTTGAATTTGTCAAGAACAAAATCCCAATCACGAAGCTTGGTTAAAGTGTAATAATACGAATGTGGGTTAACACAAGCGTAAACTTCACTGCCGTCAACGCCCTGCCATTTACCAATATCAAACGGTGTACCGTAGGCACTGCCCCAAGCAAGTTTTTGAGTAGTGAAACCCATCAAATTAGCGTGCCTTTCAATTGTCGGCAAAGCCCAACCGAAGCCGAAGCAGTCTGGTAAATAAATGTCAACGCTTCGTTTATTAAACTTTTCGTCAAAATAAGAATTACCGAAAAGAATATTTCTGAAAAGAGCTTCAGGCGACGGAACATTAGTGTCGCCGTTTTCAAATGCAGAGCCACACACATTCCATCTGCCCTGCTTAATATACTCTTTCATCTTTTCAAAAAGCTCAGGATAGTATTCTTCCATAAGCTCATAACGGTATGAGCCTTCAAATGAGAATGTGTAGGTAGGATACTTTTCAAAAAGCTTAAAATTGTCAACCAAAGTGTTGTAAATATATTTGCTGACTGTTGTTTCAAAGTCCCAACTCCACACCGTATCAAGGTGTGAAGTTGCAACTGTATATATTTTCTTTTTAGGCATAGCAATTACCTCTAAAAAATCAAATTAAAATCAGATTGCCACAATATTAACAAGCTTACCCGGAACATAGATTTCCTTTTTAATTGTCTTACCGGCAATTTCAGAAGCTATTTTTTCATCCTGCTTTGCAAGTGCAATTGCATCTTCCTGACTGATGTCAACAGGAACAACAATTCTTGAACGAACCTTACCCTTAACCTGAAGAGCAATTTCAACGCTGTTTTCCTTAGTCTTTTCGTCATCATATTCAGGCCACTTTGCTTCGTGAACGGCGCCACCGAAGTTCATAACCTCCCACATTTCCTCAGTAACATGAGGTGCAAATGGGTTAAGGATAATTGTCAAATCACGAAGTTCTGCCTTATTTACGCCTTTTGCGTACATTTCGTTTACAAGGCTCATCATTGAAGCAATAGCTGTGTTGCACTTAAGGTTATCAATATCCTCTGTAACTTTCTTAATTGTCTTATGCATAAGAGGTTCAAGGTCAGCTGAATATTCGTCGCCGTCCTTAACGATTTCCTGAAGATTCCAGAAACGCTCAATAAATCTCTTACAACCCTTAATTGAATCACTGTTCCAAGGAGCAGCCTTTTCAAAGTCACCGATGAACATTTCGTAAAGACGCATTGTATCGGCACCGTACTGGTCAACGATTTCGTCAGGGTTGACTACATTACCCCTTGACTTAGACATCTTTTCACCGTTTTGACCGAGAATCATACCGTGTGAAGTACGCTTTTGATACGGCTCCTTAGTCGGAACAACGCCGATGTCATAAAGGAATTTGTGCCAGAAACGAGAATAGAGAAGGTGGAGAGTAGTATGCTCCATACCACCGTTGTACCAATCAACAGGACTCCAATATTTAGCAGCTTCAGGTGAAACGAGCTGTTCGTCATTATGTGGGTCCATATATCTTAAGAAGTACCAAGATGAACCAGCCCACTGAGGCATAGTGTCGGTTTCTCTCTTAGCAGGCTTACCACAGCAAGGACAGGTTGTATTAACCCAATCGGTCATCTTAGCAAGTGGTGATTCGCCTGTATCTGTAGGTTCGTATGAGTCAACCATAGGAAGTCTTAAAGGAAGCTCGCTTTCAGGAACAGGAACATAGCCACAATCGTCGCACTTAACGATAGGAATAGGCTCGCCCCAATATCTTTGACGGGAGAATACCCAGTCACGAAGCTTGAAGTTAACTTTTTCGTGACCCTTACCCTCTTTGGTAAGCCATTCGATGATAGCTTTCTTAGCTTCCTCAACGCTCATACCTGTAAGGAATGATGAGTTAACAAGCTTACCTGTTGCACAATCTGTAAATGCTTCGTTTTCAACGCCGACCTTTGAACCTGCAACAACCTCAATAATAGGAAGGTCGAACTTCTTAGCAAATTCCCAGTCACGGGTATCGTGTGCAGGAACAGCCATAATAGCACCTGTACCGTAAGAAGTAAGTACATAGTCTGAAATGAAAATAGGAATTTCCGTATCGTTAACAGGATTGATACCCATTACGCCGTCAAGCTTAACGCCGGTCTTATCCTTATTGAGTTCTGTACGCTCAAAGTCGGATTTATGAGATGCCTCTTGCTGATATGCACGAACTTCGTCAAGGTTATTAAGCTTATCTGCCCACTTTTCAATAAGAGGATGCTCAGGTGAAATAACCATATATGTAGCACCGAAAAGTGTATCAGGTCTTGTTGTATAAACTGTAAGAGTATCACCTAAAGTTGTACCGAAATCAACCTCGGCACCTGTTGACCTGCCAATCCAGTTCTTCTGCTGAACCTTAACACGGTCGATAAAATCGAGGTCGTCAAGGTCATTTACAAGACGGTCGGCATATTCTGTAATTTTAAGCATCCACTGGCTTTGATTTTTTCTGATAACTTCACTGCCGCAACGCTCACAAACGCCGTTAACTACTTCTTCGTTTGCAAGTACACACTTACAAGAGGTACACCAGTTAACAGCCATTTCTTTTTTGTAAGCAAGACCTTTTTTGAAAAGCTGTAAAAAAATCCACTGTGTCCATTTGTAATAACTTGGGTCGGTAGTATTGATTTCTCTTGTCCAGTCGAATGAGAAGCCGAGTGACTGAAGCTGTTGCTTAAATCTTGCAACATTTTTCTTAGTTACTTCTTCAGGGTGGATATGATTTTTAATAGCATAGTTTTCGGTAGGAAGACCGAAAGCATCCCAACCCATAGGGTAAAGAACATTGTAGCCCTGAAGTCTTTTTTTACGGGCAACAATATCAAGTGCTGTGTATGACCTTGGGTGACCTACATGAAGACCCTGTCCTGACGGATAAGGAAATTCAACAAGGCAGTAATACTTAGGAAGTGAAAAATCCTGCTTTGCTGCAAATGTGTTTTGAGTGTACCAAATGTTTTGCCACTTGGACTCAATTTGTTTAAAATTGTAATCCATTATATTAATCCTCCAATAATTTTGCTGTGTCTATTTTTTCGCCGTCCTCCCACAAGCGTTCAAGCGAATAAAATTTACGCTCCGGCTTATAGAAAATATGAATAACGACTGAATTATAATCAAGGCAAACCCAAGAAGTGTTTCTGCCCTCGATATGATGAGCTTCTGCGCCGAGTAAATCAAGCTTATATTCAACCTCATCGGCAATAGCCTTAACCTGAGTTGAGCTTGTACCTGTTGCAATAACAAAATAGTCGGCAATAACGGTTAAATCGGTAATACCGATAACCTCAATATCTTCGCCTTTTTTGCTGTCGATAGCCTTTACGGCTGTCTTTACTATATCAAGATTTTGCATATATTCATCCTTCCTGTTTAAAATAAGTGTCAAGTATCCAATTGTAGGCACTGACGGTTAAAGGGTGAAGTGGCTTTTTCTTTTTTGCTACCGACTTAATAGTATAAGCCGTGCCCATTAAAAGACCGTACTCCTTACCCTTTTCTGTTTCTTCTCTGATAATATCAATATCCTTATAATCTCTGTCGGCAGAGATAAAATCGGCAAGGTATACTATTTCTTCCATCAAGGTCATATTTGCCTTACCGGTAGTATGATACCTTATTGCGCCGATAATTTCTTCATCTGTAATGCCAAGCTTTTTGGCAAAAGCAGCACCCGAAGCCTGATGATAAAACTTTGGATTAGCCAAATCAAAATCGGTTACTTCAATGCCCTGCTCTTTAATAAGCGCAAGTTGCTCGTCATTATCGCTTTCCTTCATAGCATCGTGCAAAAGACCTGCAACTTCAGCCTTTTCAACATCGGCGCCATAGCGTTTTGCAAGCTCCTTAGCGCTTTCGGCAACGCACAGTGAATGGTAAAACCTATGGTCGCCCAAGCGTTCTTTAATCAAAAGAGTATATTTTTCTTTATCATACAATGTAAAGACCCCTTTCGCAAATATAATTATACACCTTTTTCGGCACAAGATTTGATACATCTTCGCCTAATTTTATCTTTTGCCTTACTTCACTTGAACTCACCTTTAAAACAGGTGTTTTAAGTATAAAAAACTTATTCATATCAAGACCTTCAAGTGACTTTGCAAAGTTAATCATTTCTGACTTTTCCTCTTCACTTTCCCTTGCAGAAGTACAAAGAGTGACAAGCGATAAAATCTCTTTATACTTATACCACTTATCAAAATGGAGCAGTTGGTCGGCACCGATGATAAGGTAAAGGTTTGAGTTTTTATAAATCTTTTTAAGTTCAATTAAAGTGTCATAGGTGTATGACTTGCCCGACCTTTTAAACTCAATGTCGGACACTTCAAATTTTTCAATATCGCCGGTTGCAAGGTTTAACATATTGAGTCTGTCAAACTCACTTGCAAGACCGTTTGCAGATTTGTGTGGTGGCACGGCAGTAGGGATAAACAAAAGTTTATCAAGTTCAAGCTCATTCATATACTGCTTTGCAAGGTTTATATGCCCATTATGAACAGGATTAAATGCACCACCGAAAATGCCTATTTTCTGATTATCTGCCATAATATTTAGGTCTGTCATATTTTGCATAAGGGTTTTTAGCTTCTTTTTCTCTTTGACGCTGTCTTTTACCCTTAATCTTTACCTTCTTTTTAGCAGTAGCCTTTGCACTGCCCGAGCCTCTTTTTTTCTTCTTTTCGGCAATTCTTTCCTCGTCAATTTCACGGTAAAGCACAATGATGCCACCGATAACCTGAATAACATCTGCACCGAGTGGTTCGGCAAGCTTATTTGCAAGTTCCTTTGGAGTTTCAGGTGCAGTTTCAAGGTGAACTCTGATTTTTATAAGCTCCCTTGTATCAAGTGTATCATCAATTTGAGTAAGCAAATTTTCGCTTATGCCCTCTTTACCGAGCTGAATAACAGGCTCAAGACCGTTTGCTTTTGCTCTTAAAGCTGCTCTTTCTTTAGATGTCATATAACTTTCTCCAATTCTTTAGTTAAAAGTCGCAAAGCATTACCTCTGTGACTGATTTTATCCTTTTCCTCGGCAGTATATCTGCCAAATGATTTGCCGTTGACAAGGAACAACGGGTCATAGCCAAAGCCCTCGTTGCCGTCACGCTCAAAGCCGATTACACCGTGACATTCACCCCTGACGATAATTTCTTTTCCGTCAGGAAATTCACAACAAATGGCACAAACATAATGAGCACCTCTTTTTTCAATCGGTACACCTTCAAGCTTTTGAATCAGAAGGTCATTATTTTTTTCATCATTACCGTGCTCACCTGCAAAACGGGCAGAAAAGATACCCGGTGCACCGTCAAGATAATCAACGCAAAGACCTGAGTCGTCTGCAATGGCAGGCATATTCATCTGCTTGCAGGCAGCAACAGCCTTAAGCTTTGCGTTATCTTCAAATGTTTGACCGTCTTCTTCAACCTCTTCAAGAGTTGTACCGAGCATTTTTGCCGTTACAACATTAATACCGAGAGGTGACAAAATGCGTTGCATTTCAGCAAGTTTTTTCATATTATTGGTTGCAAGAATAAAGTCCATATTTACTCCTTATTTTCATCATCTTGTGCATCTTCGTGCATAACAAAATCTGTAATTTCCTTATCGTCATCAGGCACTTTGGCATCAAAAAGACCTGCTGCAAAAGCGTCTGCGTCAAACGGCTGTAAATCGTCAATCTTTTCACCGACACCGACAAACTTAACAGGAACATCAAGTTCGTTGTTGATAGCGAGAACCACGCCACCCTTGGCAGTACCGTCAAGTTTTGTAAGTACAATACCGGTAATGCCTGCTGCTTCCTTAAAGTCCTTAGCCTGATTTACGGCATTTTGACCTGTAGTAGCGTCAAGAACAAGCAATATTTCCTTTGATGCGTCAGGAAGTTCACGCTCAATTACACGGCTGATTTTATTAAGTTCGTCCATAAGATTTTTCTTATTATGAAGTCTGCCTGCTGTGTCGATAATGATTACATCACTGTTTCTTGCCTTACCGGCTTGGATAGTATCATAAACAACAGATGCAGGGTCAGAGCCTTCACCGTGCTTAATAAGGTCAACATCTGCTCTGTCAGCCCAAACCTGAAGTTGCTCAATAGCTGCTGCACGGAAAGTATCGGCAGCGCCTAAAATAACAGACCTACCCTGTTCCTTAAGTCTTAAAGCAAGCTTACCGATAGTGGTTGTTTTACCTACGCCGTTAACACCGATAACAAGGATAACGGACGGCTTGGTACGAAGTCTTAAATAACTACCACCCCAAACGATACCGGAAACAATATCCTTCATAATTTCACGAACCTGACGGACATCGTCGACCTTATCGTTTTCAATCTTGCTTTTTAAATCACGAATAATTCTTTCGGCTGTCGGCATACCGACATCACCCATAATAAGAATTTCCTCAAGTTCGTCAAAAAACTCAGGAGTGATTTTTTCATAAGATTCAACTACCTCATCGATTTGAGCAGTGATACCTTCATCCCTTGTTTTTTTGAGTCCTTTTTTGAATACAGAAAAAATACCCATATTTATATCTTCCTTTATATTATTACATTATATTACAGCAAGAGTAAATCACTTGCACTGTTTATATTTGAATAACTGTTTACTCAAGTCCCATTTTAGCAGCAAGCTCAGCTGTTTGAAGTTCAATAAGTTTTGAAACACCCTTTTCCTGCATTGTGACACCGTAAAGCACATCTGCCTCTTCCATAGTACCACGCCTATGTGTGATTGAAATAAACTGAGTTTTATCAGTCATTTTGCGCATATATTTTGCAAATCTTTCAACATTGACATCGTCAAGAGCAGCCTCAACCTCATCATAAATGCAGAACGGTGCCGGCTGAACCTTAAGTACGCTGAAAAGAAGTGCCATAGCAGCAAGTGACTTTTCACCACCTGAGAAAAGGTTAATATTTTGAACCGACTTTCCGGGTGGCTGAATCCTGATTTCAATAGGTGATTCAAGGCAATTGTCAGGCTGTTCGAGAACAAGTTCGCCCTTACCTCCACCGAAGAAATCAGCAAAGCAAACCTTAAATTCCTCGTTGATTTTCTTAAACTGGCTGAGGAATTTTTCACTCATGGAAGAAGTCAAATCTTCAATAATCTTCAAAAGTTCATTCTTTGATTTTTCGACATCGCCGATTTGCTCTTTAAGGAAAGTATATCTTTCGCTTACTTCCTTATATTCCTCAATAGCGCCTACATTGATTGAGCCTAAGCCTTTGATAGCCACCTTAATTTCGTGAAGTCTGCGCTTTGCTTCAGACATATCGTCGATTTGAATATTAAGTGCTTCGGCTTCGTGCTTTGTAAGTTCATACTGTTCAAAGAGCATATCGTTAAGCTCGTCATATTCTTTTTTCATTGCAAGCTTTCTTTCATCAAGACGAACGATTGAACCCGAAAGCTTTTCACGGTCTTGGTTTTTAACCTTTTCTTCGCTTCTAAGTTCGGTAGTCCTTTTTTCAAGTTCGTTTCGCTGATTGATTTGGTCGCTTACATCATTATTTGACTGCTCAGCCTTAATCCTAAGGTCATTAGCCTGTGCCTTAATCTCGTTAATTGAAATGAGAAGAGTTTTGTTTCTTTCCTCAATCTGGCTGATTTCGTCCTCAATAGTCTTAACTCTGTCGGACTGTGAATTTTTCCTGAAATTAAGTTCTTCGACAGAAAGTTTGGCAGCTTCGTTATCCTTGGCAAGAGTTACAAGTTCAAGATTAATTTGTTCGCTCTTGGCTCTGTACTCGTCACGCTTAGCATTAAGTTCGCTTGCGTTACCACTTGTCTTTTCAAGTTCGCTTTCCTTAAGTTTAATTTCATTTTCAATTTCTTTGATTTTATCTTCACTGCTCTTAGCTTCTGCTTCAAATTCTTCAATTCGTGATTTTGAATTATTCTTTTCATCAACAAGAATATTAAGCTGAGATGAAAGCAAATCATACTTTTCGGACACAAGTTTATGCTCGCCCTGTGCCCTGATAAATTCTTCCTTAGCCTGTTGCAAATCTGCTTTGGCGCCCTGAAGTTCGGCAAGAGCAAAGTTAGCTTCCTCAAGAGCAGTTTTATACTTTGCTTTAATATCTTCGCAAGTCTTTTCAAGTTCCTTTGCCTGAACATTAAGTTCATCAATCATATTACCCCTTGAAAGAATACCTGCGCCCCTTGACTGCGAACCACCGGTCATTGAACCACCCGGATTAATAACCTGACCGTCAACGGTAACTATCTTAAATCGATTTGAATACCTTTTTGCAATACCGATTGCGCAGTCCATATCTTCAACAATAACTACACGACCGAGAAGATTTGAAATGATATTTTTGTATTCATTCTTACATTCCACAAGATCGCTGGCAACTGCTACAAATCCAAGGTTATCGTCAAGACCTCTTTCGTCAAGATTCCTCGGTTTAATAGCCGATATAGGTAAAAATGTTGCCCTGCCGACACGGTTATTTTTAAGATAATAAATAGCACGCTTAGCGTCTGCCTCATTTCCTACAACAATATTTTGCATTGCAGCACCGAGTGCAACCTCAACGGCAACGCTGTACTCGTTATCAACAGTGATAAGGGATGACAACGGACCGTGAATACCTGAAAGCGCCTTGCTTTGCGCCTGCTTCATAACAGCTTTAACTGCACCGGAAAAGCCCTCCATATTCTTTTCAAGGTCAAGAAGCATCCTTGCCTTTTGCTGCTTTTGGTTAAACTCGGCATTTGCCTTTTCAAGCTCAGCCTTAAGCTTATCGGCTTTATCTGTTTTAGTTTGAAGCTTAATTTTATAGCCTTGCATTGAGTTATTGTTTTCGTCAATTCTTGCCTGCAAGTCATTAAGCTTTTGCTCACTGTCATTCTTTTTATTTTCAATTTCTTCAAGGTCGGATTTGCCTTGACTGATTGACTCATCAACAACGCTTTGCCTTGATTTAATCTGCTCGGCAGAAGTCAAAGCCTGCGAGCACTTAACTCGACAATCGGAAAGCTTAAGAGTTAAAGCCGTAATGTTTTGATTAAGTTCAACAGTAAGCTTTGAAAATTCTTCGTTAGATGAAAGAAGATTATTCATTTCATCCGTAACGGCATTGAGTTCCTGCTTTTTAAGTTCAATATCCTTTTCGCTTTTAGCTATAAACTCATTCTTTTCCTCAATTTGAGCGTCGATTGAAAGGTTAGTGTTATCGACATCGCCTATATCATTTCTAAGTCTTTCAATGGTTTCGTTATTATGATTAAGAGTAGTTTCAAGAACGGAAGCTTCACCGTCTTTACGAAGTGCTTCCTCCTCATATGCTTTTGAGCCTGCTCTTATCTGCTCGATTTGAGTATTGATTGAAACTGTTTTTTGAGCAATTTCTTCAATCTCTTCTTCTATCTCTTTAAGTTCCTTTTCGCAAATATCATAAGATGCGTTTGCAGCGTCAATCTTATGCTCCTGCTCACGAAGTTCATTTGTAAAACGATTAATTTTATTTACCCAAACGCCGATTTCAAGAGTTTTCTTTTCGTCGGAAAGTGTAATAAACTTCTGTGCCTTTTCACTTTGCTTTCTAAGTGGTTCAACACGGCTTTCAAGTTCGCCCAAAATGTCAAGAAGTCTGACTAAATTTTCCTGTGCCTGATCAAGACGACGGGTAGCGTCTTTTCTTTTATGACGGAAAAGAGAAATACCGGCAGCTTCCTCAAAAAGCTCACGCCTGTCCTCATTTTTCTGCGAAATGATAGAGTCGATTTTACCCTGACCTACCATAGAATAACCGTCAGAGCCGAGACCTGTATCCATAAACAGTTCCCTAATATCCCTTGCTCTTACATTTTCGCCGTCGATTTTATATTCACTATCGCCCGAACGATAGTATCTTCTTGAAACGGTTACAATATCGCCCTTATCCTTAAGCGAGCCGTCGGTATTGTCAAGGGTAAGCTGAACCTGAGCAAAACCGAGTGGCTTACGGGCAGAGGTACCACCGAAAATGACATCCTCCATCTTAGAACCACGAAGTGATTTTGAACTCGTTTCACCCAAAACCCAACGAACGGCATCCGAAATATTACTTTTACCCGAACCGTTAGGACCTACAACGGCAGTGATACCCTTACCGAAGTTAAGCGCCGTTTTATCGGGAAAAGACTTAAAGCCTTGTATTTCAAGTGTTTTTAATACCATTATTTTATCTCCAATTCATCAACAGCAAGGTCGTTGTTGATAACAATTTTTATATTATATCCTCTCTCAATCAAAAGATAAATGTTTGATTTTTTATTACCCTTAAGCTTAGAAAGTGACTTTGAATTGACCGACACTTCATAATCAGCAGGTGGAAGAGAAAGAATTTTATTAACCATTATTCGTGATTTAACAAGCTCACCGAAAGAGTCGTGAAAACCACCTGCAAGCATATTTTTTTTAATATCCTCACTCGAATGAAGACCGAGCCTGATAATCTTTACACCTGCATTTTCAAAAAGAGGTACAAGCTTTGCGCAAAGTTCTGCCGAGTCATCGGCATTTAAAGGTTCATATTCACCCTTTAAATATAAATCTGCCAAATATGTATCTTTTAAAACAACAGTCGGATAAATCCTAACCGTGCTAGGTTTAAGCGAAATAATCTTTTTGGCAGTTTGAATTGCCTTTTCTTCAGTGTCCTTATAAAGACCGGTCATCATTTGAAGACCGAGTTCAAAGCCGTAAGACTTAATAAGATTTGACGCATTTATTACATCTTCGCTTGTGTGCCCTCTTCTGTTAGCTTCAAGCACTTCGTCATCCATACTTTGTGCACCGAGTTCAATACTTGTGACACCGTACTCTTTAAGAAGTGTTAAAATTTCATCATCAATGAAGTCCGGTCTTGTTGAAATACGAATACCGGATACTTCACCTGATTTTATATATTTATAAGCCGACTTTAAAAGAGTCAGCATATATTCCCTTTCAATAGCAGTAAACGAGCCACCGAAAAATGCGATTTCATAATCATAACCCTTATGCTTCAAGGCTGTTTGAACTGCTTTATCAACATCCTCACCTGTTGGCTGAACGCTCTTACCCGTTATTGTTTTTTGATTACAAAACGAGCACTGACACGGACAACCCTTATGAGGAACGAATATACTTATATTACCTTTTTTCATATTATACCCATAAGCTTAAGTGCCTCTCTTGCAGCAGCCTGCTCGGCACTCTTTTTACTTCTGCCTTCGCCCTTACCGATAACATTTGAATTAAGATGAACTTCAACTTCAAAAGTTTTGTTGTGGTCCGGACCCTTTTCGCCTGTCAAAACATAGTTGACATTTTCGTCAGGATTTTGCTGAACTACCTCCTGAAGGGTAGTTTTATAATCTTTAAAATTGATATGATGAGTTTCAACGGCAGGTTTCAAAAACGAAAGCACAAACTTTTCGGCACTTTCCATACCACCGTCAAGATAAATTGCAGCTATCAAAGCTTCAAAGGCATTTTCAAGGATTGACGGTCTGTCTGCGCCACCTGTATTAGACTCACCCTTGCCGAGAAAAAGCGCATCACCGAGCGAGATTTGCCTTGCAAAATCGGAAAGCGACGCTGTACAAACGAGCGACGAACGAAGCTTTGACAAATCACCCTCAGGCATATCGGGAAAACGATGGAAAAGAAAATTAGCCGATATTATCGAAAGAACTGCATCGCCTAAAAATTCCATTCTCTCGTTACATTTAACTTTGCCGTGCCTTTCGTTTGCAAATGAAGAATGAGTAAGCGCTTCCATAAGAAACTGCCTGTTTTTAAATTTATATCCTATTTTTTCTTCTAATACTGTCATAATATAATTTTAAGCCTCTTGTGTTTTTGCTTTAAATTCAGATTCCATAGCAGGAATCAAATCGTTTTCTATAAACCAAACTGCCTGTTTGATAGCGTTTTTAAAAGTTCTTGCGTCGGCTGAGCCATGCGCTTTGATAACCGGCTTTTTAACACCGAGCATAACTGCGCCACCGTATTCCTTATAGTCAAACTGAGTTTTCATATCATTAATACCTGATTTTACGCCAAGATAGGAAAGCTTTGAAATAGGATTTTTCATAAAAGCATTTTTAAATCCGTTCATCAAAACCTTGGCAACACCCTCATACATTTTTAATATAAGGTTACCGGTAAAACCGTCTGCAACAACTACATCGGCGTCACCGAAAGGAATTTGCCTACCCTCGATATTGCCGATAAAATTATACGGTGCCCCTTTCATAAGCTGATAAGCTTCCTTAACCATAGGTGTACCCTTAGTACTTTCCTCGCCGTTATTTGCAAGCGCAACACTCGGATTTTTCACCTTCATAATCTTTTCCATATAAAGGCTTCCCATTTCGCCGAACTGATAAAGAAATTCGGCACGGCACTCACTGTTAGCGCCACAATCCATAAGAAGAAACGGTTTGTCGGCACTCGGCATAACCGAAGCAATTGCAGGTCGTTTAATGCCTTTAATTCTTTTAGTAATCAAAGTTGCGCCGACTGTTACACAGCCCGTATTACCGGCACTGACAAATGCGTCGCCCTCATTTTCATTGAGGAGTTTAAAGCCTATCGCCATTGACGAATCAGCTTTTTCTTTAAGCACACATTTTGCGTCGTCGTGCATTGTAATAACCGAATTTGAATTAACTGTTTTTATTCCGTCGAGTGAAATATTATTATCTTTGCAACACTTATTAATTGCATTTTCATCTCCTACAAGTATAGGAGTAATATCATATTCTTTTTTAGCTAAAAGAGTGCCCTTGATTATTTCAAGAGGTGCATTATCGCCACCCATAGCGTCAATGATTATTCTTTTTTGCTTTGACATAATATTCACTCACCTTTCAATTTATAATTCTTTCATTTTATTATCAAGGCTTTCAAGAGCACGATTGGCAAGAGCCATATAGCGTTCCTTTTTATCTCTGATTTTAGGTTCAATTGCAGGGAGCACACCGAAGTTAGCGCCCATAGGCTGAAAGTTTTTAACGCTTTCATCGCTGATATAATCGCAAAGAGCACCTATCATAGTTAAATCACTCGGTACAAAAGATGGCTTACCTTCTGCTTTTCTGACTGCGTTTATACCTGCGATAATACCACTTGAAGCACTTTCCATATATCCCTCAACACCGGTAATCTGGCCTGCAAAGAAAAGATTAGGATTAGTTCTAAGGCTGAAATCACTGTTGAGAAGTGTAGGAGAATTAAGAAACGAATTTCTGTGCATAACACCGTAGCGCACAAACTGTGCATTTTCAAGACCCGGTATCATTGAGAAAACTCGTTTTTGCTCACCGAACTTAAGATTGGTTTGAAAGCCGACTAAGTTAAACATAGTGCCCTTTGAATTTTCTCTTCTAAGTTGAACGCACGCCCAAGGCCTGTGACCCGTATTAGGGTCAACCAAACCGACCGGCTTCATAGGACCGAAGCGTGGAGCGTCAAGTCCTCTTTTTGCAAGCTTTTCAATTGGCATACAACCCTCGTACACATCAAAATCGTGAACGACTGCGCCCTCGGCATTAACAAGTTCATTTATGAAGTTTTCATATTCAGCCTTATTAAACGGACAATTGATATAGTCATCGTCGCCACCACGCTCATATCTTGATGCGCCGAACGCTTTAGTCATATCAACACTGTCAGCCATAACAATAGGAGCAGCAGCGTCATAAAACGAAAGATAATCACCTGTAATATTGCTGATACTTTCTGCAAGCTTGCCGTCTGTCAGAGGACCTGTTGCAACTATAGTTATTGTATCGTCGTCAAGTTCGAGTTTTTCAACGACCTCGTTGATAACTTCAATATTAGGATGAGATTTGATTTTATCCGTAACAGCCTGAGAAAACAAATTTCTGTCAACTGCAAGTGCACCACCGGCAGGAACGCTTACACTCCTTGCAATAGGAACTGTAAGTGAACCGAGCCTTGCCATTTCTTCTTTAAGAAGTCCTGCTGCACTTTCTATTCTTGAAGCCTTAAGTGAATTTGAGCAAACAAGCTCACAAAACAAATCGGACTTATGAGCCTCGCTGTGCTTAATCGGTTTCATTTCATAAAGTGAAACCTTATAGCCTTTATTTGCAATTTGCCAAGCAGCTTCAACACCGGCAAGACCGGCACCTATAACTTTAAATTTCATATATTATTCGTCTGTTTTCTTCTTCCTCGGTGCAGGCTTGGTAAAACCACAACCTTCTGTATCAGGGCAATAAAGAACATTACCTCTGCGCTTAAAGAGTGATTTGCCACATCTTGGACAAACCTCGTCACTCGGCTGGTCCCAAGTCATAAAGTTACAATTAGGATAATTTGAGCAACCGTAGAAAGAAGTACCCTTCTTAGTTTTCTTTTCAATTACATCACCACCACATTCAGGACATTTTGCCTTAGTCCTAAAGATAAGTGGCTTTGTATTTTTACATTCAGGATAGCCCGGGCAAGCAAGGAATTTACCGAATCTGCCGACTTTGATAACCATATTTCTGCCACACTTTTCGCAGATTTCATCAGTTTCCTCTTCCTTAAGTTTAATCTTAACGCCCTGCATTTCCTCTTTAGCCTTTTCAAGTGGCTTTTCAAAATCGTCATAGTAAAGGCGAATCATATCCTTATAATTCTTTTCGCCACTGTCGATTTTATCAAGGTCAGCTTCCATCTTGGAAGTATATTTAACATTAACGATATTAGGCATTCTCTCTTTAAGAAGATTTGTAACAGCTTCGCCGAGTTCGGTCGGTACAAACTGCTTGCCCTCACGCTTAACATATTCACGGTTTAAAATAGTTGAAGTGATAGTTACATAAGTTGAAGGTCTGCCGACACCGTTTTCCTCAAGCGCTTTTGTAAGAGAAGCTTCGGTGTACCTTGCAGGTGGCTGAGTGAAGTGCTGATTGCCCAAAATGCTCTTAAGCTTAAGCTCGTCACCCTCCTTCATAGCAGGGAGTGGTGACGCAGAGTCACTCTTTTCCTCGTCAACCTTTTCCTCATAAAGCTTTGTAAAACCGTCAAATTTAACTGTATAGCCTGTTGCTGTGAAAATGTAGTCCTTAGCTTCAATTTCAATCTTCATAGTTTCCTGCAAGCAAGATTCCATAAGAGAAGCAATAAACCTTTCCCATACAAGCTTATAAATTTTATACTGGTCAGAAGTAAGATAAGGCTTAACCGAGTCAGGTGTAACCTTAGGCATTGAAGGTCTGATAGCTTCGTGACCGTCTTGAATATTACTCTTTGATTTAAAGTATCTCGGCTTTTTAGGAAGATACTTTTCGCCGTAGGTTTCGGTAATAAATTCATTACCTGCTGCCCTTGCTTCTTCGGAGATACGAAGTGAGTCGGTTCTCATATAAGTGATAAGACCGACAGTGCCGAGGTCACCGGCTTCAACACCTTCATAAAGTTCCTGCGCAGCTTTCATAGTTCTTCTTGCTTGGAAAGACAAGCGCCTTGACGCTTCCTGCTGAAGAGTAGAAGTAATGAAAGGTGGAGTAGGATTTTTCTTCCTGCTGCCCTTCTTAACGCTTTTAACTGTATAAGTTGCATCTTCAAGGTCAGCTAAAACCGAATCACTGCTTTCTTTATTTTCAATCTTAATTTTCTCACCGTTTTTACTTGAAAGAGCAGCCGAGAAAACTTTTCTTTCAGGTGGGTTGGTAAACTTAGCGTCGATTGACCAATATTCTTCTGCCTTGAAAGCACGGATTTCCTCTTCCCTGTCAACTATAAGTCTGAGTGCTACAGACTGAACACGACCGGCTGAAAGACCCCTTCTGATTTTTTGAGAAATGAACGGTGAAAGCTTATAACCGATAAGACGGTCAAGAATACGGCGAGCCTGCTGTGCGTCAACAAGGTCAATGTCAATTTGCCTTGGTGCAGCCATACCGTTTTTTACACCGTTTTTTGTAATTTCATTAAAGGTAACTCTGTTTTTATCCTTAAGGTCAAGACCCAAAAGAGTTGCAAGGTGCCAAGAAATAGCTTCCCCTTCACGATCGGGGTCAGTTGCGAGATAGACATAGTCTGCTGCGTCAGCCTTTTTCTTAAGGTCCTTAACGAAGTTTTCCTTTCCTTTTATTACTGCATATTTAGGTTCAAAATCGTGTGCAATATCAACGCTGAGCCTTGCTGCCGGCAAATCCCTGACATGACCCATAGAAGCTATGACATCATATCCACGGCCGAGATAGCCCTTAATGTTCTTTGCCTTTGCAGGTGACTCCACAATTACTAATTTAGACATATTTTATTCCTTTCAGGAAAGCTTAAACCTCTTACCCGAGGCACTTTCTATTACTTTAATAATTTCAAGATAAGACAAAGCCGACAACACCTTTGCAGGTGGAATATCAACTTTTTCAATTATATCATCAATATTCATAAATTCATCACTTAAGCAGTCATAAACTTTTTTGTTGTCACCGGTAAGTTCTAAGACTTTCGACTCGACATCAAGCCTATGCTTTCTGCCCTGCTCCAAATTTTCAAATGAATATTTTTTATCAACTTTATTATTTTCTGCAGTAGGCTTTGAATTAAGCTCCTTACTGCTCTTTTTCTTAATATCGGTTAAATCAAGATTTTGCTCGGAAGAGTCAAGCATAATCTCAACAGACGACCTGATATTGGTTAAATCAAGTGTATCCTCATAATCGCTTGCGTAATCCTGAAGAATACTTATAGGGTCAAGCGCAATCTTTGCTCCGTCGGCAATAAGCTTATTCGTTCCGGCAAATTCACTTGCCATAATCGAACTCGGAACGGCATAAACATCACGGTTTTGGCTCAAAGCCAAATTAGCCGTAATAAGACTGCCACTCTTAACACCTGCTTCAACAACAACTATACCGAGTGAAAGACCACTGATGATTCTGTTCCTCAATGGAAAAGTCGTTTTCGTTGCAGGGGTAAAAGGTTGAAATTCCGTAATAAGCGCACCGTTTTGAGAAATAACATTTCTAAGCGATTCATTTTGTTTTAAATACTTAGCACCCAAGCCGTTACCCAAAACTGCCACAGTCCTGCCACCGGCAGAAATTGCACCTTTATGGGCGTAAGTATCAATACCGAGTGCTCCGCCACTTACAACCAAAGCACCTGCTTCGGTAATACCTTTTGCCAGGATATGAGTGGCTTTAACCGAATATTCGCTTGCTTTTCTTGTGCCGACAATACCGATTGTGACGATATGGTCAATATCAGGCAAAACACCGTCAACATAAAGCACGGACGGTGGGTCGATAATTTCTTTCAATCTTCTCGGATATTCTTTATCCTCATAGTCGATTATCTGCCAATTGTTTTCCTTGCAGGTAAAGATTACTTCTTCACTTTCGTTCAAATTTGTTTCTGCAAGCTTTTTAACCTGATTTGCAGTTAACAAGCTTGACATTTTCCATTCAAGCTCACCTGCTTCATACAAGCCTTTGGCAGACTTGAACTCTTCAATAATCTTACTTATCTTTGCAGAATATCCAAGCGCATTTTGAAGCCATATCCAATATTTAGCATTTTCACTCATCTTAACATCTCCCACATTGTTATTGATGATGCAACACTTGCATTAAGGCTTTCGGCTCTGCCAAGCATAGGAATAGTTATTTTTTCATCGCTTATTTTGAACACTTCGTCGCTGACGCCGTTTGCTTCGTTGCCGATAACGCATATGGCAGATTTGCCAAAGTCAACTTCGGTTATTTTTTTAGCACTGCCGTCAGGCGAGGTGGCATATATTTTTATACCAAGCTTTTTCGCTTTTTCAAGAAGTGGTATCAAACTGTCGCTTTCGTATACATTTGCCCTAAGCACGGAACCCATGGACGCTCTGAGCACCTTTGGATTATATATATCGCATCCACCACCGACAAGCACGCCGTCAATACCGAGTGCTTCGCTCGTTCGTATTATAGTACCGAGGTTACCCGGGTCCTGAACATTGTCAAGCGCAATATACTTTTTATCAGGCTCAAGCGATACGCCATCATTTTTCATTCTGCAAACAGCAAACACACCCTGCGTACTTTTAGTTTCGCTTAGCTTTTGCGCTATGTCGTTTGAAATGAAATATGAGTATTTGCTTTTTTCCTTCATCTGAAGCGATTCGTCCTTATACTTTTCAAAAGCGTTTTCACTTATCAAAAAAGTTTCAACCTCATAGGACGAATTAAGGGCATCAAAAACCAACCTTGCCCCTTCAAGAACAAACAGTCCTTTCGCCCTACGCTCCTTGGAAGAGGTAAAGAGTTTTTTAATGCCCTTTACTATTTCATTATTTTTTCCTGTGATTTTTTCCATACACAACTCCAAGAAAGTGTGCCAATAATTTACATTCGTTTAAAGAAATCACTGACTCGTATTATATTAATTTATATTATATTACATTATAAGTAAAAAAATTTCAATACAAAAATTAAATTTTTTTAAATTATATAAAAAAGCAGGAACGCATAAAGTATACATTCCTGCCTAAAATCTTATTTTGTTTTAACTGTTTTCACCTTGCTCCAAGATGAATATACAGTCTTTCCACCCTGTGTTTTATATGCTCTGACTTTAACATAATATTTTTTGTTTGCCTTAAGCTTTTTAACTGTATATTTAGACTTTTTGAAGTTCAAAGTTTTTGTTGTCTTTTTAGTAAACTTCTTACTTGTAGAAACCTTAATTTGATAACCTGTTACAGCGTTGATTTGAGAATTGCTTACGGTAATTTTCTTCTTGCCTGATTTAAGGGTGTAAAACTTAGGTGTTTTAAGAGTCTTTTTGCCCTGAACTTCGCCCTTATATGAATAGCCGCAAATTGTACAAGTGTGCAAAGTATAGCCGTTGTCAAAATAAGTTGAAGGAACATATTGAACAGTGTAAATATGACTGCAAATATCAGGTGAAAAAGGAGTTACTGCAAGCGCATACTCGCTTGAGGAAACGACCTTGATAATATAAGAGCCTGCCGAAAAATCAATATCCTTAATTGTTGTAAGAGGCGCCGAGCCGTCGCCCCAAACATAAAGAGTATCAAGCTTTGTTGCACGGTCAGGTGTATAAATTTCAAGCTGAACACTGCCGTAAGACATTATGCTTACACGGTACTTATTGCCACTTGTAATATTGAACTGATACCAATAAGGGTCATCGTCACCTGCTGCCAAGCCTGATGCAGCATTGCCGAGTGTAAGCTGTTGTGGATTTACATAGCTGTTACCACCGAATGTGGCACAAAGTGAATATTTGCCCTTGCTGACAGCCTTAACATAATAGTCACCTGCCAAAAGCATTATGTTTTTGGATTCTGTTTTAGAAGCTTCCGTAAAGTCCTTAAGAATATATGCTACAACCTCATTTTTCATATCGGTTGTCTTATAAATTCTGACTTCGAGAGCGTCATCCGTTTTCATTTTAAGGTTAAGTTTACCCTGCTTATCAATATGAAATGAGTACCAATCGTCAGAATTAATTAAAAGTCTGTGGTCCATTTCTTCACTCCAACTGCCGTCAAGCTTAAGAGCAGTTGTTTTTTCAGGAGGTGTTTGAGCAATCAAATCGGCGTATGCGCAAGGAGCAACGAATGTACTTGCAACAATCATCATTAAAGCCAAAATTATACTTGATATTTTTTTCACAATAATCACCTAAACCTTTCTTAATTTGCTAAATATTATACCATTATTTTATACATTTGTCAAAAATAAATTTACATAAAAAACATAAAAAACAGACTGTATTTATGTTGTTGATTTATGAACAAAGCTGTTGTATAATATTAATATATAATCGGCGTATCACACAGCAAAAACTGTTAAATATGCCAACATATAAAATATAAGGGGAATAAATTTATGAGCAAGAAAACACTTTTACCAATCATTTTAACACCTATTTTAATTGCGATAATTGCAGTTATAATTATTATTTCGCTGACACATACAGGACCCTTTTCGGGCAAGGTTACATATAACGGAAAAGGGGTCGAAAATGTAAGTGTATCCGACGGAAGAAATGTTATAAAAACAGATAAAGACGGAAGCTTCGAGCTTAAAGGATACAGAAAAACAAGGTTTATAACTATTACAACACCTTCCGGCTACACTGCCGAAAAATATTACATTTCGGCTGACAAAAAGAAGCACGACGGATATGATTTTAAGCTTAAAAAATCAAACATTAAAGCCGGTGAAGCGCACAGTTTCCTTCAAATTTCCGACACTGAAATAGGAAAAGACGGTGTCGGTGAATGGATAAATTTCCTTAAAGATACCGTAAAAAAAGAGAAGCCTGCATTTTTAATTCACACAGGTGACATATGCTACGAGGACGGTCTTAAAAGGCATATCAAGGATATGAACAGCGAAAATATGGGTTTGCCGGTCAAGTACATTATCGGCAACCACGACTATGTTGACGGTAAATACGGCGAAGAACTTTTTGAAAGCTTATACGGCCCTGTTTGGTATTCGTTTGAAGTGGGCAATGTTCACTACATCGTTACGCCGTTTCAAAACGGCAGTGATTACAAATCAGGCTACAACAAAAACGACCGTTGGCGCTGGCTTGAAAACGATTTGAAAAACACTGACGAAAATATGAAAATCGTTATGTTCAATCACACAACGCCACCGAATGACGATTATGTTATCAAGTTTGACAGAAAAGAGCTTGATTTGAAAAAGCATAATCTTATTGCGTGGGTATTCGGTCACTACCATTACAATTATATTAAGGACAATGACGGAATTTTAAGTATCAGCACTGCCCGTCCGGATTGTGGTGGCATTGATTCATCTGTCAGTGGCGCAAGAATGATTAACATTGCAAAAGACGGCACTGTTACAACCGATATGCACTATTACAATTTTGATAAACCTGTCGGCAAAACAGATAATGCAAAGTGGAGTACTCAGCTTGACGGTAATGTTTTATTCTGCGACACGGTTGTAGAAAACGACAATGTTTATGTTGCAACCGTTGATGAAGATTATCCGAGAAACTGTGGTATTTACTGCTTAAATGCTGAAAACGGAAGTATCATTTGGAAATACAAAACCGAAAATTCCGTTAAAAATAATATCATTGTATACAGTGACAGATTAATTGCGCAAGACTGCGACGGCAATGTATACTGTTTAAACAAAAATGACGGCAAAGAGGTTTGGAAAAAGAAAGTTAATCTGAGCACAAATCTTAACACAAGCACAGGCATTTGCGTTGACAAAGATATAATTTATGCAGGCAGTCCGGCGTGCATTACAGCACTTAAATACGACAGTGGCGAAGTAGTTTGGGAAAACGAAAGAGGTTATGGCGAATGTTCACCTGCCGAATTTATCGTTATTGACGACAAATTAATTGTCAATTCGCATTGGGACGCACTCGTTGCACTCGACAAGAAAACCGGTAAACAGCTTTGGGAAAACAAGGATGAGGACATTCGTTTCCGTTCGTCAACACCGGTTCAAATCAATGAAAAAAGCTTGCTTGTTGCCGACAGCGACGCAATTATTATTGTTGATTTATCATCGGGTGAAATCACAACGAAGAAAGATTACGACGGCAAATACAACTTTTCTTCAAGTGCAAAACCGTACATTAGAAATAACAAAGCATTTATTCCGACTGCTACAACTGGCTTGGTGATTTTTGACCTTGATAAGAAAGAAATCATCAAGGAAGTTAAGGTAGGCAAGGATTTGATTTACACTGCGCCTTACACTAACAATAACGCTCAAACTGTTGAGCCGACACTCGTCCAAAGTTTTGACGGTAAAAATCTTCTCTTCGGTGCGTCGGACGGTTATCTTTACGAGATTGACGAAAACGGTAATATTATCAGTAAAAATAATATAGGTGCGCCGATATTTGGCAGTGTTGCAGATTATAACGGTGACACTGTTGTATCTGATTTTTCAGGCAGAGTAAGCCTTATCAAGTCAAAATAATGAGGAGTACGAAATGATAACAATAAATAAAATAAGTTCTAAAATCCATTCAAAAGTCGGAGCGTACATATTTTTTATATTTTCGCTTTTTTCAATACTTGCATTTAAAAGTGCAGACTGGTCATACGGCTGGATAGCAGAAGGTTATCCACTCGGTGAAAAATTCATTCCTGCATTTTTAATTCTTACAGGCATATGCACGGCAGTAAATTTAATTTGCCTTTTCATTTATGCATATCGTGGAAATGACAAAGAAAATTTAAAGACACTGAATATTATCCATTTAATATTTGCAATTCTTTCCGTAATAACATTTATTTACACAATAATTTTACTTTTCGGAATAGACAGTGGAATTACTCTACAGAAGATAAATACTGCACTTAACGCAATATCAAACAAATTAGTATATTTGGCACTCGGTTGTGGCTTTGCTCTTGTATTAGTATTTACCAAAGGCAAAAAGCAAAGCGTTAAAGCAATAATCTGTTCGGTTATTATCTGCTCGATTATATCTTCCATGGTATATTTTGCAAGTCCTAAATTTTCCACAAGCACAACAGATGATTTTATTAAGCCTGCATTTTCGTCAGAAAACATTTTAGACGGTGCAAAAATCACATTTGAAAGTCTTGCAAGCAACGAAAAAGAAGACGCAGAAAATTTGCTTGACGATTCAAACAAATGCTGGAGCGCACAGTCACCGAACCGTGGACCTAAAAAGGGTTATGATGATGTAAACAACGCCGTAGTCGAAATTAAGCTTAAAAAGGTCGAAACATTTAACACGGCAGTTATTGAAGAACTTGGAAATCAGGCGCAATACTTCAGACTTCAGGCAAAAGTCGGTGATGAATGGAAAACTGTTTACCAAAGCGAAAAAATCCAATCGTTAAAGCTTTGCTCTTTTGACAATGTTACTACCGACACTGTAAGACTTTCGATTGACAAATTCAGAGATAACACGGTACCGGTTAAAATAAAATCGCTCAAACTTTACAACGAAAAGAAACACGATGCCAAAAATTTTGAAGTAACTGCTTATCAAAGGCTTGACGGTGATGTACCGACGCAGATACTCAAAAAAGGCGACGAATATGTCAAAACTTATGCAAAATTCTATGATGTGTATTCAACAATAATCGTTTTTGCAGCAGTACAATGGGACGAAAACGGCGACATTACTTTTGGTGAAAACGGCGAAGAAAATTTTGCAAAAGAGCTTGACGCATTAAAAGAAATCATTGGCAAGCGTTCTAACAAAGAGCACAAGGTAAAGCTTATTGTAACAACTCTTGCAGACGGTGCATTCGGTGGAAATGTCAACGAATATATGGCGAAATATTGGGAAAAGATTGAAAGTCAAACTATAGATTTTGCTAAAAAGTATGACATTGACGGCGTTGATATTGACTGGGAATACCCGTTAAATTCCGATGATTGGAAAGTATTTGACAGCTTTATTCAAAAGCTTTATAAGGATTTAAAAGCATATAAAGATGACACAATTATTTCAACTGCACTTTCTGCTTCAAGGCTTGGTATGAGCAAAGAAACTTTTGACTGCATTGACCAAATTCAGTTTATGGCTTATGACGGTTGTGACACCGACGGTTATCAAAGTTCGCTTGAACAGGCTGAGCAAGGTCTTAAGGAGTTTAAAGACAACGGTGCAGACATAAGCAAAATAAATATCGGTATTGCAGCATACGGCAGACCGATAAACAGCACACCGTTTTGGGCATCTTGGCGTTACTTACATGACGCTAATTATTGGAACAGCAAATATTACACGGTTGAAGATGCAAACCAAGTTTACGAAGGAACATTTTGCTCCCCTGCCCTTGCAGGTGACAAAACGGCATATGCACTTTTAACCGGTGCCGGTGGCGTAATGGTATTTCGTGTCGCTTACGACAAAACAATGGATGATCCAAACAGTGTTGCAAACGGTATTAAAAACACAATGAACAGACTTGTTGATAAGTGGTAAAAAACAAAGGTCACACCGAATCGGTGTGACCTATTAGTTTATCTTCTTCTGCGTGGTGGAGGTGGAAGGTCGTCAGGACCCTTGCCGTATTTTTTATCGTTTGCGTCTGCTCGTGCTTGCCTTTTCGCCTGCTTTTTCTTCTTTTTATTAAGGCTCTTAAAGAAGAAATATACATAAAGCGCAAGTGCCAATACTATAACAACAAGAATAATTTTAACAACAGTCAAGCCGAAAAATGCCTTTATAGCGTTAAGCACTTTAAGAAATGTTGAAAGCTCAACCGTTTCACCTGCTACAAGCTGAACACTTGCGATAACCTCATCACCGTAAATGATATTTGCACTGCAAACCTTCTGTCCCTTAGTAACAGGAGCCTGAAGAGTTGACGGTTTTTCGGGAATATCGATAATTACGGCTGATTTATCAAGACCGGCAGGAACGATAACATTAGTATCTTTTTCGGCAACAAGCTGAACACTGTCGGCATTTTTACCGTTTTCAACAGGCACTTCGCCGAGCACCTCGTCTTTACTTACAATAGTTGTATATTTTAAGCTGTCAAACGCCCATTCAAAAAGAGATTTAGCGTCAACAAATGAACATTTTGTAAGATAACTTTGATTTTTAATCTTCTGCTGTGGTGACTTCATAACTATTGCAAGGTAGTTATAACCGTCCTTTGAAGCCTTTGTGATAACGCAATACTCTGCCTGCTCGGTTGAACCTGTTTTGATACCCTGAGCATATTCATAATAATAAGTCACATAACCCGGATGAAGCATAAGGTTAGTGTGTGGAAGAGTAGTACCCTTGTACTCATATTCCGTTGTAGTTGAATACTTTACAAAATCCTGATTTTTAAGTGCTTCAAGTGTGATTTTAGACATATCACGGGCAGTGGTATAATGGTTATCGTCGTGAAGACCTGACGGATTGACGAAGTTAGTATCGTTACAGCCAAGCTTTTTAACCCAGTCGTTCATCATTTGAACAAACTTTTCTTTCGTACCACCGACATATTCGGCAAGGACTTCACAAGCGTCACAAGCAGAATGAACCATGGTAAGATACAAAAGAGTATCAATGCTTATTTCTTCACCGACCTCAATACCTGCTACCTGAGCGCCTGTACCCACCGAAGCATCGTAAGCTGCCTGACTCATTTTAGTCTTTGCGCTCAAATCCTTAACATTTTCAAGCGTTACCATAGCAGTTACTATTTTAGTAAGTGACGCAGGATAAAGCCTTTCGTCAATATTTTTTTGAGCAACCACAGGGTAAGAATCGTCGTCAAGATTTATCAGCATATAAGCCTCGGCGTAAATCTTTTTATCGGGCTTATATGTAGCAGCCTCGGAAGTAAAAGGAATGCACAAAAATGTGCTTATTAACATTATTAATGATAAAAATATACAAAGTGTTTTTTTCATAGACTTGACACCTTTAAAATTTAATTATATTATATTACATAGTTTGACTTTTTATTAGTTTAACATTTTTTCAAAGTTTTTTAAAGACTATATTTATATTTTTTTGGAGAAAATTATGATTTATATAACAGGTGACACTCACGGTGATATATCGTGCTTTAAAAATCCTAAATTATCAAAGCTTACCGAGAAAGACATTCTTATTGTTTGTGGCGATTTCGGCTTTATTTGGAATCCACACGATAAAAACGAAAGGAAAAATCTTGAATTTTTAAAGAAAAGAAAATACACCATCTGCTTTGTAGACGGCGCACATGAAAATTTTGACATTCTCAATTCCTATAAACCTTACAGATGGAAAGGTGGAAACACTCATAAAATCGCCGATAATATTTATCATCTTATGCGTGGTGAAATTTTCACACTTGAGGGCAAAAGCTTTTTCGTTATGGGTGGTGGCGAAAGCGACGACGCATATATGAGAGAAGAAAATGTAAGCTGGTGGGAGGACGAACTTCCGAGCGCCGAAGATATGAGAAACGGCGTCAGCAATATAAAAGATACCGAAAAGAATATAAATTATATTTTGACATACGAACCACCTACAGTTGCTAAGGATATACTTAAACAGCGCACTAATCAAAATATCATCATAAGCCCACTTAACACCTATCTTCAGGAGCTTATGGAAAATGTTCAGTATATGCACTGGTACTTCGGCTCACTCCATATCGACCTTAATATCAGCAAAAAAATGACTGCTGTGTTTAACGAAATTATACCTATCGGGTAAGAAAAAAACAACCACTGAAAGTTTAGCGAACTTAGTGGTTGTTTTTCTTTTTTACACCCTACCAATATAAAGTGCTGATTTATTTGGCATTGTGTAGATTCCGTTTTGGTTATATTTGGAAAAGAATGATTTTACATCATTGACATACGGAGTGTATGAGGAGTCGGTTTCGGTTGGAGCGTAAGATGATGAGAGGCAGCGTTTTATGAATTTATCAAGGTCATATTCGAGTGGATTATCAAATTCAAAATAGTCATATTTACCGTCAAAAAAGGTGTTTATTTCTTCGATTGTTACTCTTGTGCCACCGTTAAAACCTTTAAAATTCGGGCAATGTTTTTGGGTCAAATTTGCAAGGTCGATTAAGCTTTGAGCGTCGGTATCACGCATATTCCAAATGAGTGCCACTACGCCGTTATGCTTTAAAATTCTTTTTGCTTCAAGTTTAAATTTTGGCTTATCAAACCAATGAAACGACTGCGCACAGGTGATAAAATCAACGCTGTTGTCAGGCAAAGTTGTATTTTCTGCACTTGCATTTACGCTGATGAATTCATCGTAATTTGAGAGAGCATCAATACTTTTTTGACGCATTTCTTCGTTAAGCTCAACGCCGTAAACCGTTGCGCCTTTTTGCAAAAGCTGACGGGTAAAAATGCCTGTTCCCGAGCCTATATCGGCAACAGTTTTTTCACCGTTTAAGCCATATTCACAAAGTTTGTCAATCAAAGCCGGTGCATAGCTTGGTCTTGCACTGACATAATTATCGGCCTTATCGTTAAACAAATTCGTATTATCCATAATATCACCTCGCTTTAATTTTAGCATAGAATAATATTATTTTCAATTTTAATATATCACATTAAATTTTAAAAAAATCGACAAAACTCAACTTTATTATTGAAAATAATATAAAGTAAGTTTATAATATAT